>CAJJPZ010000019.1 GCA_905193765.1 uncultured Eubacterium sp.
ATGATGTTATTTCTGCAAGGTTACGGCATTTTGTGATGGTGCCGCCCCAGTTTTCTCCGGTGACTCCGCCTACTTTGAAAGTTCCGGAGATATTTCCTATATTAGTGCATTCCTCGATCGTACCGCCGTTGTTGTATCCGGCGATGCCGCCTGTCTTGTTTCCTGCTGAAATAGTCACTTTGGATGTACAGTTCGTTATTTTACCTGTGTCGGTGAGGATGCCTGCCACAGCTCCACAGGAACCTGTGCTTACCTTTATATTACCTTCAACATCCAGATTGCGAACTTCACCTGCAAGATATCCGAACAGCCCGGTATTCGGTGAATTGTTCGTTATGCTGATGCCGCTTATGGTATGACCATCACCGTCAAATATGCCGGCGAAGTTGTACGACTCGTCTGAACCTATCGGTTCCCATTCGCCAGAAAGCTCTATGTCATCCGTCAGCGTGAATGTCACACCTTCGAAGTTTTCCGTTCTTGTCGGCTTCCAGTTATCGGTCTGTTCCTCATTGACGAGACTCGCAAGACCGAGAAGTTCTCCTTCTGTGGAAATCGTATATGATTTCTTCGGCGATGTATAATCGAACCATGAAGTGTCCTTCACAGACGGATCTGCAGGGGCATCTGTCGTATCAGTAAGTCCGTCGCCAGATATATCTGCGGATGGGTCTTCAACTGTACCATCAGTTACTGACGGCTGGTCAGTCGTCTGATCTGTCTGGTCGGTTTCAGGAAGCTGAGTCGTGTTCTCATCCGTCGTGGTATTTTCCCCGTCATACGGATACGCATATGAAACAGGTATTGAAGTGACCATAGTACCTATTGTGAATATTAATGATAAAAATATGACTGAAAAACGTTTCATATATATTACTTCCTTTCCTTTCGTTCGAGTTCCCATTCCATATCCCTTACAAGGTCGCGCTTGATGTTCTTCTTATGACGGGCATACAGCTGTGTAGTAGTTACCTGATCATGATCAAGCAGCGCCTGGACGTCATAGATAGAATTTCCTCTGCCTATCAGGCTTGTTGCTGTTGTGGCACGCAGTTTATGAGGACTGTACCCAGCCTTTGCTGACGTTGCCATTCCTATCGATGTGTATTTTTTTACCAGTTCGCGTATCTGACGTTCCGTCATACGCCTGCCCTGGAGAGATAAAAATAAAGCATCCCTGTCTTCTTCGTTTATCCTGTCTTCGGCGGCCCTTTCATTTTCGAGGTAATCCTCCAGGACCTCGGTCACCGACTGATTCAAAGGCATAGTTGCTTCTTTATCACGCTTTCTGTAGATTTTGAATTCACCTCTTTTAAAATTAAAGGACGAAACATTCAGCTGCTGCAGCTCGAAAAGTCTCAGTCCGTATGTGAGAAACAGGATAAGTATGGCTTTATCTCTCCTCTTCGTCTTTTCCCAGTACTGCCTCTGCTTGGGAGAAAGATGATCGCCGGTGGATACGGCATCCAGCATCACCATGACTTCATCATCCTGCAGCACCTTGATCTCACGTTCCTGAGCCTTGGGCACACGTATCGGATTGAAGCCGTCGGTTATGTTTTCTTCCATCACGCCGTCGCGATACAGCTGCCTGAACATCACCGACAGCGATGATTTCTTGCGTGCAAGCGTTTTATTGCTGTTCTCGTATACCAGTATCTCCTTTTCGGTCTCCACTGTATACTGCCTGCAGTAGTCGATGAATTCATTGACATCCGCAGCCGTTATCCTGTTGAATTCCTGTCTTGTTATATCATGTATCTCCGATGCATCAGATATAGCCGTCTTTTCTGTCAGGTATCTGCAGAAAAACGTTATATCATTAAGATATGCCAGCCGTGTCCTGGGAAGAACGTTTCCTTTCAGATAAATAAAGAAACTCCGCATAAATACCGGCAGATGACTCTGCATTGCCTCGCATTCAGATACTATTTTATGTTCATTTGAAATCACATTGTCAGGCTTGTCGCTTCTGTTCCTGATTTTTATATCTTTTTCGCCAGCCATCTCTCTATATCCTGCAGTGCCCTCTCTTCATCCGCATTCTCGGAAATATCATACCATCTCATTTTATCATATCTTCTGAACCACGTTAACTGTTTTTTAGCATAATGTCTCGTGTTTTTTTTGACATTATCCACAGCCTCTTCAAAGGGAATACTACCTTCCAGATACTCCATTATTTCCTTGTATCCGATGCCCTTCATGGAGATATCATCCTTCGTCAGTCCCATATCCATCAGCATCCTGACTTCATCCACAAGTCCCTGATGTACGAGCTGATCCACACGTCTGTTTATGCGGTCGTAAAGCAGGGCCCGGTCACGTGTGAGTCCGATAAGCAGCTGTTCGTAATCCTTTGTTTCATTCGTGACATCGGTGAATCTGCGTATACGGCCTTCGCCGTCTTTAAGACGCTCCAGTGCACGTATTATCTTCTTGGTGTTATTGGGATGGATCTGTTCCGCTGCGTCAGGATCCTGTATCTTCAGCATCTCATGGAGATAAGCGCCACCTTTTACTTCAGCCTCCTTTTCCAGCTTCTGCCGGTATTCCCTGTCACCGGATAGCGGAGAAAAGTCCATATCATACAGCAGCGAGTTGAGATAAAGTCCTGTTCCGCCGGATATCACGGGCAGTTTTCCGCGCGACAGTATATCGTTTATGGCATCCTTTGCAAGCTTCTGATACTGTGCCACGGAAAATTCATCCCGTGGATCTATCATATCGATCAGATGGTGTCTGGCTCTCTGCTGTTCATCAGGTGTAGGCTTGGCGCTTCCGATATCCATGAATCTGTAAAGCTGCATAGAATCGCAGGAAACTATCTCTCCGTTGAAAAGCTCCGATACTCTGATAGCAAAGCTTGTTTTGCCCACTGCAGTAGGTCCTGCTATCACTACTATTTTCCTCATTGTCACAACCTCTCCGATATACATATGTCAGACACGTCTGAACATCTTTCTTATTTCATATTCCGTCATTCTTATGAATGTAGGGCGACCGTGAGGGCAGGAAAAAGGATTCACGCATTTTTTCAAAGAGTCCATCAGTGCGTCTATCTCCTCCTTTTTCAGTATGTCTCCGCCTTTCACGGCGCTTTTGCATGAACGCATTATGATACGTTCCAGTATCTTTGTATTTGTAAGATCCGGCTTGTCTTCAAGAGATGCGAATACATCTGCAAGAAAGCTCTCCGCTTCCTCCATAGACATGAAGGCAGGGATAGCCCTTACAAGATAGTTCCTACCGCCGAAATTTTCTATTTCGTATCCTATGGCGAGCAGAGGATCATGCCAGGAATCTTCTGAACCTGCGACCTGCGCCGAAACATTGAAGTTCAATGGAATGAGCAGCTGCTGTCTGAGCTTTTCAGATGAATTGTACTGTGACAGCAGCTTCTCATACATTATGCGCTCATGAGCTGCATGCTGATCTATGAGATACATGCTGTCATTGTCTGTAGCGATTATGTACGTATTGAATACTGATGTGACAGTATTCAGGGATTCTATGTCAAAAGGCCTGTATAAAGCCGTTTCCGGTTCCATCACAGCAGGACAGTGTTCTGCTGCAGATATACCTTCAGAAGGTATGCGATGCGTTGATGCAGGTGTTTCTGTAAATTCTGCATGTACATCTGTTACAGCGTTCTCTTTTTCTTTCTTCTGCCTTAGTTCTGACAGTAATTTATTTATGTCAACCTGTTCTGTGTCCTCTGCAATCTTCTTCCCCGGGGACTCAGATCCGGGTTCGCGGACGTCCCCGGATGGTTCCTGAGCAGATACTTCAGATCCGATGTTTTCAATGACCTTCTGCTCCAATGTCACTTCCGGGATTGCAGCTTTTACAGACAATGCCTGTACGACTGCTTTCCGTACGAAATCCATAACTTCGAAGTCATCGTCGAACCGGACTTCTTTTTTTGTAGGATGTATGTTCACATCCAGCTTCTCCGGGGGCATTGCCAGGAACAGGAACGCCAGCGGGAACCTTCCCTGGAACATCTTTTCTCTGTAAGCCTCGTCAAGGGCCTTTTCAAGCACCTTGCTGGAAACCACCCTTCCGTTCACGCAGAAGATCTGTCTGCTCCTTGACGACAGTGAATCTGACGGCGGGGATACGAACCCGCGTATTATATATCCGTCTCTGCTGCTGTCCACCGGCAGCAGATCCTTTGCCGTATCGTTGCCGTATACCGCAGCGATACTGTTCAGTATATTCCCGCGTCCCTGAGTGGAGAAAACACGCTTGCTTCCGTTTACCAGATTTATCCTTATATCGCCGTAGGACAGCGCGATCCTGGAAACGAGATCGATTATACGGCGTGCTTCGCCGCTGTCGGATGAAAGGAATTTCTGTCTTGCAGGCACATTATAAAAAAGGTCTTTCACAGTTATAGTCGTACCATCCGGGCATCCTGTACCGGTGCTTTCGATTATTTCACTGCCTTCCGCAAGTATGCGATGCCCCAGTTTCGCCTGAGGCGTTTTGGTCACCAGTTCAACTCTTGCTACAGCGCATATGCTGGCCAGTGCCTCGCCTCTGAAACCCAGCGTCGATATTGCATCCAGATCGGACGCTTCAGTGATCTTGCTGGTGGCATGGCGTGTAAAAGCAAGAGCTGTTTCACCCGCATCTATACCGCAACCGTTATCGGTCACGCGGATATACGATTTGCCTCCGTTTTTTATCTCGACAGTTATGCTGTCAGCCCCTGCATCTATTGAATTTTCAAGAAGTTCTTTGACTATGGATACCGGTCTGTCAACGACTTCTCCGGCAGCTATCTTGTCAGCGACTTTTTTTTCCAGTACTCTTATCATAGATATTTTTTAATATCCTCCAGTATTTTCAGTGCCTGTGACGGCGTCGTATCCATCAGATCGAGATTTCTGAGCCTTTCGGTGACAGGATCAGGTATCTGTGCGAACAGGGAAAGCTGCTCCTGTTCATCCTCATGTACGCTATCATGCTTTTCACAGGTCATATCGTTTCTGCTGAAAGTGTTCCCGCCTTCAAGCTCTGCAAGATGCTCTCCGGCTCTTTCAAGAAGTTCATGAGGTACGCCGGCTATATCGGCAACATGTATGCCGTAGCTTCTGCTGGCGCTTCCACGTACGATCTTGTGCAGGAAAACGACATTGCCGTTTTCTTCAGCCACATCCACATTGAAGTTCATTATGCCGCGGTGTTCGTCCTCAAGGGCGGTCATTTCATGGTAATGTGTCGCGAACAGCGTCCTGATCTTTCTGTGAGGTTCCGATATGTATTCGGAGGCTGCCCACGCTATGGAGAGTCCGTCGTATGTACTTGTCCCTCGTCCGATTTCGTCAAGTATTATGAGACTTCTTGGCGTTGCGGTATTCAGTATGTACGCCAGTTCACTCATTTCAACAAAGAACGTACTCTGTCCCTGCGCAAGATTATCAGATGCGCCTATCCTGGTGAATATGCGGTCGCACACTCCGATCCTGGCGGAATCTGCCGGTACGAAGCAGCCCGCCTGCGCCATCAGTACTATCAGTGCAGTCTGTCTCATATATGTGGATTTACCTGACATGTTAGGCCCTGTTATCAGCAGCAGGCTCTGCTCGTCCTTGTCTATATATGTATCATTGCTTACGAAGACGCCGTCCTTGATAGTCTGCTCTATAACAGGATGGCGTCCCTTTTCTATCATTATGACATCGCTGCTGTCCACAACAGGTCGTGTGTAGTTGCTGCGGTCACTGACCTCTGCGAAGGATGTCAGTACATCCAGCGTCGATATGGCTCTTGATGTCTGCTGGATGACAGATATGTATCCGCTGAGTTTTGCTCTTATCTCGGTAAAAAGCTCATACTCCAGCTGATTTATCTGGGTCTCGGCATTGAGTACGAGACGTTCGGTTTCCTTAAGCTCCGGAGTTATGAAACGTTCGCAGTTCGCAAGGGTCTGTTTGCGTATGTAGTTGTCGGGTATCAGATCATAATATGATTTTGTGACTTCGAGGTAGTATCCGAATACTTTGTTGAATCCTACCTTGAGATTTTTTATACCTGTACGTTCTCTTTCGCTGAGTTCAAGTCCTGCGATCCAGTTGCGGGCGTCGCTTATGGAATACTTGAGATCGTCAAGCTTTTCGGAATACCCTTCCTTTATCAGATTGCCCTCTTTTATAGTAAAAGGCGGATCCTCCACGATGCTGCTGTCTATCATCGAGTATACTCCCGACAGGGTATCCATGCTGCTGTTGGTTTCAGCCAGAAGCTGCGAACCGGCTGATGAAAGTTCGGCCTTTATGTCCGGCAGAGCTGCACATGAGTTCCTGAGCGCTATCAGATCCTTGCCGTTGGCGCTGCCGCAGGCTATCCTGCCTGTAAGACGTTCAAAGTCGTATACTCTCTTCAGATATTCTTTGATATTGTTCCTCATGATCACATCGGAGCAAAGCACATCAACAGCATCAAGGCGCATGTTGATGCCGGTCACATCGTTCAGTGGATCCTTTATCCACTGTCTGAGTTTTCGTGACCCCATGGCTGTACTGGTCCTGTCCAGCACTCCCAGAAGCGATCCTTTGACTTTCTTATCAAACAAAGTCTCCGTAAGTTCGAGATTACGGATGGTCGCCTTGTCCAGGGCCATGGCGCTGCCCATATGATATGTATTCAGTGTTTTTATATGTGCGAGGTCGTTTTTCTGAGTATCCAGCAGATACAGCAGAAGTGATCCCAGCGCAGTTTCAGCTGCGGTATCTTCTTCGACCCCTATGCCTAAAAGAGCTGTCACATCGAACTGTTTCCTTATGGTGTCTCTTATCGCGTCAGCTCTGTAATATTCTCCGCCGATTATATTAAAATAAGCCTCTGTCACAGGCTTTATTTCATCTATGTCATTGATCTGCCAGGTCTCGTCGTTCATGATTACTTCTCTCGCGTTTATCCTGGCCAGTTCGTTGATGAGAGAGTTCCTTCTGTCACCGCCTTTTATCAGTGTGAGTGATATCTCACCTGTGGATATGTCGCAGTAGGAAAGTCCGGTATCGTTTTCATCAGAAACCACCGAAGCGATGTAGTTGTTTTCATCTTCCCTGAGCATGCCGCTGCTCAGTACAGTTCCCGGAGTAACGACTCTGATGACCTCACGTTTCACTATACCGCGTGTGCTTGCAGGGTCTTCCGTCTGTTCGCATATGGCGACTTTGTATCCTTTCTCTATGAGGCGGGAAATATAGGTATCAGCGGAATGAAAAGGAACGCCGCACATCGGCGCCCTTTCCTCCATCCCGCAGTTTTTTCCGGTAAGTGTGAGCTCCAGCTCACGGGAGGCTGTCGTGGCATCATCAAAGAACATTTCATAAAAGTCACCAAGTCTGAAAAACAGTATGCAGTCACGATAGTTTTCCTTGATATCCATATACTGCTGCATCATAGGTGATAGTTTCTGTGTTTTTGCCATTTATAATTCCTCCGTTATGCCGTATGTTTTTTATCTGTTTTTGTATTTTTCCATTCCGAGACGGATAAGTTCAACGCCTCTTCTCATATCTGCCTGGTTAAGGACATATGCTATACGCATTTCGTCTTTTCCAAGACCCGGTGTCGCATAGAAACCTTCTGCCGGAGCGAACATAACAGTCTCGCCGTTGTCTTCGAACTCCGTAAGCAGGAACATCAGGAAGTCCTCCACATCGTCTACAGGAAGCTTTGCAGTCATGTAGAATGCTCCGCCAGGTTTCTGGCAGACAACTCCAGGTATCTTCATGAGTTCTTCGTATACAACATCTCTTCTTGCTTCATATTCAGCCTTCACTTCGTCATAGTATGACTTGTCCAGTCTGTAGAGAGCAGCAGCTCCGACCTGATCCAGTGTAGGGCAGCAGAGTCTTCCCTGTGCTATCTTCATTATGCCGTCCATCAGCTCTGCGTTCTTGCTGACTACGCAGCCGACTCTCGCACCGCATGCTGAGAATCTCTTTGAAACAGAATCTACGATTATGACTCTGTCGCTGATATCGTCTATCATACCGAATGAAGTCACTTCTCTGTTGTCATATGCGAACTCTCTGTAAACTTCATCTGCGATGATCCAGAGATCGTGTTCCTTTGCTATCTCACCGATAAGCTTCATGTCGTCCAGTGTCAGAACTCTTCCTGTAGGATTTCCCGGACTGATACAGCATATCGCTTTTGTATCAGGCGTGATAGCTGCTTCGATGAGGTCTCTCTTGGCATAGTTGTATCCGTCTTCAGCCTTTGTAGTGATAGGAACTACTTTGCCGCTTACGGATGTTGCGAATGTGTGATAATTCGTGTAGAACGGTTCTGCGATGATGACTTCATCTCCAGGATTGAGGATGGACATGAATATCATAGTCAGGGCTTCTGAACCTCCGTTGGTAACTATGATGTCCTTTCTGCCGTAGTCCATGCCGTACTGTTTAAAGTAATCGGAAATGGCATCCTGCAGATCTGTTATGCCGCCTGATTCAGCGTATGCTATGACTTTCTTGTCGAAACCCTTTATGGCTTCCATGAAGCATTCAGGTGTTTCGACATCAGGCTGGCCGATGTTCAGGTGGTAAACTTTCTTGCCTTTGCTTTCTGCCTCTATAGCATATACATTGAATCTCCTGATCGGTGAATGCTGCATCGACAGTACTCTCTTTGATAGTTTCATTAATATATCTCCTTTCAAATCAACTCCTCATGGGAGGATCTTACTGTTTTTTCGACGTCTATGATACCGTCGTAAGGTGTTTTGCGCATATATAAAAGATATTCTATATTGCCCTTTGTCCCTGTTACAGGTGAAAATGTCAGACCGTGGCTGTAAAGTCCATTTTCGATACCGTAGGCGATCACATTCTCGATGACCTCTCTGTGTACCGCAGGGTCTCTGACTATGCCCTTTTTGCCCACCTGACTACGGCCTGCTTCAAACTGCGGTTTGACAAGGCACACCAGGCATCCTTCATCCGAAAGCAACTGGGATGCTACAGGAAAGACCAGCTTCAGTGATATGAAGGATACATCTATACTTATGAAGTCAAGATCCCTTCCCACTGAATCTATATCAAGATACCGCACATTGATCTTCTCCATATTGACGACTCTTTCGTCGTTCCTGAGTTTCCAGTCCAGCTGTCCGTAGCCTACATCTATCGCAAAGACTTTCGATGCGCCTTTCTGCAGCATGCAGTCAGTGAAGCCTCCTGTCGATGCGCCTATGTCGGCGGCAACGGCACCTTCAAGTGAGAAGTTGAATAGCTCAAGAGCTTTCTCAAGCTTCAGGCCGCCTCTGCTCACATACGGACAAAGGATTTCCTTTATGGTTATCTCAGCGTCATCGCTGACCGGCATGCCCGGTTTGTCCGCTATCTGACCGTCTACGTACACAAGGCCTGCCATTATCGAAGCCTTGGCTTTCTCCCGGGACGGGAACATTTGTCTTTCGGTTAGTACCGTATCAAGCCTGTTTTTCAAGTTCTTCAAGTATCCTTTCTGCTATCGATGCAGCGTCCATCCTGTACTTTTCGTATAGTTCATCGCTGCTGCCGTGTTCTATGAATGAATCGGGCCATCCTATATTGACGACCCTGATATCGTTGTTTACAAGTATCGAATCTATCTCCTCTCCGACGCCGCCAAGCAGGAGGTTATCTTCCAGTGTCACTATAAGCCGATGCTGTCCGGCGGATCTTATCAGCATGTCTGTGTCCAGAGGTTTGACAAAAGCCATATTGACCACGCCTGCATCGATGCCGTGATCTGCAAGCATCTCTGCAGCATCGAGGGCCTTTTCCACCATGGATCCCAGTGCCCAGATATCTACGACGTCACCGCCTGATACAAGTCTCTGGGACCTGCCGTATTCCAGCTCTGTGTCGAATCCCAGCTGAGGCGCACTGCCTCTGGGATATCTTATGGCGCATGGTGTATCCAGCGTAAGCGCCATATCCATCATCTGCGTCAGTTCTCTGCCATCTTTCGGAGCCATCACGGTCATTCCGGGTATGTGCTTCAGGTATCCCAGGTCAAATATGCCATGGTGTGTTTCACCATCAGCGCCTACTATCCCGGCTCTGTCCAGACAGAACACAACCGGCAGACGCTGGAGACATACATCCTCCACGATCTGATCGAATCCGCGCTGCAGGAATGTCGAATATATTGCAACAAAAGGCCTCATGCCTGCTTTTGCAAGTCCTGCTGCAAATGTGACTGCATGTTCTTCAGCTATGCCCACATCAAATGTGCGTTTCGGGAATTCCCTGCTGAATTTCTCAAGGCCTGTTCCCTCTGTCATCGCTGCACTCACAGCAATTATCCTGTCGTCTTTCGCTGCAAGCTCGATCAGCTTATTGCCGAATATACCTGAATACGACGGTGTTATGCTTTTTTTCAGAAGTTGCCCTGTTTCCATATCGAAAGGACCGACGCCATGATATACATTCGGGTTGTCTTCAGCCTTCGTATACCCTTTGCCCTTCTGCGTTATAGCGTGTATCAGTACAGGACCCTTCGCGTTTTTTGCAAGTTCAAGGGTCTCGCACAGCTCTTTTATATTGTGCCCGTCTATAGGACCGAAATATTTCACTCCGAGGGCCTCGAAAACTATTCCATCGATCATGGCGTATTTTATAGAGTCCTTGGCATGCTGCATGCCTGCAACGATGCTTTCGCCTACCAGAGGAAGTCTGGATACATTCTTCTTGATCCTGGCTTTCATGTTAAGATATTTTCCTGAACTTCTGAGTTTGCTCAAGTGCCTTGAAAGACCTCCTGTATTGGGGGATATGGACATGCCATTGTCGTTCAGGATCACTATCATCCTGCTGTCGGCATTGTTGAGTGCTTCAAAGGCCATACCACCGGTCATCGCGCCGTCTCCGATTACAGATACGACATGGTAGTCTTCTTTTTTCAGATCGCGCGCCGCCGCCATACCAAGACCAAGGGAAATGGATGTACTGCTGTGACCTGTATCGAAGAGATCATATTCACTTTCTGCGGTTTTAGGGAACCCGCTCATCCCTTTGAACTTCCTCAGTGTTGGGAACCTGTCCATCCTTCCGGTCAGGATCTTGTGCACGTATGTCTGGTGCCCGACGTCCCATATGAGCTTGTCCTGGGGAGGATCGAACATCCTGTGCACTGCCAGCGATATCTCGACTATACCGAGATTGGATGACAGATGTCCTCCTGTCCGGGATACCGATCCGATGAGGAAGTCCCGTATTTCATAGGAGAGGAGTTCGAGATCCTCATAGCTCATTGTCTTTATATCATTCGGAAAATCAAGCTTTTCCAGAAAACGACTCATTTTATTTACCTCTTACTGCCAGTTCAAGTGCTAATTTTGTAAAAACTTCTGCGTTATAGTAGTAATCCTCCAGCGGCGCTATTGCCATCTGTGTCAGTTCATTAAGGCGCTCTCTCGATTTTTTGATACCGTAGAGAGAAGGATATGTGGCTTTTTTGTTTATTGCATCCACGCCTGATTTCTTGCCCATCTCTTCTTCCTGTCCTTCAACATCCAGGATATCATCACATATCTGGAATGCCAGACCGAGATTTTCTGCATATATAGTCAGTTTACTGAGGACTTCATCATCGGCACTGCCGAGATGTGCGCCTGCTCTCACTGCCGCTATTATAAGAGCAGCTGTTTTGGTTATATGTATATAGTCCAGCATTTCTCCTGAACAGTTCTTGTCTTCAGCTTCCATGTCTGCAACCTGACCTGCAACCATCCCTCTGCATCCGGCACCTTTGCTTATTTCATATGATGCACGGATCCTTCTTTTGAGAGCTTCTGCATTGTCAAAGTACAGCAGCATATCTCTGTTCATCATTTCGAATGCAGCAGACTGGAGTCCATCTCCTGCAAGTGTTGCCATGGCCTCGCCGAACACTATATGGTTTGTGGGCTGGCCCCTGCGCAACTCGTCATTGTCCATGCAAGGCAGATCGTCGTGGATAAGAGAATAGTTATGGATGTATTCTATCGCGCATGCATATGGCAGCGCTTCCTCCACGTTACCTCCGCAGAAATCACAGGCTGCCAGCAGCAGAACAGGTCTTATCCTTTTGCCGCCTGCGGACAGACTGTATTTCATGGATTCATAAAGTGTGATGCTCTTGTGGTCGACATCAGGCATGAAATCCATCAGATGTTCCTCTATCATTTTCTTGTAATCGTCAAAAGTATAGTCTCTCATAATACCGACCTCCCTGCTGTATCATTTGTTGATTGTTTCGATCCTCTGATTAGCGTTGTCGAGGATCTCTCTGCATTCATTATAATATTTTATTCCCTGTTCGTAACATTTTATCGCATCTTCCAGTGAAATGTCTGTTGATTTCAGATTTTCGGATGCTTCTTCCAGCTTTTTAAGCGATTCTTCAAAGCTTCTTTTCTTTTCGGCCATACCATTGATCCTTTCCGAGTTTCGTGATGCGTGCTTCAGCGCTGCCGCCTGAAGATTCGATCGTTATCATATCATCTTTCGCAAGTTCTCTTTCCGGGTCTTTCACTATATTGCCCCGGCCGTCTCTCACTATGGAATAACCGCGTTCCATTATTGCTGCCGGATCAGACGCCCTGAGAGTCTCATGTGCCACATCCAGTCTGCTGCCAAGACCGGCCAGCATCGCAGCTACAGATTCCTTCAAAGACCCTGCAAGAGCGTCTGCGCGAAGCTGCCCCATGGCTATCCTGCCCTGTATATCACGACCGAAAGCGACCGGATCCAGAAGTTCGGCAGCGTTCTTTTTGCGGTCTGTCACCAGCATCATCTCGCGACCCAGTTCATTCCTGCAGGACAGCAGTCCCTCACGGAGCACTCCGGTGTCAGGCACTGCTGCAACAGCTGCAGCTGTAGGCGTTTCAGCCCTGAGATCTGCAACAAAATCCGCGATGGTAAAATCGGTTTCGTGACCTACAGCAGATATGACAGGTATCTGCGATCTGTATATAGCTTCAGCCACTATTTCCTCGTTGAATGCCCACAACTCTTCCATCGAACCGCCTCCGCGGCCTGTGATGATCGTATCGACATCTCTGTGGTTTTCATTTATATCATATATGGCAGACGATATATCCTCTGCCGCATCAGGTCCCTGTACAAGGACCGGGTATATCAGTATGTCTGTAAAGTCATTCCTGTTCTTTATTATTTTCAGTATATCGCGTACAGCCGCTCCTGTAGCAGATGTAATGACGGCGACTTTTTCAGGAAACGCCGGAATGTCTTTCTTATGCTCCCTGTCAAAATATCCTGCGGTTTCAAGCTTCTTTTTGAGTTTTTCGAATCTGACTGCCAGTTCGCCTTCTCCTGCTATCCTGATGTCCCTTATGTTCAGTGAATAGCTTCCGCCGCGTTCATAAAGATACAGATAACCGTTCACTGTTATCTCAGTCCCTTCCCGGAGTTCATCAGCCAGGTGGCAGAGACTGGATGGAAGGAAACAGTTGACTTTGCTGCTCTCATCCTTCAGGGAAAAGTAAACATGGCCTGATCCGTGGAACTTGAGATTCGAGACCTCACCTATGACAGATACATTGCCTAATATGGGATCGGTCTGCAGCACACGCTTGATATAGCTGTTGAGTTGTGATACTTTTACAGGTTTCAGCCCCATATTTCCTTACCTCCGAGAATAGCGACGCCTACCGCGTTATCCTGTGACAGATCGTTTTCGTCAAAAAAAAGTTCGAGCCCGGCAGATCTCGCCCTGCGTTCTGTATGAGCTCTGATAAAACGGCTGGCTGAGACCCCGCCGGCCATCAGTATCCTGTTTATGCCGGTCTTCTCCGCCCCCTGCACGAGCATCCTGAACACAGCATCGCTCATGCGTTCGAACAGTTCTCTTACGAGAGGATCTGTTTCATCCTCAGCGGTATCTTCTATCATGTTTTTCATCTGTGTATCGATACCCGACAGATTGATCCATGCATCTTTCACTTTCACCGGTGTGAGCACTTTGCTGCTGTATCCGGCTGCCAGCGCTTTTCTATCCATATACGCGCCTGCAGGGAAATCCATGCCCATCATGACTCCGGCTCTGTCTATGACCTGTCCGAAAGATATATCATGTGATCCGCCGATTATTTCTATATCGTATGCACTGCCTGCACCGTGGCTGCGTAGTCCGCTGACCGCCGCTGCCCTGAGGAGCTCGCATGTGCCTCCTGAGAAATGACATGCGAGTACTTCACTGCTGTCTGCAAAAGGTGAGAATGCCTTGACTGCCTCTATATGCCCCTCCTGATGAGAATATGCGAATACAGGTATACCAAGCGCAGCTGATATGCTTTCAGCAACACATTTGCCGGCAAGGAATACCGGCATGTACGATCCATCAGCAGGCCGCGGCCTTGATGAGTATGCGACGGCATCGAAGCTGTCGCTGAACTGTCCTCTCACACGTTCCATCAGGACAGGTAGCATCTTCACATGCTGGAACAGAGCGTCTGACTGTCTGAGTCCTCTTTCACCTGTCTTCACCTGAAGGAACTCGCGTATATCGCATACGATGTTCCCGCTGCTGTCTGTAACCGCCACCGAAGTCTTATAATTACTGGTATCTATCCCGAGTACATGGCATGTTTTACTCATTTGATTTCACTATCGCTCCGAGTACACCATGTATGAACTTCGATGAACGTTCAGTGCTGTATTTCTTGGCAAGATCGATAGCTTCATTTATTGCAACAGCGGCAGGCACACTGCTGCTGTCCCCGTACATTATCTCTCCTACGGCCAGACGCATGATGGCCAGATCGACTTTCGGCATCCTTGAAGTCGTCCATGATCTGCTGCTGGCGTTTATCCTTTTGTCTATTTCATCAAGATCATCTATGATACTGCAGATAAGATCCTCGCCTCTTTTCTTATGATTGCCCTGGAGTCTTTCATCTGCAAGACGGACAGCTGTTTCCCTGTTCATCGTTTTCGCTGCATCCATCTCGTACATGATCTGCATCATATGTTCCCTTGCTTCATTCCTTGTCATCTGTTTCTGTTCCTTCCGGTATAAATTCAGGTCCGTCTGGTATCTCGACACCCTGTACATGTATATTCACGGCTCGTACAGGTAGCCCTGTCATAGACTGTACTTCGTTCTTTACATTTTCCTGTATGTCCCATGCGACGGCAGGTATCCTGGCATGGTATTTCACTGTTATGTGAACATCTATCTCGACGCCCTCTTCCGACTGGCTGACCTTCACACCTTTAGACATGAGTTCCTTGCCCAGTATGTTTTTTGAGAGCGCATTAGAAAAACCGCCTGACAGATTAGCCACGCCTTTAGTCTTCAAGGTGGCATTGACCGCACAAACGGCAATTACTTCATCAGAGATCTTGACGATCCCGTCTGCATTCTGGTTCGATGTGTTCATATAAAAAATCACCTCGTATCTAATTATACTAAATACGAGGTGTTTGTTCAATGACTATTCTTCGAACATTTTTACAAGTTCATCCACAGTATATACTTCAGCTCCGTATACAGCCTTGAGATATTCTATACCGCCGTTGTAATCTTCTTCGGTGAAGCTGTCTGTGGCATTCGATGCAACGACCACCTTATAACCCAGGCAGAAAGCGTCAGCAGAGGTATGCCTTACGCACATATGTGTATGGAGCCCTGTCATTATAACAGTATCAATGCCGAGTTCTCTCAGCAGCAGGTCAAGATCAGTGTGGAAGAATCCGCTGTACCTCCTCTTTGGAACCACGTAGTCTTTATCACACAGTTCCAGTTCAGGTATTACTTCCGCTCCTGGTGTACCTGCAACTGCATGTTCACCCCATACCTTGAATTCCTGATCGATCCCTTTGATATGAGCATCATTGCAGAATATCACGGCTACATCATTTTTACGAGCCTCTCTCAGAAGCTTCGCAGTGGCCGGAACTATTGCAAGTCCTCTGTCGCACTTAAGTGCGCCTGTAACGAAATCATTGAGCATATCAACGACCAGGATAGCGGTTTTTTTGTTTTCCATTATTTTGCCTCTCTTTCAACGAACATTATCTTGAATATGATATGTACATATATCTTGACAATGATTATATCACAATGAGTTCTCATGTCAATCAGATATTATCATTTTCACTGTTTTCAGGATGCGTCCTGCACCACTATCTCGCCTGCTTCACGGCCTGTATTGCGCATGATGATCTCACATATCCTGGTGACCATCTGCTGATCCAGTTTTTTTGTATTGACTGTTACATTGACACCTGTATCGCTTATGACGATGAACGTTTCCGGAAGTCCCTTGTTCTTTACAAGTGTTTCAAGGGTCTTTTCCTGTTCCATATATCCCAGCAGCTTTATTTTTTCCGAAGTGGCTTTTTCCTTTTCCGTTCTGGATGATGCAGAAGACTCTGATTCCGTCAGCATGGATATTATCTTGTTGCGGTCCATATCCAGGGTCGCTCTCAGCTCCTGAAAATATGTATCTGTGTTTTTGAGTTCGGAAACATCATCCGAAGTTACAAGTGATGATTCATCCTTTTTACCGTCACTGTCTGAGGATCCGCTGTCCGAAGGATCGCTTTCACTTATATTGAGACTGTCGACAAGGACGTCTCCGTCGTGAAGCGGCACATCTTCATTGACTTTCTTGCTGCCGGGAAACGCACCGCCTGCAGCGGCGTACACTCCGACGCATATCATAAGAGCTGCCAGGACAGACAGCTTCTTTCTGTTGTTTTTCAGGAATGTGAAAACAGACTTTTTACTTTTCATTGGAATTCTCCTCCCCGTATCCGGAAATACTCTTTTTCTCGAAAACCTCCACATTTGCGGAGGATATGCTGAAAACAGCTTTAACTGCATTTATCAGATCATTCTTTACGACAGGGTCACCTGCGCCCTCTGCTGTTACGATGACTCCGGAAATACATGAATCATCATTGTACTGGAGCATGACGTCCACATCGCCTACCCCTTCGATGTCAGAGAGTATGGTGCAGAGTTCAGCTTCAGTGCCGCCGTCACCGTCGACGATCTGTCGTCTCCCGTCCCTGCTCTGGGTGAACACATCGAATGACAGCAGGATCACGATACCTGCAATGAGCACTATGATGACTTTGACGATCTTGTCTCTCAGTTCTCTGTCTTTGAATTTTTCCAGCAAAACCGGTTTCCCCCTTTATAAATATATATTTACACTTTCATTTAATATTACTTATTAAATCCACCAGTGGGTAAATGACCGTGGCCATTATCACCAGTGAAAAAATAAATCTGAGATATTTGCTCACTGATGAGTCAGGAAGCAGTATTTCAATAAAAGTGAGCGACACGATAACGATGAAAAGATTGCTGACCCACTCTCTGATCATTTCCAAAGCGTACCGCCTCCCATCCCTATCAGTATCGTTATGAATACCAGGAACATCAGAGCACCAAGCCCCAGTATCACAGTCATCGTCATAGCTGAATTACCCAGTTCATTCAGACTGTCCGAGATACTGGATGACGCGATGGGCTCAGCGACTATTGCAGTGATCTTGTAAACTATGCATATGGACATGAGTTTTATGACAGGCAGCGCCAGCAGCGATACTATCATGATTATACCTGCCACTCCCACGGCATTTTTTATGAGACCTATGCAGCTTATGACCATGTCCAGGGAATCTGCTGCAAATCCGCCGACGATAGGAACGAAGTTGTCTATGGAAAATTTAGCAGTATTCATCAGTATGCCGTCTGCCGATTTCGTGACGAAGCCCTGTATCGCAGTTATCCCTGAGAATATAGTGATCAGCATTCCTGTTATGAATATCGCAGCCTTGCGTATGAACGAAGAGAGTTTCTTTACATAATCTTTTTCTGTAATGCTGTTTATCATGACGAATACAGCAGACAGGAATACCATAGGCAGGACGACATGCTGCATGAAAAAACTGAAACCTGTAACCGCCGATATTATCACCGGATCCAGTATACCTCCCGATGATATGCCGCCCATGGATATCAGCAGAGGCACCATGACAGGAAGCAGCAGCTGCATCGTGTCAGCCATGGTATCCATACTGTCGCTGCAGTAACTGTATGTCTGATAAAAATTCCCTATGCATAGAGCGATGATGACGAAACTGCATATCATACTTCCCACAGAAGATACAGCTTTGCTGCCGAAAGAATCCGAAAAGCTGGTCATCAGGCCGATGATTATGCATATGACGATTATCTCACAGCCCAGAAAAACGGATGACCGTATTTCCATAAGGAGAAGATCCCTGAGGTTTTCTATTATCTTTCCGGAGTCAAAGAGCGGTTCTCCGTTCAGCATACTGTATGCTATATCTTCAGCTGTCATGTTCTCGAACAGTCCGCCGCTTTTTATACTTTCTTTCATAAGACTGCTCAGACCCGAAAGATCCATACTGTCGAACTGCTCTCTTATTACTGTTTCGTAGTCCATGAGTCAAAACACCTCCCGATATATTTCTTACATCTGAAGCAGCGAACTTATCATTTCCAGGATCGCTGACAGCACAGGCAGCGCAAGATAGAATATCATTATCTTGCCTGCAAATTCCACTTTCGTGCCTATGGATCCTTCCCCGGCGTCTTTGCATAGCTGAGACGTGAAATCAGTGATGTATGCCACGGCAAGTATCTTTATTATTACCGGAAAAAAGGTCCTGCCATATGTCACGTTACTGTAAATGTTCTCGAGAAAATCGAATATCTCGGTAAGTGTGCCTGCAACGGAAAGAAATATTAGGATTACCGTAGCAATAATTATGTAAATCGACATTTCCTTGTTGACAGACTTCATCAGAGACGCCAAAACCACGCCTGTGACTGCCATCGCAATGATTTTTATTATCTCCATAGGTCACCTTCAGAACTGCAGGAATGTTTTCACAGCATCGAAAAATTCACTTATCATCTGTATCACCAGCACCAGGACGACGACGACACCGGCAAGCGTCGTGAGCATCGCCTGTTCCTCCCTGCCGGCTTTTATCAGTACCTGGTTCAGTACAGCCACTGCGATGCCTATCGCAGCGATCTTGAATATAATATCTATCTCCATTTAAACTCACTACTCCTTTTCAGATCATAATAACAGCTGCCGCGATACCAGCTGCGACGCCGAGACCCCGGTACATACGTCCCTGCTTCAGTTCCTGTTCCCGCGCTTCGCTGAGACATTTCTCCAGACGCAGTATCGCCGGCGTGAAGACTTTTGCCTGTCCGCCTGTATCGCTCCTGCCCAGGCCCATGGATATATCTTTTATAACATCTGTTTCCGTCCTGCCCAGAGGGCAGCTTCTCATATGCAAAGTCATGGCGCTGTCCCAGGCGTCCTTGAGCGTATCCTGCTTTCTGAGATACCCGGCACAGCTTGCAAACACGTCTGACATCCAGCATTCCTTGAGATGGGATGTGCGTTCGAATGCCTTGTACAGCGTTTCTTTCCTGTAGGATATCTCCATCTCCAGGAGCCGTATCAGTTCAAGTGTGTTTTCGAGTTCTTTCCTGCGCTCGCGGAATGTCAGTGATTTTATCATCCCCAGACTTGTACAGCACAGGAATATTACAGCGCATCCTGTAATTCTGAGCATATCATGCTCCTTTCTTAAGACCTGACAGCTTCATTATTTTTTTCACTGTACCGGTGGTCGGCGCTGCTGACAGGAAAATAAGCGTTTCGAAGACATGATCTCTGATGAGTGAGCCTACCGTCGAGTTTATTACGTCATCGAAGCTGCTGCCGTGTATGGTGGTTATCGTTTTTACTCCTGCACACAGAGCTGCTTCTATAGCCCGTACATCTTCGGCCCGGCCGATCTCGTCTGTTATGATGACATCCGGCGACATGGATCTTATAAGCATTATCATGCCTTCGGATTTGGGGCATCCGTCAAGTATATCGGTTCTGCTGCCAAGGTCGTAGCTGGCCATGCCGTTGTAGCATCCTGCGATCTCCGAGCGTTCATCGCATATCCCCACGCGGTAGCCCCTGTTGCTCAGCGAACGCGCCAGATCCCGGAGTATCGTTGTCTTGCCACATTTGGGAGGCGATATTATGAGGGTGTTCCTGACATCCTCGCCGCATACCGTGTTTATTATCTTGTCAGATGCACCGATTATCTGCCTGCTCCTTCTGATATTGACAGACGAGACGTCTTTTATCAGATGGACTTTACCGTCCCTCAGGGTGACTCTGCCGCATATGCCTACGCGATGTCCGCCTTCTATAGTTATATATCCCTTTGACAGCTCGTCTTCATATGCATAGTACGAATAATCCAGCAGTCTGTTCACCAGTTCATCCAGTACATCCGGAGTGACGGATCCTGCGTCATGAAGGCTGATCTCACGTCCCATTCCCTTGATGAATGTGTCGCATCCCGCTTTTATCCTTATCTCTTCAAAGCTGTCCGTTATGTTGTCGGGAAGTTCTCTTATGGTATTTCTCAGGCTTTCAGGCAGTTTTTTTATAATGTTCTCTGTGTTACTATCCATATCCATACCTCTTTTCTTTGGTTTATCGTTATACTTTTGATACAGAATGTTTATCTGCTTGTACTAAGATATTCAGATGAGCGCCGATTATTACAAAGGATGGATGCAAAAAACAAAAAAACCGGGAGGAAATTTCCTCCCGGTGCCGGTCCTGTATTCTGCTGTAGGGTTCACGGCTCAAAGTTCGTACAAAGGGATCATTCTTCTGATCCGTCCTCCTGCTCATCATCATTTTCTTCGTTTTCAGAAACAGGAAGTATTGTTATAGTTATCTTCTCTATCCTTCTGTCTCTGACAGAATCGATCCTGAATCTGCAGTTTTCGTATTCGATCTCACGACCGGTATCGTTTTCATCCGGTATCTCGCCCAGTATGTCGATGATAAAACCGCCTATGGTCTCGCTGTTTTCGGATTCCAGATCTATCCCCAGCTCTTCGTCTATATCGTCCAGATCCATGCTGCCGTCCACGATATATGTGTCATCGGCGACCTTCTGTATCTCAGGCTCCACCTCATCGTATTCATCATCTATATCTCCCATGACTTCTTCGATTATGTCTTCCATGGTGACGATCCCCGAAAATCCGCCGTATTCGTCTATAAGTATGGCTATATGCTGTTTCGTCGTCTGCAGTTCGAAGAAGAGTGAGTCTATATTCTTCGTTTCAGGCACGAAGTACGGTTTTCTCAGTATCGACCTGAAATCAACATTGTCGAATCCTGCTTCACGTGCCTTTATGAGATAATCCTTTATATACAGTATGCCTATTATATTGTCACTGTCATCTTCGTACACAGGGATCCTTGAATACCTGAGCTCCATAAGTTCATCGATATAGTCCTCTGTAGGTGCGTTGATATCGATGGAGAACACATCGGTCCTCGGTGTCATTACCTCGTACGCCAGCAGGTCATCAAAGGCAAAGATGCTGGTTATCATCTTCTTTCCTTCTTCCTTGAGTTCACCGCTCTCCTGACCGGCTTCAAGCATGGAAACTACATCGTCTTCTGAATATTCGACGCTGGTGACGTCGGTACGCTGACGCAGCAGTTTCAGTATCAGAGTCACCGTTATAGAAAGCAGCCATACGAAAGGTTTGAACATGACCGAAATGAACAGTATAGGTTTGACCACTCCCATAGATATCTTGTCAGCGTGGAGCATCGCAAGTCTTTTCGGCAGTAACTCACCCAGTATCAGAGTGAAAAAAGCAAGTATCAGTGTCACAAGGACAACTGATATCTCAGTACCGTACGGTATGCCTGCATCTTCCAGCCATGCACCCACATCATCGGAGAAACTTACAGCAGCCTCCGCACTTGTCAGGAATCCTGCAAGTGTGATCACTACCTGGATAGAAGACAGGAACTTGTTGGGTTCATCGATGAGTCCGGCAAGAGCCTGCGCTTTCTTGTTTCCCTCCTGTGCCAGTGAACGTATCCTGTTCTTGTTCACAGAAACGATCGCCATTTCTGCAGCAGCAAAATACGCGTTTATGATTATCAGTACAAGTAATAAAATTATTTGTCCCAACATGGGCCCGGGATCAGATGACATTTTTTACTCCTTTCTTTTTCGTAAAATATACTTTTCAGCCACCGGCTGATCCATTCTTATCCTTAGTATCTGCTGAGGATGCGGCGCCGAAGCTATCGGCTGTTCGTCTTCATCCTGCAGGACATCCAGCGTCTGTGTGAAAAAGTCACAGTCAGGGCCGAATATCTCTATTTCATCACCGAGAACCATCTTGTTCCTCTGCTCTACAACAGCCATATGTGTTTCAGGGTCATAGCTCCTGACTATTCCCGTGAAGCTGTAGTCTCTTGTATAGGCACTGGTCTGATAGTTCTGGTCTTCGTTAGTAGGCTTATCATAGTAGAATCCTGTAGTGAACTCACGGTGGCTTGCCTTCAGCAGTTCTTCCATCCACGCAGGATCATCCACGTAATTTTCAGGATCCCTGTAGTAAGCGTCTATGGCTCTCCTGTATGCACCTATGGTTATGGCCACATAGAACACGCTTTTCATACGTCCCTCGATCTTGGCTGAAGCTATGCCTGCATCTGCCAGATCAGGTATATGTTCAAGCATGCACAGATCCTTGGAATTCAGGATGTAT
>CAJJPZ010000020.1 GCA_905193765.1 uncultured Eubacterium sp.
TGAAGTAATCAAGCTTATTTTAATACACGAAATGCTCTGATAATTCTCATAAGTCCAATGCTTTCAGCCTATCGCAACAGCTGAGAGGAACAGGTCTCATCACCCTGTATCATTACAGCAATGTAATAAGCTTTTTACGCGCAATATTATTCGTATCATTCTCAATTATGATACTGTCAGAACATCAACGCTTCCCTGCATACATAAAAAAGTCCTCCTTAATATCAGCAAAATTTTCGACTCAATTATCAGATAATTCATGATAATTAATTATAGGACTTTTGCTATATTTTTGTCAATATTTTGTGAGAAGTTCTCGTTTTTGAGTTTTTACTGTTTCATTACGGAGAAAAAATATTGAAATATATCAGCATCCCTATGACTCCGGGAATACCAAGTATACCTGTTATCGCAGCAGTGATCAGATTCACCGGGATGAAGATCCCGACCAGCCTTCCAAGAGCAGATAATAACAAAAGAAATAAGCCTCCAGCCAGACTGCTGATGACCATTTTCAACAGGAACCTGACAGGTATCCACAGCAGTTTTCCCAGAAAAAAGACAAGTATTATGCACGCGGCATATGCCATAAAAACAGCGATCCCACTCCATATATCCATAAACACAGCCCCCCTGATATCATCCATGTCAAAAAATATAAAGGACAGATATGACCGTCCTTTAATACTATGCAGTATGTACTTTTTTTATGATCCTACAGTTCATGCCGGCCTTCCACTGCCTTGAGCAGGGTCACTTCATCGGCGTATTCCAGATCTCCGCCTACAGGTATTCCGTGAGCTATACGTGACACTCTGATCCCTGACGGCTTTATCAGCCTTGCAATATACATGGCAGTGGCTTCACCCTCTATATTGGGGTTCGTTGCGATTATGACCTCTTTTATGCGTTCATCGCGAAGTCGTTCTATCAGACTTTTGAGATTTATGTCCTCCGGTCCTATACCGTCCATAGGCGATATAGCGCCGTGAAGCACATGGTAATACCCTCTGTATTCCCGTATCTTCTCCATCGCTATGACGTCTTTTGAACTTTCCACGACACATATAGTGCTTATGTCACGGCTTTCATCACTGCAGATAGCGCACGGATCCTCATCAGTAAGATTGCCGCACACAGAACAGTATCTCATAGATGATTTTGCGGTACGTATTGCATCGGACAGCGCAAGGGCATCCCTGTCATCCATGGAAAGGATGTGGAACGCAAGTCGCTGAGCTGTCTTGCCGCCTATCCCCGGCAGCTTTGACAGCTCGTTTATTAGCTTGCTCAGAGGTTTCGCATAATATCTCATGATCGTTTAAAATCCCGGTATTCCCAGTCCTGCTGTGAATTTGTTCATTTCGTTCTGTGAGATCTCCTCCATCTGTCTGAGAGCTTCGTTCGCTGCTGTGAGTACTAGATCCTGCAGCATTTCCACGTCATCAGGATCCACTACTTCCGGCTTTATCTGTATATCTTTTATTTCCTTGGCGCCTGATACTGTAACAGTGACAGCTCCGCCTCCGGATGTGGCTGTCGCTTCCATTTCATTGATCTCAGCCTGCACCTCGTCCATTTTACGCTGCATAGCCTGCATCTGCTGCATCTGTTTCTGCATATTGCCTGCGCCCGACGCCTTAGGCTTTTTGCCGGCTCTCATTCCTTTTCCCATAACAAATTCCTCCAAATCATTGTATTTCTATATCTATTCCAAGAGCTTTCCCTGCTTCTGATGCTATATCCTCTACGCTCATGCCCTCTGCACTGCCGTTGTCTTTTTCACCATCGACCACGATATTCATAGCACGCTTCGCTCCTGTATACTTCTCCATCAGCTGTTCTATCAGCTCACGGCTGTTCTCGACGATCTTCTTCATATATTCCGTAGTCACTGCCACGGTGAAGGTATGCTCATGTATGCCCGTCAGCCTCGACTTGCTGCCGATTATATAAAAGCTTCCCTTCGCATGTTCGCCTTCCTGAAAAACTGCATTCCACACGCTGTCACAGTCAAAACCGTTATTAGATTTTTCCGCGTCTTCTGCCGGTGCCGCCTGGCGCTCCACGCCGGTAACTTCCGACCCTGCATCAAATCCCGTTTCCTGTCTTTTTACCGCCGTCACACTTTCTCCGCCGGTTGCGGCCGACACCTGCGGCTGTTTGCCCTGTACCGGTGTTCTTCCTGAATAGATGCTGTCCTGCGGCTGCATGCTGCTGAAAGAAGGTGACGACAGCTTCACTATCACCAGTTCAAGCAGTATCCTGGGCTGCGTAGACCATTTCGCCTCCTGCATCGTCCTTGACAATTCAAGTATGCCGCGGTTTATATCTTCAAGATCAGTCACCTCACTCTGGCGCCTTATACGGTCTATGTTCTCCACAGAAAGATTTATGACATCCTGCGGGTTCCTTATGAACTTGACCATCAGCAGATTTCTGTAATGATTTATCCAGTCCCTCATGAACTGCCTGACATCCTTGCCGTCTGCCAGCGCGTTTGCGACCAGCACCAGCGCATCTCCCGTCTTGCTCTTTCGTACAAGCTCCGTCAGCTCGGTGAATGTCTCTTCTCCCGAAGCGCCCAGAAAATCAAGTACATCCCTGCTGCTCACCTCAGTTTCACCGCCTGAAATGCACTGATCCAGTATACTCAGTCCGTCACGCACAGAACCGTCTGCATTCGCCGCGATTATCCTCAGCGCATCCTCTGACACGGTGATACCGCGCTTTGAACATATATCCTGCATACCTTCTATCAGCACCTGCTCCGGCACTCTCTTGAAATCCAGTCTCATACATCTGGAAAGTATCGTTGCCGGAAGCTTCTGGGGCTCTGTTGTCGCAAGTATGAAGACCACATATTCAGGAGGTTCCTCCAGTGTCTTGAGCAGAGCATTGAAAGCTCCTGTGGACAGCATATGCACCTCATCTATGATATACACTTTTTTCCTGCCTGCTGCAGGCGGATATTTGACACTCTCCCTGAGTTCACGTATATTGTCAACGCCGTTGTTCGACGCTGCATCTATCTCGACGACATCAAGATAGGTGCCTTCCTTTATGCTGCGGCATGTGCTGCATGTTCCGCATGGTCTCGGTCCCTCTGAAGTGCAGTTCAGTCCCTTTGCCAGTATCCTCGCCGTCGTCGTCTTTCCTGTACCTCTCGTACCGCAGAAAAGATACGCATGGCTTGTACTGTCTGTTTCTATCTGATTTTTAAGGATCCTGACTATATGTTCCTGTCCCATGATCTCATCGAAGACTTCTGGTCTGTAAGCTCTGTATAACGCGGTGTACATATGTCCCTCCTTAAAAATTTTTCTCAATAATACATAAAATTGCCCTTTGAAAGCTCCGCAGGCGTAGGAGAAGGCTTATCTGCGGCACATAAGAGCTTCCGCTTATTGCTGCTTCCTTCCGGACCTGACAAGGTTCACGGCGTCCTATTGCGCAGGACCCAAACCATGCAAGCGGAACCATCAAAAGGCAATTCCATGCTATATAATTATAGACTTTTTACATGGTTAAGTCAAGGATTTATTTACCCATGATCAGCCAACAACTTTATATATCTCGTCTGCATAAGGCGGATCGATATCTTCCAGCACGCCGTCAACAGACATCTTCACACCGAAAGACTCCTCCTTTACGGCACCTATAATGCTGCACGACACGCCTGCAGCCTCCATAGCTGCCATCATGTCATCCTTTTTGTCTGCCGGTACTATTATTACCATCGAACCGCTTGAAATCAGTCTCAGCGGATTTATCCCGAACCTGTCGCATATCTTCAAGGTTTCCGGTTCCGCAGGTATTTTCTCCTTCCATACCTCGGCTCCGCTGTGAGATATCTGGCACATTTCCCATACAGCTCCCAGGATACCGCCTTCTGTTATGTCGTGCATACCATGAGTGCCTACGCTGCCTGCTGCAACGCCCTCTCTGACTACGCTGACACGATCCAGGAACGACTTTGCTGTTCTGATCTCTTCGTCTGTCATGACGTCCTCAAGTTCGCTGCCGTAGTCGCAGGCGATTATGCCGCTGCCTTCAAGGCCCACCGACTTTGTCATCATGATATAATCCCCCGGGACCATATCGTCTCCGGTCTGTGAGCTGCCTGCCGCAGCCTTTCCTATAGCCGTCGATACTATCACCGGCTGCTTTACCGCCGGTGTTATCTCAGTATGTCCTCCGATTATTTCCACACTGAGTTTCGCTGCAGTTTCACCGGCCTGTCCCATGATATAAGCCACATCGTCTTCCGTAGTTCCCTCCGGAAGCATCACTGCCAGCATTATACCCAGCGGCTGCACACCATTCGATGCGATATCGTTGCATGTTATGTGTATAGCCAGTCTTCCGATATCATTCACCGCCGCAGTTATCGGGTCGGTGGACATGATGCATTCATTTTCACCGAATCCTATGACTGCACAGTCTTCTCCTATACCAGGCCTCACTTTAACATCATCATTCCTGTAAGTTATTTTACCGAATACCAGTTTTTTCAACAGATCGCTGTCTAATTTTCCTGCTTTAAGCATTTACTGTCACCTCTCTAGCATCTCTAAGAATTCTTCTTCTGTAATTATCGGAACACCAAGCTCTTTGGCCTTTTTATTCTTGCCGGAGGATGATGTTATATCGTTGTTTATCAGATAATCGGTCTTGCCACTGACCGAGCCGGCAGTTTTGCCACCCGCACGCTCTATCGCAGCCTTCACACTGTCTCTGTTCTCAAAATGTGTAACTTTGCCTGTTATTACGAAAGTCTTCCCTGAAAACGGCAGCTGCGCTTCATCCGCTTCTTCAAAGGATTCATCAAGCACCAGCACATCCATAAGATCTCTGATTACAGCTGCGTTGCCTTCGTCATCAAAGAAATCCGTATATGCATCTGCCATGACCTCTCCGATACCGTCGATATCGATCAGCTCATCCTTTGTAAGATGTGTTATTTTGTCCCAGTTGTTCCTGCACGCCTTAGCAATCATCTTCGCATTAGCCACACCTATATTGGGTATGCCTATAGCGAACAGCAGACGGGCAGGCGTAGTATGCCGAGCTTTCTCCGTAGCCGCTATGATATTGCTGAAAGATTTTTCTCCGAATCCATCCAGTTCCGTTATGCGTTCTTTCCATCGCTGCAGTCTGAAAATATCAGCAGGTTCTTTTATCATAGCTTCATCTATAAATTTTTCAAGTGTTGCTTCCGACAGGCCTTCGATATCCAGCGCATTCCTGCTGACAAAATGCGTGAACATCTTTATCCTCTTGGCCGGACATTCTGGATCCGGACAATGAAGGGTCTCTACTCCGCTTTCGTCCCGTATCTCAGTCCCTGTGCCGCATACCGGACATTTGTCAGGCGGACATACAGTACCGCTTTTTGTCAGGTTTTCTGCGATCTGCGGTATTATCATATTCGCCTTGTAAACCCGTATCTCGTCTCCGATACCGAGTTTCAGTTCTCTGACTATGCTGAGATTGTGCACAGACGCCCTGCTGACTGTAGTTCCCTCCAATTCAACAGGTTCGAATACCGCGATAGGGTTTATCAGACCTGTTCTGGAGGCATTCCAGATTATCTCTTTGAGATGTGTCTCTCTGACTTCATCTTTCCATTTGAAAGCTATCGAATCCCTTGGGAATTTTGCGGTCCTGCCAAGCGAGCGTCCATACTCTATATCGTCGAATATCAGCACAAGTCCATCTGACGGCAGAGGAAAATCCTTTATTTTGCGTTCAAAACCTGCAACGGCATCCTCGATACTATCCATGTCCACAGCCACATATTCAACAGTCTCAAATCCAAGCTCCTCCAGCCATCCAAGCTGCTGATGTCTGTATTCGAATTCTCTGTTGCTCTGAGCCAGTGAGAAAGCATAGAATCTGACGTGCCTGCCTGAAGTTATCTCGTTATTCAGCTGCCTTACAGTACCGCTGCACAGATTTCTCGGATTCTTGTACCTGGCATCGGCATCACCTATCATCCTGTTGATTTCTTCAAAATCGGCGTAGCTTATTACCGCTTCTCCACGCAGCGTTACCCTGCCCTTTTCAGGTATATGCAGGGGAATGTTTTCGAACACTCTGGCATTGGTCGTTATGACTTCACCGGTGGTCCCGTCTCCCCTGGTGACAGCTTTCACAAGTTCACCGTCCTCATATGTCAGAACTATGGTGAGTCCGTCCAGTTTCCAGGAAAGAAGTCCTTCTCTGATTCCTATCCAGTTTTTCAGCACCTCCACATCCTTTGTTTTGTCAAGCGAAAGCATAGGTTCAGGATGTCTTTCTTTGGGCAGTTCGTTTACGACTTCATACCCGACTTTCACAGTCGGGCTTCCCGCCATGATTATACCCAGCTCTTTTTCCAGTCGTTCCAGTTCATCATAAAGATCGTCATATTCCCTGTTTGTCATTATTTCGCGGTCTTCCTGATAATATGCTCTGGCCGCCCTGCCCAGCGTTCCGGTCAGTTCTTCCAGCCGCCGCTTCTTTTCATTCATGTCTCCCATGTGACACTCTCTTTCATCAAAAATCTATATTTTCTTTATCGGAGCTATACCGACAGCAAGTTTCTTGGTCCCCGATACGAATTCCACAGTCACCACGCTCTCTGTGCACTCCACAACAGTTCCCTGTCCGAATTTGGGATGTGCCACGATATCGCCTCTGCTGAATACATCTGAAGAAGCCGCTGCATTTTTCTTCGTCTGCTGTCTGGCGTATCTGAGCTGGTCGAAAGGTCTGAACGGAGTTTTCTCCGAAACGCCTGATTCGAAACTGCCTTCTCCGAACGCCCTGCTTTTCTTCTCATATACAGCATCTCCCTCGAGCAGACGGCTGTCCAGCTCACGGAGGAACTGGGATTCTCTCGTATAGTCCGTCCTGCCGTACATCGTTCGCATAGCTGCACTGGTCATCCACAGGCGTTCCTTCGCTCTTGTTATGCCTACATAGCAAAGACGCCTCTCCTCTTCAAGTCCTTCTTCACGGTCAAATGCCCTCCATCCCGGGAAAAGGCCGTCTTCCAGACCCGGCATGAACACATACGGAAATTCCAGACCCTTTGCACTGTGCATAGTCATCATCACTACAGCGTCCTCATCGGCGTCATGATTGTCTACATCTGCAAGGAGCGCTATACGTTCCATGAATTCCGCAAGGGTTATATTGGGATCCTCCGTCTCATAATCACATATCACTGATTTGAATTCCATGAGGTTTTCTATACGGCTTTCCGCTTCCAGGGTCTCCTGTATCTCAAGGGACTTGAGATATCCCGAATTCACCAGCAGGCCATCATACAGATCCGATACTTTCATAGTATCCTTTTCATCGCTGTATGAAGATATCATAGCTGTGAAAGCTTCTATATTCGCCGAGACCTTAGCTGAAAAAGAGCTCATCACTTCCCTGTCCGCAAGTACATCGAACATGCTTTCGTTTCTTACAGAAGCCAGGGTCTGCAGCTTCTCTATGGTCCTGCCACCTATACCGCGTTTCGGTTCGTTTATGATACGTATGAGCGCCAGATCGTCTGCATTGTTCTGTACAAGTCTCATGTAGCACATTATATCTTTTATTTCTTTCCTGTCATAATACCTCAGTCCGCCAAGCACCCTGTATGGTATATCCCGTCTGGAAAGAGCCTCCTCAAACGTCCTGGACTGTGAATTGTTCCTGTAAAGGATCGCAAAATCACTGTACTTTATGCTGCTGTCCTTTATACGGTTTATCTCACTTGCTATGAACTGGGCCTCGTCTCTTTCATCGTCAGCCCTGAAATACGTTATCTTGCTTCCCGGCTCCTGATCCGTCCACAGTTTCTTGGCTTTCCTGTCGCGATTGTTGGCAATGACAGAATGTGCAGCTTCCAGGATATTGCCTGTTGACCTGTAGTTCTGCTCCAGCTTTACGACCTTTGCGCCGCGAAAATCCCGTTCGAACTCAAGTATGTTCCTTATATCAGCACCTCTCCACTGATATATGCACTGATCGTCGTCTCCCACCACACATATGTTATCGTGCGCTTCAGCAAGCATTTTTATGAATTTATACTGTATCTGGTTGGTATCCTGATACTCGTCCACCATTATGTATCTGAATCTGTTCTGATATCTGAGAAGTACCGCTTCATCCTTTTCAAACAGCTTCACTGTGTTCAGCAGAAGGTCATCGAAATCCATCGCATTGTTTTTCTTCAGATGACGGCTGTATTCTCTGTACACCTGGTACACTATGCGCTCTTTCATTCCGTCTCCATAGACGGCAGCATATGCTTCCGGAGATATCTCTTTTTCTTTTGCTCTGCTTATCTCTCCGAGAAAGAACGCAGGCTTGTACTTCTTGCTGTCTATGCTGAGTTCTTTTGAAATGTTCTTCACTAGTGTCTTCTGGTCCGCAGGATCATAGACTGCAAAGTCCCTGCCGTATCCCAGGATCTCAGCGTTGCTTCTCAGTATCCTGAGACATGCGGAATGGAACGTCATTATCCACATGTTTATCCCGGACCCGATGAGAGCCTCCACTCTGTCACGCATCTCCTTTGCAGCTTTGTTTGTAAAGGTGACCGCCAGTATGTTGTACGGAGATATGCCCTTTTCCTCGATCATATAGGCTATCCTGTGTGTCATGGTGCTGGTCTTGCCGCTGCCGGCCCCCGCAAGTATCAGAAGCGGACCCTCCGTACACATGGCTGCTTCTCTCTGTTCCTCATTTAATTTTTTCAAATAATCCATAGTCTCCTCTGCCCCGATCATTATAGAATCACATAGTTCATCAGAATGTTGTAGTACAGGAAATTCACGCAAGGCGATATTATCCTGCTGGTTATGCCAAATACGATAAGTGCCACAAGTATCCAGTCACCGTATCTGTAAAGTGTCCAGTAAAATCCGGTATGCTTTATATCAAACAGCTCCGAAATTATGGAAAAACCGTCAAGAGGCGGACATGGTATCAGATTGAATATCATGAGCACAAGATTTATCACTATGATGTAATTGATCATTTTCCATATTATCATGCCGAGGCTGTCCGTGGTCGCAAATCCTGCCCCTGCTGTAAGCAGTATTATCTTTGCCACAAACGAGAACACCACCGCTATGATCAGGTTCATGACTACCCCTGCCAGCGATACCAGCAGCTCGTCACGTCTCCTGTTCCTGAAGTTCCTCGGGTCTATCATTACCGGTTTGCCCCATCCGAATCCGCAGAAAATCAGCGCCGCCAGGCCTATTATGTCTATATGGGCTGCAGGATTTATAGTCACCCTGCCCTGGATCTTAGGCGTCGGGTCGCCCAGCTTGTATGCCACCGATGCATGTGCGAATTCGTGGAACGACAATCCTATTATTATAGCCGGCAGATACAGCAGCGTATCTATCAGCCACGACATCGGGTCGCTGAAAGCGCCTGATCTGAATGAATTGTACGCCAGGAACGCTATCAGCAGAATAAATGTAAAATCTATATTCCGTCTCAAATTCTTTACCTCCGTCTGAAACAAGTTTATCATATGACCTTATCGTCCTGCATCATCAATGCAGTCTATGATGATGCTTGTGTGTTTTATGCCGCAAATTCTGTACTGTATACATCAAAGCAGATCCGAGAGCAGTCTTGCAGCGACCTCTCTTACCTTTACCGATATACCTCTGTCATCGTACAGTTCTCTTGTCAGCTCATGGCAACTCTCCATATCTTTCCTGAATATCCGCTCCATCTTCTCAGCTTCCTGCCTGTCATAAATAAAGGCATTGCTTTCAAAGTTCAACGCGAAGCTCCGTCTGTCAAAATTCGTCGAGCCCACACTGCCCACTTCTCCATCCACTACTATCGTCTTGGCATGGAGAAATCCGTTATCGTAGATATATACGTGGCCTCCGGATCTTATGAGTTCCCCTGCATATGCATAAGTGGCCCAGTATACAAAGGGATGATCCGGTTTGCAGGGAATCATCAGCCTGACGTCCACCCCGCACTGTGCAGCCATCTTGAGCGATTCCAGTATGCTGGGATCCGGCACGAAATACGGTGTCTGTATATACACGCTACGTGAAGAAGATGTTATCATCTTCATATATGCCCGCTTGACTTCCTCCCGCAGAGAATCCGGCCCGCTGGACACGATCTGTATCCCGGTCACACCACGCTTTATAACAGGACTGTAATAGGCCTCCGAAAGTGTCAGATCCTCTCCGGACGAAAATCTCCAGTCCATCAGGAAACGTGCGTTTATATCCTGTACAGCCTGACCTGTGATTCTGATATGTGTATCTCTCCAGTACCCGAATTTCTTTTTCCTGCCGAGATATTCACGTGCTATGTTGAACCCGCCTATATATCCTATTTCTCCGTCTATGACAGCAAGTTTCCTGTGGTTCCTGTAGTTGAACTTTATATTTACAAGCTTTAACCTTTTGGGAAAGAAATATGATCGTCTTCCACCAGCCTGTAAAAGATCAGCCAGCATTTTGTCGTTTATATGCCTGCTGCCCATAGAATCCATAAAGAGCCTCACTTCTACGCCTTCAAGCGCTTTCTGAGTCAGCTCTTCTATGAGTTTTCTGCCGATTTCATCATACTTGATTATAAAAAACATTATATTCACAGTATGTTCAGCATTCCTTATGTCTCTTATCAGGGCATCGAACATATCCCTGCCGTCTGTCAGGAAATCTATACGGTTATCCTGGGTATAGTAAGCCCTGCCATAAAGCTGGTTGAGATGTATCATATCTTTCCAGAGATCACCTGCATCTGTTGAAAAATCAAAACTGCCTTTCTCGATATCTGTTATCTGCCTGCTCAGACTCTCATCGATTTCCTGTTCCTCATAACTGCTCAGTCTGAACATCTTTTTTCTGGCCGCATTCTGTGAAAGCAGGAAATACAGTATGACTCCTGCAACAGGCAGCATAAAAATCACCATCACCCAGGCAAGTGCTGCTGATGGTGTATGCCTCTCCCTCACTATTGCAGTTATTGCCGCTGCCAGATCAGCGATACCCAGCAGTATGATGAACTGTGCTGTACCGGAATTTCCCGGTAGATAATTGATAAGAGCTACCATCTTCAATATATCCTTTGTGGTCATATCTGTTATTATTTCAGTATAACATCTGCAGCAAAAAAAATACAGCGCTTAAAAGTGCTTATGATAAGTCTGAAAATTCCGTATCATTATAAAAGATCTTTCGATAGCCCCCGTTAGAACAAAAGTGGCTTCACCATATATTATCATATGAAACTTTTGTTGATATTCCAGAAATATCGAGAACGATATTTCCTACATAATAAAAAACAGGGGTTTTCCGATGTATGTCTGCATCAGAAAAGCCCTGTAAAACACTTTACTGCACAACTGCATCACATCATATCCCGTAATACATCGTCAGAAGCACCGTCGCTGCCGGCAGTGTGATCACAGAAAACATCGTTGTCAGCGCTACAGCCTCTGCTGCGAACTGTGTATTTTTCTTTTCACTGGCAGCGATGACCACGATCATCACCATCGTCGGGAATGCCGATGCGTACACCAGCATCGCCTTGACGTAAACATCAAGAGGAAGCCAGTTTACTGCAAGGAACGTTACCACCGGCCATATGATCAGGCTTATGGATGTGATCAGCAGGCAGGGGCTTGTGATGTTCATTATCAGCATTATCAGATATTTATTGGATTCAAAGGGCAGCATTTTTGTTTTGCTGCACACGAATCCTATGACTATCATCGCGAATATTATCGAGATCCTGTAACATATGAGAGACATATCTTCCTCCTTGCATATTTTCTGAACAAAAAATACAAATGCAAATAATATGCCATTATTGAAGGTCCTGCTACAGCAGCATCCTGTCATTGTCTATCTCGAACTTTTCCACCAGTTTATCGACGGTCATTGCTTCACGTTCTTCTCCACTTATATCCATCATTATCCTGCCGCTCTGCATCAGTATCGTCCTGTTGCCGTGTTCCAGAGCCGCCTTCATGTTGTGCGTTATCATCATCGTGCACATGCGGTCCTCGCCTGCAAAACGGTCCGTGAGCTCCAGCACTTTTTTTGCAGCTGAAGGATCCAGAGCTGCTGTGTGCTCGTCCAGGAGCAGCAGCTTCGGCTTTGCTATAACAGCCATGAACAGAGTCAGCGCCTGCCGCTGACCGCCTGACAGGAGTCTTGCCTTTTCCTTCATCCTGTCTTCAAGGCCCATGCCCAGCAGGCTTAACTTTTCCCTGAAGATCTCGCGATCCCTGCGATTTATACCGGCCTGTAGTCCCCTGCTCCTGATCTTGTTGTATGCTATGGAAAGATTCTCCTCTATGGTCATGTCGTAGGCTGTCCCCTTGAGAGGATCCTGGAACACCCTGCCGATATACTTCGCCCGCTTGTGCTCTGGCAGCCTTGATATATCGATACCGTCAAGTATGATCTCCCCGCTGTCCACGGGAAATACGCCTGCTATGGAGTTCATCAGTGTTGATTTACCTGCCCCGTTACTGCCTATTATAGTTATAAAATCTCCCGGTCTGCCGTTGAAGTCTATCCCGTCAAGAGCTCTCATTTCATTTATAGTGCCTCTGCCGAACGTCTTTACAAGGTTCTCTATTTTAAGCATTCCTGTTTCCTCCCTTTCCTTTTTTTCTGAACAGGGAGAAATTCTCACCCAGCATACCCATGGACAGTGCGATGGTAACGATAACTGCCGATACGAGCTTCAGATCTGTCGGCGGCATACCTATATAAAGTGCTATCGCTATGACCATCCTGTACAGCACAGCTCCCAGCGCCACCGCTATGAGTCTTCTCATAAGGCTGCTGGTACCGAAAATCACTTCTCCGATTATTACCGACGCCAGACCTATGACCACCATGCCAACGCCCATGCCGACGTCTGAATAGCCCTGATACTGTGCCAGCATACCGCCTGCCATACCCACAAGGCCGTTTGATACAGAAAGTCCCAGGAGCTTCATATTGTCGCTGCTGATCCCGTAGGAACGCACCATCTCCTCGTTGTCTCCGGTAGCTCTCAGCGCGAAGCCTTTCCTTGTCTTGAGGAATCCGTAGAGCAGTATTATTATGACCGCTGCCATGATGACCCCCAGAACTATGGAGCTCCACTGGAAGCCGTTCATCAGATCGCCGACCTTCCTGTATATGGTCGGAACATTGTTGAGATTTACATTGGCCTTGCCCTGTATCCTCAGGTTTATGGAATATATGCCCAGCATGACGAGGATACCTGCCAGCAGCGGCTGTATCTTCAGTTTTGTATTGAGCAGAGCAGTTATAGCTCCGGCTCCCATACCGAGGATGAATGACGCCACAAGGGCCAGTACACACATCAGGCCCTGCATCGCAGGACTCATATCTGCTGCTGCTGTACATATGACAGCTGAAATAGCAGCACCTGTAACGATGCTGCCGTCTACCGTAAGATCAGGAGTGTTCAGCGTCCTGAATGATAAAAATACGCCAAGGGCCAATATTGAATATATCAGCCCCAGCTCCAATGATTCTAAAAGAATGACTATAAGCATTTTTCTACCCTTTACAGATCTTCTTTCGAAAGATCAGTTGCTTTCTTCATTACAGATTCCGGAATATCCAGCCCCATGGCCTCAGCAGTTTCACTGTTGAGGAAAACGCTTGTCTTATCCATGGTCTCAACAGGCATTGACGCTGTATCAGAGCCATTGAATACCTCCACAACCATCTTCGCAGTTTCCTGTCCAAGATATTCATAATCCACACCTGATGTTGCCAGAGCACCATCTTTTACCATAGAATCTGCTGCTACATAGAACGGGATCTTGTTCTTGATGAAAACATCGTTTGCTGTTGCTATCGATGATGCCACTGTATTGTCTGTAGGTGAGAATACTATGTCGCATTTCTTGGCAAGGCTCTGAGCTGCAGTCTGGATCTCATTGGAATTCGTTATAGCTGATTCAACAACTTTGATATCATTTTCTTTGGCGTATTCCTTAAGCTGTTTTACTGTTGCAACAGAATTCGTTTCACTTGAATTGTAAAGCGCTCCCACGGTCTTGTATCCCGGTGTTATCTCGCTTGCCAGCTCCATTATCTGATCCACTTTCACAGCATCTGAAGTTCCTGTGATATTGCCGCCTGGATTATCCATATCTTTGACAATGCCTGCTGCCACAGGATCTGTTACTGCCGAGAAAATAATAGGGATATCCTTAGTCTCGCCCATGGCTACCTGCGCTGCCGGTGTGGTTATCGCAACGATCACATCCACTTTGTCAGCTACGAATCCCTGGCAGATAGTCTTGAGATTGGACTGCTCGTTCTGTGCATTCTGATAGTCGATCTCGATATTCTTGCCGTCCACATATCCATCGTCTTCAAGCTGTTTTATTATTGATTCCCTGATCTGATCGAGAGATGTATGTTCCACCAGCTGTACCAGACCCACCTTGAACGTCTCCTTATCGCCGCTGTCACTGCTGCTGTCTGATCCGCAGCCTGTGAGAACCACCGTCATTATCATCACTGCTGCAAGCAGTACTGCCATAAACTTCTTCTTCATTTTCCTTCACACATGTACATTGCCTCTGTACATGATCTCCTTTCGTGTTTGATTTTCTATCTTTTTATTCGACCTCCGGAAGGCTGTCGAAGCCTGCCTGAAGTTCTTCATCTGTAGGTATATAGTCGCTCATCACGCCTGAGTTGAATTTTTCATATGCGACCATGTCGAAATAGCCTGTTCCCGTAAGTCCGAAAACGATCGTCTTTTCTTCACCGGTCTCCTTGCACTTGATTGCCTCATCTATAGCAACCTTTATAGCATGGCTGCTTTCAGGTGCCGGAAGTATGCCTTCGACTCTTGCGAACTGTGTTGCCGCCTTGAATACTTCCGTCTGCTCCACTGAACGCGCTTCCATGAACCCGTCGTCATACAGCTGTGACAGTATCGCACTCATTCCGTGATATCTCAGACCTCCTGCATGGTTTGCCGACGGGATGAAGCCGCTGCCCAGCGTATACATCTTCTGCAGCGGGCATACCTTGCCTGTGTCACAGAAATCGTAAGCATATCTGCCTCTTGTAAGACTCGGGCATGAAGCCGGTTCGACAGCTATGATCTGATAATCCTTCTCACCTCTGAGTTTCTCACCCATGAACGGTGCGATGAGTCCGCCCAGATTCGATCCGCCGCCTGCACATCCGATGATCATATCCGGCTCTATGCCGTATTTATCAAGTGCAGTTTTTGTCTCTAGTCCGATCACGGTCTGATGGAGCAGTACCTGTGAAAGCACGCTTCCAAGAACGTATCTGTATCCTTCTCTTGATGTAGCTGCTTCAACGGCCTCTGATATTGCACATCCCAGGCTTCCTGTAGTCCCCGGGTGCTCGCTGAGTATCTTCCTGCCTACTTCCGTTGTGTCCGATGGAGACGGCGTCACTGAAGCCCCGTAGGTTTTCATGACTTCTCTTCTGAACGGTTTCTGCTCATATGAAACCTTTACCATGTAGACTTTGCAGTCCAGATCGAAGTACGAGCATGCCATGGATAATGCTGTGCCCCACTGTCCGGCTCCTGTTTCAGTCGTAACACCCTTCAGGCCCTGCTGCTTGGCGTAATATGCCTGTGCGATGGCTGAATTCAGCTTATGACTGCCGCTGGTGTTGTTTCCTTCGAATTTGTAATATATCTTTGCCGGAGTCTGCAGCTTTTCTTCCAGGCAGTATGCTCTAACCAGCGGTGACGGCCTGTACATCCTGTAGAAACTTCTTATTTCCTCAGGTATCTCTATAAACGACGTAGTCTCGTCCAGCTCCTGCTTTACGAGTTCCTTGCAGAACACGCCTTCCAGCTCTTCGGCTGTCATTGGTTTCAGTGTCCCCGGATTGAGCAGCGGCGCCGGTTTATTTGTCATGTCCGCTCTGAGATTATACCATGCCTTTGGCATTTCATTTTCTTCAAGGTAAATTTTATAAGGGATCTTTCTGTCTGTCATCTTCGTTCTCCTTCCATTCTTTGCTGCAGCGTCATCTGCTGCCTTTCTCCTGTTTTAAGAGTCTCTGCAAAGATCATTTCCCGCAACACTTCATTTCGCCTCAAATCGCTTATGTCACAAAAAAACGCTCATCCTCTCTCAAGGACAAGCGTATGCCTGCGGTACCACCTTGTTTAACGTAAAAACGTTCTCTCTGCAGAGTGCCATCACACTCTTAGCCCGTTACGCCGGCTTCGCGTCTCAGCTACTGAACAGCACATGTAAGCACCGCTTTTCACCTTGCCCTCGGAGGCCCATTTACTGAAACTGCATCTGCCCGGATCTCACCGCCCCGGACTCTCTTGGAGACCGTACCTCAGTTTTACTTCCTCGTCTTCGGTTTGAGTTATTTAGTATGGTGTTATACTACCACGGTTTTTTTGTAGTGTCAACCATCTTTTTGACAATTATTTGTGTTTGTCTACAATAAATCACTTACCGGTCCTGCAGTCTATCTTTGTCAGATACTTTATGCTCCTGTTCCCGTAAGTATCATCGCAGAACACCGCTCTCATGGGCCCGGTCCCGCCTTTTGTGAAATACCCCAGCGTTTCTTCGTTCCTTGAATATGCCACCAGTACACGCGATGCCTCTCCGCTGTCTGCAGCAGATGAGTAACCGTCTCCCGCTGAAAGCACTACGGTCTTATATTTGCTGATACCCGCCTCCTTCAGAAGCTCATCCAGCGGCACACCTGTGAAATCTCCTTCCTCGTCTCCTTCCTTTGCAGACTGAAGCTTCACGTACTGCGTTTCCAGATCCATCTTCATTATCTCTGAAAGAGTGTATTCTGCTGTCTTTTCACCATCGACGCATACCGACAGCACCGTTCCGTCACCATCGCTGCCGCTGCTGTGGTTCATCCATGCTGCAGCGGCTATTATCAGTGCCAGTACGATTGCAAGTACTGCTATGAATTTTGGCGATATGTTCAGTCGTCTTTCCATTTATGGCTTCCTCCTGATGACATCAGCGATGTCTTGCTGAATATCTTTATAAGCTGCCAGCCTGTTATACCTCCCGCCAGGCCGGAAAGAGCTGCCATAGCCAGCACCAGTATCAGATATACCCCCGGCGCACGGAAAAAGACGATATTCACACATGCTGTCCCTGTCATGTTCGCTGCGATGCCAGCCAGTGCGCAGCATCCTGCGCAGCAGCATCTGTGACGTGTAATGATAAGCACCAGCTCCACTGCCATCCCCGGACATATGTATGTGAAAAGACTCATTATTCCGTGAGACCCCACGACCCCTGTGAAAAACACCAGCAGAGCCTGTATGGTACTTATTATGAGAGCCGCTCCCGGCTTCCTGACTATACCGTATCCGATAACTATCCACATCATATAGAACCCGCCTGCCAGCGCTCCGCTGGGTATCGCGAAAGGTCCGCAGACTATATGCGCTATCGGTGCAACGATCTGCTTCGTCGCAATATCCAGCGCGGCCATCACAGCCATTACCACCAGTTCATACAGTGTGAATTTCTGAAAAAATCCGCTCATTTCAAATGTCCTGTTTCCATTTCTGATATTTTACTTATAGCTCACTTCGATATACTGTATATATGAGCCCCAGCCCTGCACGTTGTAGTCCTGTGAATCATTAGTGTATGTATCGTAATCCGCCTGTCCGTAGACCAGTTTGAAAGGTGACGGATACTCGGAGTCTTCATCCTGTTCAACAACAGCTATGACAGGATCGACTTCTTTCTTTTTATCAGAATCATTGTCCTCAAATGCATATTTGCCGTAAAGCTCATCTACATAGTATTCTCTGGTGTATCCATCACTGCACACTACTTTGAAACTTGCACCGTCAGTTTTGAACCCTGCGTCCTTCATCAGTGTTTTGAGATCCACACCTTCGTACTCTTCAAAAAATCTGGCGTTCTGAACTTTTTTGTTCCTGCCGCTGTATGTGTTTTTCTCGGTACCCAGTTTCTTCAGTTCATCAGCGGTATACTCTTTCTGAGTGCTTCCATCCGATATAGTAAGCGTCGTTGCTTCCGGATCTACTTTATATTCAACAGCTTTGCTGCTGTCTCCGCTGCCCTGGTCGCTATTTCCGCTGTCACCACCGCATGCTGCAAATGATAATACCATGATCATACATAATAATACTGCTGTTAATCTTTTCATTTTCTATTCTCCTATCTTTATTTCTCTGACGCTCTTGACCCATTTCGAGACCTGATTCTCCACAACAAGTCTCATCGGCCCGAAACCGTTTTCTCCGTTGAATCCATCCGCTTTCTCATCAGCTACCAGAGGCGCTCCATTCACACTGTAGGCTATGACGACGTCACGTTTCTCTCCCTGCTGATATTTACTTTCGATGCCATTCATGACATCGTTCACATCAAGGGTCGTACTGTAACCATCTTTTCCTGTGACTGTGATACTGCCCGGTTTGTCTATCCCGTCTTTCAGATTTTCCTTTACCAGCTCCCTCAGGATCACTCCCTGGTATCCGCTGATGCCGTTTGATGCACCGAAGGAATCCTTTACGCTCTGCTTTTTCTCAAGCTCAGCCAGTGTATATTCCCTGGTTTCTCTCACGCCGCTTCCGGAAACCTTCAGTGTCGTTTTGCTGTATTTATCAAAAGGCGCCTTGTCATGAGTCCACTGCCCTTTCTTTACTCCGACTTTTATCTCTGTTATGCACTCCACACTATCAGTCTTTACAGGTCCGCCCTTTTCCGGAGTCCTGCCGTTTTCACGTGTTATCAGTATGAGTTTCTCTCTGCTCTTCTCAAGCTGTGAGAGAGTGTATGTTTTTCCCTGAACACCCGTCACTGTTACCTTGTCGGCGTCAACAGACAGTCCGAGATCTTCCAGGACGCCCGCCAGGGAGATACCCATACGGTCTCCGTCTGTCACCCTCAGGTCGGTATACTGTTCAAGTTCATTCACTGTGAGTGAAGTTTCCTTTTTCAGACCACTTCCCGTAAACTTTATCTTGTATCCGCCGTAAGGATTTTCGGAAAGTTCATCATCTCCTGTCAGATCCAGCTCTATCCTGCTAACCGGTCTGGCAACTGTACTGTCAAGGTATCCGTCAGCCTGAGGCAGCAGCGCATAAACGCCTTTATCTGAAGGGCTGCCGTTTACGCTGTATCCCAGAGCTGGTTTCACGTTCGTTATCTTCAAACTGTCCTTTTCGTTTATATATCCGCTGTAATCCCCTTTAAGATTGCGGAAATACGCTATGTCTATCTCATCCGAAGTACCGTCGTAATAGGTCAGCTTCACCCTTCCTTCTCTCGATGCAAAATCAAGGGAAGCTGCCAGAAAACTCCACAAATCGACTCCTTTATAATAGTTGTTTTCTCCATAATAATTTTCTTCTGTTTCAGAAAAAGTTTCAATATCCTTATACGAAAACTCTTTTTTGTCCAGTACCTTACCGGTCCTGTTTTTTACAACTGCCTTCAGAACACTGCGCTCTGCCTCGCTGCCACTGTGCATACCGGCATGGTCATCGTTTCCTACAATGATCTTTCTCACCCATTTGGCATTGTCCGGAGCATTATATTCATCTGCAGATTTCTGACCTGCTATAAGACGTACCGGTCCGCCTACATTTTCAGCTGATTTCACGAACCCTTCTTTCTCCGGAACGTCTTCCCCCGGTAAACGCGATCCCACCGGACCCGTCAGCGGATAACCGTCGCTGCCGAAAGCAAGTATCACCGGGACTTTTTCCGATTCCGGTTTCTCACTGTCGATACTGTCGTATGTGTTGTCTGTACTGTTTCTTAACTCGCCAAGAGAAAGTACTGTGACATAGCCGTCTGCCGACACAATTTTGATGTCGGTGTCATCACCAGCTTTCTCTTCGAGCCCGGCTTCTGCCAGCAACTCATAAAGCCTGATCCCCGTCATAGTGTGCTTCGAAAATACCGCACCTCTTGTAAGCATACTGTATGTGCCTTCATACGACAGCGACCGGTCTTCTTCTGCAAGTTCCTCGAGTTCCCGTACGGAATATACTTTTTCTCTGCTCATCCCGCTGCCGGTAACTGTCAGCGCTGTATACAGGTAATCTCCTGTGCCGTAATTGTCCTTTTCACCATAGTTTATATGCAGTGCTTTACTGTTCATGCCGCTGCATGATACAAGCGTCAGTATCATCATCACTGACACTAATGCTGCTATATAGATTTTTTTCTTCATTCCAGCTTCCTTCTTAAATGATATGATACATATGAAATCTACTGATTCAGTGTATGATACCATATTCCGGACGTCTTCGAAGTTGTTTTGACAACTTTACATCGTTTTTCTGTTGTTTCAACAACGTCTTTTGTGGCAAAATAGACTATAATAGAGTGAAGGTTTATCAAAAGTATGGAGGAATACGATGTACAGACACTTATTTCTGGAGGGGCCTATACAAACGGGCAAATCCACACTGCTGCGCCGGCTTCTGGCACCATATAAAGATCAGATCGGGGGATTCGCCAGCCAGCGCATGCTGAACGATGATGGCAGGACCATCGGATACAGGATCGGTCCAGCTGAGAGCACACCTCTCACGATACCATTCATCGAAGGATGTGAACTGCCTGGTATATTCCGCATCATTCATGAAGATGGAACTTCCGAAAAATTTCCCGAGATATTCGATTCATACGGTATCAGACTTCTTGATGCTGCCCGAGAAAAGAAGCTGATCCTTCTTGATGAGATCGGTGGTGCTGAACTTCTTAATACAAAATTCCGCGAGACACTGTACGATTTACTTTCCGGTGATATACCATGTATCGGGGTCATAAAACTGAAGTCAAAAGCATCTTTCATGTCAAAGACTGCCGGTTACAGCAATACCGTTATCGAATACAACTTACAGCTAAGAAACAAACTAATTACAGAGTATGGCGGCAGGATACTTTCATTCAAACGTGACGATGCTGATTTAAAGAAAGAAACAGAGGATTTTATATGTGGGATTTTTACAACAGAACGATAAATGAAATACCGGATGAACTTGATGTATATGTGGATTTTATATACGTAGGTCAGACATGGACCATGGTGTGTGCAGGAAAATACTGTGGTGTAGCGGTTACAGTAAATGAGCAGGATGGACCGCTTCGTGATTTTGCATACCTGTACGGCAGGCCACTTAAGGAGGTGGCTGCACTGTGCAAGTCATGGGATTTCATGGAGGCATCAGTGGGGACTGCGGCCCTGAATGCATATATAAATTCCACTGAACAGGTGACTCGCAAGGGCTGTGTCCCTACTGCAAACGGTTTTGATGACTACAAGGCTGTAGCCAGTGGCAGGAAAGTAGCCATCATAGGTCATTTTGTAAAACTTGAGCGATTCCTGACAGATTCAGATGTATATGTACTGGAACGCAAACCGGTCCCCGGGGATTATCCTGATTCTGCATGTGAATATCTGCTGCCTGAAATGGATTTCACCATAATCACCGGATCAGCATTCATCAACAAAACACTGCCCCGCCTGCTGCAGCTTAGCAGACATGCTGTTATTCTCGGACCCAGCACACCCATGTCCCGATATATACTGGATTACGGAGCAAAAGAACTCAGCGGATACTCACCGAGATCTATGACAAAAAAAGATGCCGCTGTCATATGCAACGGCAATACACACCTTTCTCCATACGGAGAACGTATAAAACTTGTTTAGAACAGTTTTCACTGCACCGGATCTGTGACAGGATCCGGTTATTTTATTTTCACAGTTATCTCAGATCCGTCCTCGTAACCATTGAGTTCTTTTATCACAGACGTAGTGACACTCCTGACGATACTTTTCACAAAAGGCACCATCGGCAGCTCTTTCCCGTTTATGAAAACCTGGACATTCTCTCCTTTAAGGATACATTCTGACATGCTTCCTGTTCCATCCAGGATCCTCTTTGTCAGACCGCGACAGTCAGTACCGCAGGACATGCAGCAGTCTGCACTGTAATTCGGCATCCGCTCCGGTGTCTTTGCTTCGATGAGATCCACGAGTCTGTCGATATCCGTCGTGGCATTTATCACCGGGAACCCCCTGTACTCTGTAAGCTCATTGGATATAACTCCTGATATGCCTATAGTCAGATCTTCTATCTGTCTGTCCACCTGTTTCGTCGTTATCCCTGTCGCTATACTTGGACAGTTGGCTTCCGCATGACCCTCGATGACCACATAGTCCTGACTGTAGATATCCAGTATACGGTCTATATCGACACGGTGGTCGAACATGATATCGGTTTCACTGAGACCTCTTGCAGTCACCGGATGAGCTCCCGCCTGCTTGTGTT
>CAJJPZ010000021.1 GCA_905193765.1 uncultured Eubacterium sp.
CAGGATCCTCATCTCACTGATCTACGAGATGCAGAAGAGAGATGCCAAGACTGGTCTGGCAACACTCTGCATCGGCGGCGGACAGGGAACAGCTATCGTAGTTGAAAGATAAGGCATACATAACAGCACAGTAAAAAATAAAAGCATTACATGGGCGGGCTCTCAGGTGTGACGGACACCGAGAACACCGCCTTTTTTTATTATGAAGGAAATACCGTTTCCGGTATTTCCGGAATATCAACGAAAGTACATCAAATGCGTTGCTGTATAGCAGCAACATATGTGCAAAGAAATCGAAGATTTCGTCTTGCACACTTTTTTTAAAATATTCGCTGTTAGACAACAAATATAACTCGATAATGAGCACAAATCTCGCTTATAATATAGAAAACGGAAAATGTTAAATATCTGACAAACGATTAGACCTTAACTTTGTTAATTATACGGCTGGCAGTCCGGAGGGCTGCCGGAGCGGAACAGAAAATGTCAGTTACGGATGACGCGATGGAAGCAGCCGATGATCATAAAGATTGCGATCATAGCTCAGGGGAACGGCCATTTCCGCAAAATGACTGTGAACCAAAAGGGGCAAGGAAAAAAGTATTTGGAAAACTATTTGTATTGAGAGACGGAAAGGAGAAAATCATTATATTTTCATATGACTCACAGGGTGATATAATAAATACATAACGAATTGTAATGACTGATGTGTATCCTTGCGGGATGATATGCATACAGACGAGAAACTGCCGGAACAGATAAAAGCCTGGGCCGGTTTTTTCTTTTTTGGAAAAAGTGTATCTAGCTGTCAGATTATACACAGGGGACAGAGTAGAGTTTTCGGGCTACGGCTCAAAGAAATCTACCATCGCATCCGAGGCAGATGATCTTGAACGCTGTACTATTGCCAAATGGTAGAGTTTCATGTACTTCTTTAGCTGAAAATCTACTATCTGAGCTGACAGAAGCTCATGATCCGCCGGACACGGCATGATATTCCGCCAAAATCCGGAAATAGAGTAGCTTTTCATATGTTTTTACCTAAAAACTCTACTCTCACATAATAATATAAGCGGATCGCAAGGGCCACAGATAAGGCAGAGTAGGTTTTTGTGATCGATCGATCACAAATCCTAACATCGTGCCGCCCTCTGTTGTTTATCTCTGACGTTATGTTCTCCATTCAGCATGTCTGTGTGCTCATAATCATGTATAGAGTATATGACTATGGCAACAGAAACCGGTTTTTTCTCTTCATCTACCCGGTAAAACACCAGGAAATGCTTTATGATGGCCTTTCGGTATTCATGAGCAAGAGGGCGAAGAGGGATACAGGTAGGGCAGATATATGGCATTTCTCTTGTAGCTTCCCCTTTTTCTATCTTTGCCACCGCTAACCGTTCAGCTGCATACGGATTCCCGATGTCCCGGCTTATATATCTTACTATCTCCAGCATATCTTTTCTTGCGGCCGGAAGATATTCGAGTTTATACGACATCATCTCCTCCGAGCACAGCTTTCATATCATTCAGTATGTCTTTGGATGAAAAGCATTTGTCTGTCAGCTCGGCTTCCCGCTCAGCCTCCTGCAGTTTAAAATAGATCTCGCTTTCAAAATACAGCTTCTCAAAAGCTTCCATGCTCAGACCGACCATATCGCCATAGCCGTTTTTTCTAAGAAACAGCGGCTCTCCGGTTTCATGTACTGCTTTTGAAATATCTGCAAAATGATTCCTCAGATCCGGTGCAGGCCTTATCATTTTCATGTTATCACCTTCCTTTGCATGTGTTTTATCATAATTATGCTAAAACAATCAATAGAATTGCAGGTTGACTCAAAACCTTTTAGCATTGGATATGTGAAAAAATTAAACGGGGCAGGAATATCCCTACACATAGAGACAGGAAAAAGTATAAAGGATCCGGACAGGTCTGGTTCTCTGAATCAAGGACAAACAAGGATATCCGAAGATCCGGCGAGTATGTTGCCATAGCCGTTCCTGGTAACTGTGATTTCATGTCCGGAAATCACGAGTTTAAGATATTTACCGATGAGTAAATATACATCCGGTCAAAACACCTGCAAAACCCACTTAGCGTGTGTACAAAATCAATAAAAAACTCAGATTTGTGTACACGGATCGAGCTTTTCAGCATGAAATCATGGTGAAATCGCAGAAAGGGTCGAGTTTTTCGAGCCAGTGATGCGATCAGGATGAATAATTATGCATAATAACGGTCGGAATACCTGAAACTCCGTGTATGATTATACTCGAGAAAAACACAGCAAACCAGTACGTGTGTACATTTTCACATATAAGCGGCTAAATGTACACATATTGCCTGATATTTCCATGATTCCCCCCCCACCCCGGGGATTTTTTAGAAAATCGTTGTCAAACAACAAATATAACTTGATAACAAAAGCCGACAATGTATATCATAAAATGGTAAGTTCTTAACAAACAATACAACTCTGAAGAGACCTGGGTTATGTCCGGGAGTTGGGATATGAAACATGTAACAGCAGTAGATTTCGGAAGTACATTCACAAAGGTATCTGCAGCGGATCTGACAGCCAGAAAGCCTATGCTCAGCGACAAAGTCCCTTCGACGGTAGGCACCGATGCATCCATGTCGCAGTTGAGGAACCGGGTGACACAGTGATAGAGACAGGCAGCAAGGCGGTCTGCATCAGTACATACAACTGTATCGCGTACAGCTTCGCCAAAGAAATGACGAAGCGTTTCAAGGATCTGGGCATCAACGTTCCGATCGTTATGGGCGGCAGACTCAACGAGCCCATGGACGGCAGCGAACTTCCGGTGGATGTTTCAGACAAGCTGGCTGAAATGGGCATAAACGTGGACAACGATATAGACAAGACTGTGGGATACCTCACAGGTGCGCTGGACATAGCATAAGCACGGTGCGGCGGTGCAGCCGCAGCAGACACGGTATGCAAAGTGGTGACTTTGCATACCGGTGACGGGGGTTCAGGTCGGGAGATGTTCTTTTGTTTGACAACCATACAGTAAATATATTATACTGTAACGTGTGTATAGATTATAGTACATTCAATGACTGAATGATGCAGTGAGGAGTTGATGGTTTAATATGGATAATGAAAAGCTGCTGGATAAGCTGGTGGTCAATGAGATAAAGACGCAATCAGATTTTCTGGCCGACAGGATAAGAGACATGATAGCATCGGGAGAGTTCGGCGACGGCTACGCTTTCCCTAACGAGAATGATTTCTGCAAGAGGCTGAAGGTAAGCCGCGGTACCCTGAGAGAGGCCTACAAGATCCTGGACACCCAGGGTTTCATCCACAGGACAAAGCACGGTACATATGTCAAAAGCCATGAGGATATCGCCAGACAGGGGAATTTCAGTGCGAGTCTGAGGCTTGCGGATATACGTGAACTCTGGGAGTTCGTATGTGCGCTGGAACCTGAAGCGGTGGCTCTGGCGGCTCAGAAGATAGATGAGGATGGCATTGCCGAGCTGGAGAAGCGGATGCTGGCGTGTGAGGCAAGCATCGACGATTCCAACGAAGTGTTCCTGGAACGCAACAGCGAGTTCCACGCGTACATAAGGAGACTTGCGGACAACAATCTTATCATAAGTGCACTGACCGCATACAATGAGACTTTCAACGAGCAGATCGTTGGCACGCTGTACCGGGTCAGCGAGAACCTGGATGACGTCAAGAAGGAAGCCATGGTCAAGCACCGCGAGCTCTTCGAGGCCATAAAGAATCACGAACCGGAGAAGGCGAGGGACATAGAGTACAGCCATCTCCAGGATGACATAGAACGATACAAGACAAGAATGTAGATATATTAGCATAATGCAGAAACACAGCATCGAAAGGATCTCCTTCGCTTCGATGCTGTGTTTTTATTATGTAGGAAATATCGTTTTCGATATTTCCGGAATATCAACAAAAGTTTCATATGATAAAACGCGGCGAAGCCACTTTTGTTATTGTCAGCAGTATTTGTCTATCATGCGGTAGATAGTGCGTCTGGATATACCCAGTAGTTCCGCCGCCTGGGTCTTGTTGCCTCCGGTGATGGCAAGCACGTCCTTCAGCATGCTGGCATAGGCCGCGTCGATCACCTTCATATGCGATTCGATGATCTCATCAGGAGAAATGTTCACAGGCGGCTGATCTTCAGCAGTTTCTGCAGGTATGGGTGCCCTGGTCGCCTGACTGGCAGCACCTGAACTGCTTCCATGGCCGATGAAAGTCACCGGATCGCCTATGCCGGGGGACGCAGCCGCCGGTGATGATGGTTGTTCCAGGTTGTCTGCGGGAATCCTGTCTCTGTGACTGAGGGAATATCCCTTGGAATATATGGCGGCTTCAAGAACATCCTTCGTCACGACACCCGTCTTGGACAGCAGGGTCACACGCTGGATGACGTTCCTCAGTTCTCTGACGTTGCCCGGCCAGTCATAGGCTTCGAGACTCTTTACGGCTTCGGCGTCCAGTGACTTCTGTTCCTCGTCGGTGGCCTCTGCAGCCTGTCTGAAGAAGGCTTCTGTCAGCAGTTTCAAGTCCTCCTTGCGATCCCTCAGTGGTGGTATTTCTATATTCAGCACCTGCAGACGGTAGTAAAGATCCTTCCTGAACAGCCCTTCGTCGATCATCTTTTCCAGATCCCTGTTGGTGGCAGCCACCACTCTGACGTTGACAGGAGTCTGTGACGAGCTGCCTATCCTGGTGATCTTGCCGGTCTCCAGCACCCTCAGCAGCTTCGACTGGAAATGGAAAGGCAGCTCGCCGATCTCATCCAGGAAAAGCGTTCCGCCGTCCGCCAGTTCGAATTTGCCCATCTGACCATTCTTCGAGGCCCCGGTGAACGCACCCCCCACATATCCGAAAAGTTCACTTTCGATGAGATTTTCCGGGAAGCTGGCACAGTTCAGTGCTACGAAGGCCTCGTCACGCCTGCGGCTGTAATTATGTATAGCCTGGGCGAAGAGCTCCTTGCCGCAGCCGCTCTCGCCGACGATCAGCAGGTTGTAGGAGCTGGAAGCGTATTCCTTGGCCTGCTGGATGACGTCCTTTATGGCATCGCTGGAACCCACGATGGAATCAAATGTGTGTTCAGCAGTGAGTCCCATGATGGTCTTCGTCTTATTGAGGTTGACCTGATGGGAGGATGCGATCTCGACAAGCCCTCCGACCCTGCCGCTGCTGTCTCTGATGGGGTACATGTTGTTGGATATGAACTGTGCCTTGCCGGGCGAAGTCTGGGATTCGATCTGGACCTCCCAGTCCCTGACTTTGCGCCCGCTCTTCAGCGCGTCGAACATCTTGAGATTGTCGGAGCCGTTTTTCGTGGCCTGTATCTTGATGCCCGTCCGTTTCGTGATGTCCAGTATGTTCATGCCCAGGAACTCTTTGCCGTCGCCCATGTGCATGTTCCTGAGATAGGACTTGTTGCCGTAGAGGAAGCACGCATCGCTGTCGAATATGCATATAGCGTTGTCTGCAGAATCAAAGCTGCTCAGCAGGAACCTTTCGTTCGTCTGATCCTCGTCGAAGATCTCCATCAGCCCCTCCAGATCGGACCTGATCCTGCCGGTCAGATGTCTCTGTTCGGCAGGGATCGAGGAGAGGAGGGTGAAACCTCCGATGTCGGTGATCATCTCGGCGCCTTCGATCCTGAGTTCCGCCGTCAGCTCTCCGGTCATGGTGAATCCGGTGAGATCCTCCTCGTGGCCTGGAGCGGTGCAGCTGCAGATCAGTCCGTCTTCGGTGCACAGTATGATGAAACCCGAGCTGAGACCGGATCGTTCAGTCAGGAATCCTGCGATCCTGCCGGCCAGCGCATTGCGGCCTGTCAGTTTTCTGCGGGGCATCACCGCAGAACTGTCCTTTATTTTCTTTGATAGTGTTATAAAATCAGCCATTGTGATCTCTCCTCTGATCCGTTGAATTGTATCCTTGCCCCTATTCTATCACAGCGGGGACCGGGCTTCAATGGAATGTGACTTTTATGTCACTGCACTGTGCTCCGATCCCCGCTGTATCAACGTGAAATGTATTTATGTGTAGTTTATGTCATCTATACCGTTCCGGCAGTCAGTGTGCCGTTGTGCCGGTTTCGTCCTAGTCGAGAAGGAAGCCTTCAGGGAACGGATCCTTAGGATCCAGCACCCATGTAGCGAAGCCCATGACACATGCGTTGCCTGTGATCCTCGGGGTTATCGCTTTCTTTCCTCCGACTGTAGTTTCCTCCACTACGTCGCATCTGAATATCGAACCGATGATGCTCTCGTGGTTGAAGCTGTCGCCGACCTTCAGCTTGCCTTCCTCGAAGAGCAGGGCAGCTTTGGCTGATGTACCTGTACCGCACGGTGAACGGTCAACTACCTTAGGCAGCGCCACTACACAGTTCTGGATGTCGGCATCTTCTCCCTTTGGCGGACCTGCGAATTCAACATGAGTGACTCTGTCCACGAAGTCCAGCTCAGGATGGGTGACCTTCACCTGGCTGTTGATGTCCTCTGCCAGTGACTGTGCGGCAGCGATGAGCTTGCTTGTATTGTGCGGCTCGATGGTGAGACCCACCTTCTCTGCCGGAAGAATGGCGTATACGTTGCCACCCCAAGAAATATCCAGCGTAAGCTTGCCGAAATCCTTAGTGTCGACTTCCACGTCTCTGTTGAGCACCAGAGCAGGCGCGTTCAGGAAGGAAACTTCTTCTACGACGCCGTCGGTTACTTTTGCTTCCACAGTAACTACTCCTGCAGGAGTATCCAGCTTGATGGTGGTAACAGGCTCCTGCACGTCTACAAGGCCGGCTTCGATGAGCGCTACGGACACGCCGATGGTGTCGTGGCCGCACATCGGCAGCCAGCAGCTTGCTTCGAAGTAGAGGATGCCAACGTCTGTTCCCGGTGTGCACGGCTCAGTCACCAGAGTACATGACATGATCTCGCTGCCTCTCGGTTCGAAGGCCAGTATCTTGCGGAACCAGTCCTCATTGTCCCTCATGTAAGTGAATTTTTCGCCCATCGTCTTGCCCGGTATATGACGGAACCCGCTGACAACGTTGCGGGTAGGGTGGCCCAGCGTGTGGGTCTCGATGGTTCTGAACATTTTTTTGAATCTCATTTGAAAACCTCCATATCAGTATGTAATCGTCAATACAGAATTTATTTGCAAAGGATATTGCCGGAAGCGATACCGGTAGTATCACAGGAAACGGCCCTTCGGGGTCTGCCCTGCATATTTCTGCTTATATATGTATGCAAATTCCGAGCCATAATCTCAAAACGGCGGGAAACATGTCTGTATAATAACAGAAATCGCGAAAGATGTCACCGGTATGTGCGCATATACGGGAAAACAGCCGTGTATATGATGACACACTCACGGCGGGAAATGTCGGATCTCAGAGAATACACGAAAAATGTGACATACGTGACACATGTGCTTTTCGGGTGAGTGACTTATTTTACACACACGTCTCAAACGTAACTTTTATGACACAGAAAATGGAGCTCAGGAGGTATCAACGGGAGCATTTCGTGTGCAGGATCCCGGAACACGTTGTAAACAGAGGGATACAGCGCATGGGCCATGGGCCGGACCGGGATCTTGCATGTAACATAAATGACCCACATTCCCGGATGGAGCCTCTGACGGGCGATACAGGAGGCCGTCAGAGGAGCAAAACAGAAAGAAAATCGATGGAAAAACTGCCCTGCAAAACCGGATATGGCACAGGGATCGATCCCGCAGCAGGATTTTTCTCAAAAAATAATATTGACTAAAGTCAAGTGATTGCAACGGTTCGGAGCGGTATTGTGAGATTTTGCATATAAAAATAAAAGAGAAAACGCAGGGCTTTTTAAGAAGTTCTCAGAGATTGGCATATCGTTTGCAATATATAATGGCGGTTGAGGAGGTAAGCCGAAATGATATTCAACATACAGAAATGTTCGATACATGATGGAAGCGGTCTGAGGACACTGGTCTTCTTCAAAGGATGCCCGCTGAGATGCAAATGGTGTGCGAACCCTGAATCCCAGTCATACGAAAAGGAGATCATGGAGTCGCCGTCGAAGTGCATAGGCTGCGGAGCGTGCATGGAAGTCTGCCCGGTGTCTGCGATAAAGATGACCGAAGCGGATGGGCCTAAGATAGATCGCACGTTGTGCAGGAAATGCTTCAAATGTACCGACAGATGTTATGCAGGAGCCAAGTATCCTGTGGGAGAAGAATATGAGATCGATGAGATCTACAGGCTTATCGACAGAGACCGTATCTTCTATTCCATCAAGGGCGGCGGAGTGACCTTCTCGGGCGGAGAGCCGCTGACACAGCCTGACTATCTGACCAAGATAGCGAAGAAATGTGTCGAAAGCGGGATAGATACAGCGATAGAGAGCTGCGGCATGGGAACATACAACAAGTTCAAGACCGCGCTTCCTTATATAAACCACGTGTTTTTCGACATCAAGCACATCGACAGCGCAGTGCATGAGGAGCTGACAGGCAGCGGCAACGAGCTGATCCTGAAAAACCTGAAACTCATCGCTCAGCACGTCGACTACATAACCGTCAGGACGCCGGTGATACCGGGATTGAACGATTCGGTGGAAAACATCCGCGGTATCGCAGGATTCATAAAAGACATCCCTTCCATAAAGGAATATGAGCTGCTGCCTTATCACCAGTTCGGTGTGAACAAGTACAAGGCGCTGGGCAAGCCGTATGAACTGGAGGATGTGGAACCGCCGTCAGATGACGAGATCAGGAACCTCACGGGCAACGCCAACGATGTCCTGGAGGGAAGCGGCAAGGAATGCTTTTACACGAAGGACAACGCCAGGATAGTTGTCAGACTGGAAAGACATTGAGACAAAGTATAAAAAGTATAGAAATGATGAGATAACTACTGACATTCCGGAAACGGCGTGGCATGGATAACAGAGCGGAGACGACCTGCAGCGCAGACAATTGACAATGAACCCCTTAAGAATACTTGACAAAGATGCTCAAAACACCCTGAAATATATAAGCTTGCAATCAGCTGCAGGGGATCCGGTATTCTCCGCATGACACCGGCAGGTGGAATGGGACATGACAGCCCGGAGTGGTTTCCGGACAGGTTTTAAAATTACTCCTTGAGTCCGGTCTCTCTGGTACAGAGACCGGGCTTGAAAAAACTTTTTCGCGGTGTATAAAAAAGAAAAAGGTTTGTAAAATCAATGTGATTTTACTATAAAAAATGATTATCAGATTTGAATCAGAACAAGAGAAACGAATGTTCAACGAAAGGAGAAGCTTTAGATGAAAACAGCAAAAAAAGGCGACTGGGTGCAGATCGAAAAGGTCGTTTTAGAAGCGGGCCACAGAGCACCTCAGGTACCGGAAGACACACAGGCATGTGATCTCAAGCTCTGGGTGAAAGGTCTGGCTCAGACAGAAGCATCAGCAGGAGAAGAGATCGAGATCGTTACAGTAACAGGCAGGAAGGACAAGGGGGTCCTGGTAGACGTGAATCCAAGATACATCCACGACTACGGCGACTTCCAGCCTGAACTTCTGCAGATCGAACTGCAGCTTAAAAATATCATGAGAGGAGATGAGAACTAATGGCACTGGACAAATCATATGAGGCTATAATGGCCAGAAAAAATGAAATAATCAACAAAGCAATGCAGATGGACTACGAACAGTTCGAAGCTCCTGGAATCGGTTTCGACTACGAAGCTATGATGCACAAGTCAGGTTACTCGATGGAAGAGATGCAGGAGATCCAGCTGGCACACGGCGTAGGCAACACTCCGATGATCGAGCTGAAGAACATGACTGAACTGGCAAGAAAATTCGCTCCTGAAGGCAAAGGCGCAAGGATCGTTGTGAAAGACGAAGCTGCCAACGCATCAGGAAGCTTCAAGGCAAGAAGAGCTTCCATAGCTGTACACCACGCCAAGAAGCTGGGATACAAAGGCGTTATCGCTGCAACATCAGGCAACTACGGTGCTGCTGTAGCATCACAGGCTGCAATGCATGGACTGAACTGCATCGTTGTACAGGAATGCTACGACGGCAGAAAAGTCGGTCAGCCTGAGATCCTTGAAAAGCAGAGGATCTGCGAAGCATACGGCGCTGAAGTAGTTCAGCTGTCAGTAGGACCTGAACTCTTCTCGACTCATCTGAGCCTTCTCGAAGATACAGGTTACTTCAACGCTTCACTTTACACACCTTACGGCATCGCCGGTGTAGAAACTCTCGGTTACGAGCTGGCTAACCAGTGTAGAGAGAAGTTCGGCAAGGATCCTGCAGCGGTTGTTTGCACGAACGCAGGCGGCGGAAACCTCACAGGAACTGCAAGAGGTCTCATCAAGGCCGGCGCTGAAGCTACAAAAGTCATCGGTGCGTGCATCGACCTCAAGGGACTGCACATGGCGTCAGAAAAAGATTTCAACAAGAAATCATGCACAACAGGACACACAGGATTCAGCTTCCCGTTCATCACATGGCCGGACAGATCAGACTGCCCGAGAAACGCGGCAAGAGTCCTCAGATACATGGATGAACTGGTTACAGTAAAGCAGGGTGAACTCTTCTACATCACTCAGATGCTGGCTGTACTGGAAGGATACGAGAGAGGTCCTGCAGGAAATACATCACTGGCAGCTGCATTCGCACTGGCTCAGACTATGGACAGAGACGACATCCTCGTCGTTCAGGAAACTGAGTACACAGGTGCAGGCAAGCACCCTATGCCGCAGCTGACATTCGCTAAGGAAAACGGAATCGAAGTTCTCTTCGGTGACCCTGAAGATGAAGTTCCGGGCAAGACTCTGGTACTCCCTTCACATCCGTCCCTCATGAAAGCGAGACAGCAGGATATGGATCATATCCGCAAATCATACATCAAGAACTGCGTGAAGAACTACAAGATGACAGCTGCAACTGAAGAAGACGTGAAGTTCATCATGGACGAGATCAGTGCAGACAGAGACTTCGTAGTAACAGAGCTCGAAGGAAAGGGTGTAACAGTTCTTAAATAACAGTGACTTTTTAAAGTGACTGACAGCAGCGGCGCACAGGTGCAGACTGCAGCTGTAAAACATGTAAGCACATTGCTGCAGACGGAAGTCGTGCGAACAGCGCAGGCTCTCCAGTCTGCAGCGTTGATCAAAAAACTCCAGATAAATTTCGTTAACAATAATAAAAATAAATGCCTCTTAATAATAGCATATATAACTTCTCATCATTTTGACGAAACCGATATCCCCGGAGCAGGTAAGCTCAGGGGATTTTTTAATTTGATAGGAAATATCTCCATCAAATAATGCATGAAAAAAGCTGGCGATTTATGTCAGCAAAAACTATATGAAATACAAACAGACACATGTGAATGTGCCGGATAAATCATTCATTTAAAAAGTATTCCATATCCAGAAGATCCTCATCTCCCATGTTTTTGATTTCTTCAGAAGTGTATCCCGCAGGTGGTTTTTTCATATATTTCTCACGAACCCGTGCAATATGTTCTAACATATGATGGATCCAACGTAAGAAATATCAGCCGATATATCCCCCAAGCTCGCTCCTGACGATTTCTTCGATTTCCTCTATGATCTTTCGGCATTTTGCATGGGAAAGTCCGGCAGCTGTGCCCACATTGAGGAGTTCAGATGCTCCAGGGTCTTTGCCGTTGCCGTCTACAGATGTCGTGTGCTCGCCATAGTATGTGGTGCTGTAGGTGAGGTCGTAGGCGGGGCTCAGTTTCCATGAGTCCGATGAGTCGTCATAGAGGAACGAGAAGTTTTTGGCGTGATCATCTCTGTTATGAGCGAACACATTGAAGCAGGCTCTGCGGAACATATTTTCCATATCATGGGAGTCGTTTTCGGTAAGTATCGCAGTCAGTTTCATGAGCTGGTGATAGTCGAGGCACGGTTGTCTGAAATCAGCTTCAAGGAGTGCAGCTGCCGTAGCCATATGGATACGCTTTCCGTCAGCGTCGGAATCGAATCGTTTTATGCCGAAATAACCGCTGCATTTTTCAGATGGAAATAGCCGTGTCGCAGGTATATCTATGGAACACTTTCCGGCACAGAGAGAATAGTCATACTCCATTTTACCGATATCCCGGATATCAGAGTTTGCCGGGAATTTTATTATCCACTTTTCACCATCGATTTCAGTCATGATTTTCGGACGGGCGCCGCCGCTGGTGCCGCCGAGACTGAAAAGAAGGTCAAGATCTTTAGCTTGTTCAGAATTCAGTATCCTGGAACATTCCTCAGAAAGTTGGTCGAGATCACCGGTATGCTCTGAAGCGGGCATATCGATATCAGGATGATAGCACAGAGCGCCCATTCCGGACGAACCGACTACAGCAAGTCTGTCAACGGCACTGACATTATCCTCGGAAATACCGCTGCGCTGCAGCATATGGGAAAGCAGCAGCTGTCCCCATGCGTCGGGAAGACTGTCTGCGAATATACCGAAAAGCCCGTTGAAGTAATGTTTTTCCGGAAGGAAAACTTTCTTTTTAAGTGGCAGTGAAAAGGGACTTATCGCAAATCCGCCAGAGAGCCAGCTGTCGTCGTATTCGAATGCGACCATGCCGTGTACTGCTTTTGCCAGTGTACCCACAGCTCTGTCATGGTATGTGACATGGAGACTGCGGGGCCCGAAATCTTTTTTATCGACCTTCATTGATTACCTCCTCTATGGAAAGGTAGGGCACGTCGGCAAACATATCTTTGATGCCGCCTTCGCAACCCAGCGCCACTGCTATCTTTGTGAGTGATAGCAGGCTGATCATCCCGGTGGACTCGAATCTTTTTATGGAGCCGTAACTCACCCCGGACTGCCGGCTCAGTTCCTGCTGCGATATCCCGCGCCGCCTGCGGATATTGCGCATGCGCCCGGCCAGCGCCATATCTATCTCCTCGGGAGTTTCCCATACATAGTTTTTCATGTGTACACCTCACGTTTTTACGACAAATTATCATAAATATATTATAGATAATATATTATCCAAAATCAACGTAAATATGTATTTATAGCTAATATATTAGCTGCTGATTTAAATAAAAACAACCCCTACGCCCAGGAAAACTCATCTAACATCTTCCTGTCTAAGAGGGGTGTCATACTCAGATCCTTTATTTCCCGCCGATGAGTACTTCCTTGCCGCGGAATGCGAACCCGTAGTGTCTTATCCGCTCAGGCCCGATGCCTCTGGCTATCAGGTCGGCATCGTAATTTTTCTCTTCGATCTGCTTCAGAGCGGCGTTTACCGTGTCTTCCAGAGACTTTTCCTTTTTAGGATCATGGACTTTGAACTCAAAGATATAGGCGTCGCAGCTGGGATCCGTGGGTTCGAGGCAGACGTCGTATCTGTCGAATCCGCATTCTCTGTTGGACCTCACGGTGTAGCTGAGATTAAAGTCGGTGATCAGGCCGAGGACGAATCCATGATAGAAATTCTCAGGGTTTTTCCCGCTGGTATCAAAGTAGCTGAATACAGCTTCTGTTGTTCTGTTGACGTAGCTGTTCATGGATTCCAGATCATTGCGCAGCAGTGCCTTGATGAAGCGGTTGTAATCTGCATGCTGATCGTTGAACCATGTCCGGATGAGTTTTGTGAACATGCTGCGGACTTCGGTGTTCGTTATCTTCAGCACATATATATCGCTTCCATTTTATCAGTATTACATTGACATATCCCGCCCCCAGTTTATCCCCCGTTTAAACTTTCCTCGCCGATCTGTGTTATCATATAGACATACGACATGATAAGGAGGCGTATATATGTGGCTTTTATTCGCCTGCGGCTCGGCAGTGTTCGCAGGACTGACGGCAATACTTGCAAAATGCGGCATCAGGGAGACCGATTCCACCGTGGCAACGGCGGTACGGACCATCGTGATGCTGGGCTTCTCCTGGCTCTGCTACTACAAGGCGCTGCAGAACGGACCGGCCAGTGTGGTAGTGCCGGTGGACAAACTCAGCATCCTCATAACAGTATTCTTCTCATGGATAGTGTTCGGAGAAAAATTGTCAAAAAAATCCGCCGCAGGACTGGCAGGCATCGTAACAGGAACGCTGCTGATGCTGGCGTGAGGACAGGCTTTTGCGTTTGGCATCGATCAGAGACGTTGTGCAGGGTATGTGATCTAAAAGCAAAATACAGAACTCAAGAGACTGAAATTTTTCATAGTTGCCAAATTTCAGTCTGATGTGATAAGATTATCTTAGAGTTGGAGTTTTGTAGAAGGAGCATCTGACAATGAACTATTTCAATAAAGACTATGAGAAGAAACTAATTGAAGCATTTGACGCTTTTGTTAATGACAGACCATATGATTATTCATTTTTAAGACCGGAAATATATTCGTCATGGCTGAGGTCAAAAGAGTTTTGCATAAATTACGATAAGCCAGTCAGATTCAATAAACTGGATGATAAGGCGACTAAGAAACTTATAAAAGAAAACTCTCTTTTTATCCAGATCGCGCGCAGGCATTTGACGAAAATATATGATGTCATAAAACCCACAGGATATTATATTTTTATAAGTGATAGCAGAGGATATCTGCTGGATATAATCATGGATGAGGAGACAAGGAGCAATTTTGAGAGAGATCTTTCTCTTGTGATCGGCGCTAGCAGAAACGAACGGTATGCAGGAACCAATGCAATAGGTACATGCCTTTATGAAAAAAAGCCTATGGTTTTTTGGGGAGAGGAACACTATAACCTTGTGCACAAACGATACACATGCTCCGGCGCACCGGTCATGGATGCGGAAGGTAATGTGATAGGGGCAGTTTCAATTACTGGTAAGAAAGAAAGCTATAATGAGCATACCCTTGCTATAGTGATTTCCATATGCGCTGCAATAGAGGAAGATCTGAGACAGAGCAGCAGGAAAACTCAGGACAACAATACCATATATACATTTGAAAATATAGTTGGCGAATGTGACAAGATGAGAGAGGCTAAAGAACTGGCAAAACAGATAGCCGGACTTGATACGCCTGTCCTTCTGTGGGGGGAGAGCGGGACCGGCAAAGAGGTATTCGCGCAGGCCATACATAATGAGAGCGGCCGTAGCGGTGAACCGTTTATAGGAATAAACTGTGGGGCAATACCTAGAGAGCTCATAGAAAGCGAACTCTTCGGATATGATGGAGGATCATTTACAGGAGCAAGAAAAGAAGGCGGGATCGGAAAGCTGGAGGCTGCAAACGGAGGAACTCTTTTTCTTGATGAGGTTGAAAGCATGCCTCTTGATGTTCAGATAAAACTTCTTCGTGTGTTGTCGACATTCAGAGTAACCAGAGTCGGGTCGAATAAAGAAATCCCCATCGATATAAGGATAATATCTGCAACAAAGAAAGACCTTTATATAGAATCGGAACAAGGCAGATTCAGGGAGGATCTATATTATCGGATAAATACCATAGCACTCAGGATACCGCCATTGAGAGACCGTGGTGGAGATATACGTATGCTGGCGGACTTTTATATCAGCAAGGTTAAGAAGAATATAGGCATAACAGAACTGATGATCCCAGGAGACTTCTATGAGATGCTGGACAATTACGACTGGAAAGGCAATGTTCGTGAGCTTCGAAATATAATAGAGGGTGCCGTATCGCTTTCTAAAAACGGCGGTGTTCTGAATACATCTATGCTGCCAGATCGTATGACTGGCAGAAACAAAGACATTGAACAGACATTATCTGATGCAGAAAAAGGCAGGAATAAACGACTCAAAGAAATAGAGGTGGATGTCATTCGCAATGCAATAGAATTTACGAATGGCAATCTGTCGGCAGCGGCAAAAGCACTGGGCATTGCACGTAGTACTCTGTACAAGAAGATAAAGGAAAATCAGGAACTGTCCGGGTATATCAGCAAATAGACTTGCAAAATCCCGGAGATATAGAATGAAGTGGATATCCGGAGTTACAATGAGAATAGAAAGCTGTTCTGACAGATATTTTTCCTGAGCGATCATAGTATGTGCGTAAAAGACAAAGTGTCCGAAAAAGCGACAATGAGTGTCCGGAAACAAAACGAATATTCAGAAAATATACGATGCAGTAAACTGTACAAAGTATAATAATATAATACAGGTTAAAACAAAACAAAGCTTGAATTTTCAAGCTTTGTTTTGTTTTTATAATTGCTGCAAACTGAAGGATGACTTGAATGGCACGTGCTTTGCTTATATAAAAGGCAGAAGATAAAATCAGACCAAGGAGGAAAATAGCAATGAAAATGATCATTGGTGGACAGTATGTCGATTCATCGGACGGAAACGTTAAAGACGTACTCGATCCGGGAACGATGCAGGTGATTGATACTATACCTGCAGCAACAGAAGACGATGTGAAGAAAGCTGTGAAAACAGCCAAAGAAGGTCAGAAGATCTGGGAAAATGTTCCTTTGCATCAGAGAATAGATATCCTGAGAAAATATCATGATATGTTTCTTGACGCCAAAGATGAGTTCGTAGAACTTGCAGCAAAGGAAATGGGAAAAACAGTAGGCCATGCAGAGGCTGAATTCATCAATTCAGCAAGTCTGGCAGAGCATTTCTGTGATGCAGCCAGGACACTCAAGGGAGAATCATTCCCGGCTGGAGATCACTATTCGAATGAAGCGGATATGATGATTACAGTAAGAGAACCGCATGGTGTGGTGGTATGTATAATACCATTTAATTTCCCGTTTGAATTATTTAATCACAAGGTGGTGCCTGCACTGCTTATGGGCAATGCTGTAGTGATAAAACCGGCATCAGAAACACCGTTCTGCAACATAAAGATGGCAGAGCTTCTTGTAAAGGCAGGTGTTGAACCGAAGGCAGTGAATCTGGTAACAGGTAGCGGCAGCAAGGTAGGAAACTGGTTAACAAATGACCCTGATGTTGATGCAGTGACTTTCACAGGAAGTACAGAAGTCGGCAGAGAGATCGGTGCAAACTGCGGCAGGAATCTGACGCCGGTATCACTTGAACTCGGCGGCAATGACTCACTGATAATACTGGAGGATGCAGATATGGAGCTGGCAGTAGCGGAGGCTGTTGGCGGCAGAGCGTATTGTTCAGGGCAGGTATGCTGTGCCAACAAGAGGATGCTTGTGCAGAATTCTGTAAAAGAGGAATTCACTGAGAAACTGATAGAGGCTCTTAAAAAAGAGAAGCCGGGCAATCAGTTCGATCCTGAAAGTACATACGGTCCTCTTGTAAGCGAAGGAGCCGCAGAAGATGTTGAGGCTCAGATACAGCATACAGCAGCACAGGGCGGCAAGATCCTGCTTGGCGGCAGACGTTTTGACCGAACTTTCATCGAACCTACTGTTATCGACGTGACCCCTGATATGGACGTTGCGAAGGATCTTGAAATATTCGGACCTGTATGGCCGATCATAGGATTTGATACAGTTGATGATGCTATAAGACTTTCAAATGCATCGATGTACGGTCTTTCAGGCGGGGTAGTGAGCAGCGATATAAATAAAGGCATGCATGTAGCCAAGCATATGGAAGCCGGCTGCTGTGTAGTCAATGGTGGCGGCTGCTACAGAGCACCGGGACAGCCGTTCGGCGGATTCAAGAACAGTGGTATCGGACAGGAAGGCGGAACATACACACTCAAAGAAATGTGTCGGGAAAAGTCCATAGTACTCAGGAATGCATTCAAATAAATCGACGATAAATATATTATGCGTAAAGCTAAGGAGGGTAAAAATGTTTAGACAAGTAGCACAGCTTCCTTTGGACTATGATCTGTTCAAAGGACACGATTCGATTTTTAATTACAGTCCGTCAGGTTCGATTATATTCGGGAACGGAGCAGTAAACAAAGTCGGCGAAGAAGTTAAGAGGCTGGGAGGCAAAAAAGTCGTACTCTGTACAGATGAAGGTCTCGTAAAGTTCGGCATCGCACAGAAGGTCATCGATTCTCTGGCAGATGCAGGCGTAGAGTATGCGATCTTTGATAAGTGTGAAGCGAATCCATCCGTAGAAACTGTAGAGAAAGTAACTGAACTTGCCAAGGATGCAGACATGCTGATCGGTCTGGGTGGAGGAAGCTCGATAGACCCTGCCAAGGCTGCTGCAATCATGGCAACAAATGAAGGCAATATCAGAGATTATGAGGGATGCGATCTTTTCCCGAATGCTCCGCTCCCGGTAATCGCTATTCCTACAGCTTCAGGTACAGGTGCAGAGGTAACATGCTTCGCTGTAGTTACGGACGTTCAGCAGGAATGGAAAATGGCTATCGGTGGTTCATACAACATTCCGTCACTGGCTATATGCGACCCGGCGCTCACTGCATCACTGCCTCCGCTTTTTACTGCAGCAACAGGCATGGATGCACTGACACATGCTATTGAAGGCTTTATTTCAAGAGCAAGTGATCCTATATCAGATGCACTGCTTGGCAAAGCTATAAAACTCATTGCCGGTGCACTGCAGAGAGCAACCTTCAAGGGAGAAGCAGACAAGGATGCACGTTATGACATGATGATGGGAAGCACGCTGGCAGGAATGGGCTTCGTCAACACGATCCTCGGGATCTCACATTCCATGGCACATCCTCTGGGAGCAATGTTCGGCGTACCTCATGGTGTAGGCAATGCTATATGTCTTCCGGTGACAATGGAGTTCAATCTCTATTCAAACCCTGAAAAAATGGCAGAAATTGCTCATTTATTCGGCAAGAACGTAAATGGCATGGATGAAATAGAGGCAGCAAAGGTTGCAGTGAATGCCGTGTATGAACTGCTTGATTCACTGCCGATCCCACCGCTTTCAAGCTACGGAGTGACAGAAGAAGACATTCCTAAGCTGGCTGAAGAGGCAATGAAGGGTGGAGACAGAGGAACAAATCCGAGAGAAACTACTGTGGAAGATTTCCATGTGCTTTACAAGAAGACTCTTGAATTAAAAAAATAACAGAACCAGACGATGTGAAAGGAGAAGAGATGAGTTATAAGAAGATCAGTTTCGATCTTGCAGGAAAAGTTGCAGTAGTTCTTGGCGGAACGAGAGGCATAGGCAGAGGTATTGCGCTCACACTTGCGGATCATGGTGCAACAGTTGTTCCCGCAAGCAGGAAGATAGAAAATGCTAAAAAAGTTGTTGAAGAAATAAATGCTATGGGTAGGGAAAGTCTGCTGACTTCCGTGGATTCAACCAGTGAAGAAGGGCTTGAGAGACTCAGGGATGAGGTTCTTGAAAAGTTCGGGAAGATAGATATTCTTGTGAACTCTCAGGGCGTTGAGGTCAGAGGATACATAAAGGATTATTCTTTTGAAGACTGGCGCAAGGTCATGTCCGTGAATGCCGATTCGGTTTTTCTTGCAACTAAAGTGTTCGGTAACGAAATGATAAAAAACGGCAGCGGAAAGATAATAAACGTTGCGTCCATGGCGTCATTCCTCGGGCTGATCGAGGCACCTGCGTATACCGCAAGCAAAGGTGCAGTAATGCAGTTTACCAAGGCGAGTGCACTCGAATTCGCTCCGTATAATATACAGGTCAATGGTATTGCACCGGGATGGTTCAAGACAGAACTTACACAGCCTGTACAGGATAATAAAGAGCTCTTTGAAAGTATAAAGAAGAAGATTCCATTAGGCGACTGGGGAGATGTAGAAGAGCTTGGCGCCTGTGCAGTGTATCTGGCGTCCGATGCCGGCAATTATGTGACCGGAGTAACCATTCCTGTGGATGGAGGCTTTCTTTATAACGGGGCATAATTCATTGATCAGGTCATTTCATTGAAAAAACACAGGCTAAAACCATATGAGCTTTGTATTTGACCTGAACAGGTTATAAAAATGCACATTGCCCCGCCAGACAATGTGCATTAGATTTCAGGTTATCAATCATGCGAACTGATGCAGCATACTGCCTGTAGTACTATGGGCAGATATGCTATGACCTGAACCAAGTTAATTATAACACTTTAAAAAAATAAATAAATAACAGAGACAGATTTTTTCCTTTTACATTTTAAATAAATCAATATTATTTATTATTTGTCAGGAAACTGATGAAAGAAAAAGGAGGTTACTTATGATTTATGAAAACCCGGCTCCGTATATCCTATATTATGCATTACAGCTTCCGCTTGTAATCATAGCTATAATAATAATGTATAAAAGCGGAGATTTTAGTAGCAAAGTTCAGAAAGATGGTGGAACAAAAATAATGCTGTTTTTAGTATTGTTTGCGGCGATCCTTTTCCCTGTAGGTCATGCTTTATGGCATTTTGAATTCCCTACAATGTTCCCGTTACATGAAACGATTCTTAAGTAGAAAGAAAGGAGGATAAAATGGGTTATTTAATAAATATCACAGCTCTTGATGTGCTGATTGTAGTGATTTATATGGTTGCGGTGCTTGGAATTGGCGTATATTTTGGTTCAAAAGTAAAATCACATGGAGAGTTTTTCGTAGCAAGTAAGAAACTCCCCTGGTGGGTTTGTGCTCTGGCATTTACAACCGTTCTGATATCTGCACATGATATCGTATCTTATTCTCAGACAGGCTTCGAAGCGGGATTTGTAGCATATGAAACATATCTGGATGACCTTGGATTCGGATTGCTGTTTGTTGCTGTAGGTATCCCGATCTATTATCTGTCGGGTGTTTATACGATTCCAGAATTCATGGAACGAAGGTTTGACAAAAAAACAAGAATAGCATCATCTATTGCAGAATTACTGTTTATGCTTGCATTAATGTCATTCAATGCATACTCTATAGGATACGTTCTTCATGCAATATGGGGATTGAATATACTGGTAGGCGTATTGCTCATATCTTTAGCAACAGCCATATACACGACCTTGGGAGGCATGATGTCTGTAATGGTCACAGATACAATACAAAGTATTTTTATACTGTCGGGTGGATTGTACATTATATTTGCAGGAGTTCATGCTGCCGGAGGTATTGATACTATGGTTACTCATCTGCCAACAGGTCACAGATCATTATTTACAGATTTGTTCGATCCGAATTATCCGCAGCTGGGTATGTTCTTTGGAGGTGCTTTCGCAATAACTGCAGCATGGTACTTCGCACATCAGGGAAATGTACAGAAGATCCTGGCAGCGAGAACGATGAATCAGGCAAGAGTCGTAACTATAGTATTCTTTGCTGTTCTTATGCCTGTAGGTGTATTTTTTACCGGCACTCCAGGTATAATCTTAAGATCACTGGTAGAACAGGGTATAGCAGCAGCACCAGCTGATACAGGAGATGCATTTATTGCTCTGGTTGGTATAATCTCAAAACCGGGCATAACGGGCGTTATATTAGCATTCCTTATGGCAGCTATGATGTCAACTGGAAGCACATACATCAATTCGTGTTCGACGGTATTTGTTAATGATATTTTCCTTCAGATAAGCAAGAAAAAACGTACGGACAGACAGATACTTAGTATTGCAAGAATAACATCGACAATAATTGCGCTGGTGATACCTTTCCTATTCGTCAGATATTTTATGGGAATAGATTCCCTTATGGCAGCATTCTATAGCATAACATCTGCGGTAATGCCAGGTGTATGTTTTGCAGTAATATTCGGGATATTCACAAAGAAATTCCATTCGAATACTGCATTTCTTACAATCATTTTCAGTGTCGCAGGATGTATGTTGGCAGTATTTATTCCGGATGTGTTCCTGAAGCCATTCACCTTTGGCTTATATGGTACGCCGGGATGCAGCTGGTTCAATGCCGCAGCAGCAA
>CAJJPZ010000022.1 GCA_905193765.1 uncultured Eubacterium sp.
GGTTGTGGTGATCTCATAAAAACTGCTTGACAGGAGGTCACTTCATAACAGGTGAGAAAAGCATGAAAGTGACTATAACTATGCGAGGCACTCTGAAAAAGTATTTTGGAGACGACAAGGAGCGTGTTTACGAAGTGCCTGAAGGATGTACCTGCGATGAAGCGCTGCAGATAGCAGGGCTCAACTACAGGGAAATAAAAAATTTTGGTTTCGTATCGGTGAACAATATGAGAGTTATGATAGATTCACCGCTGCATGACGGAGATTATCTGAAAGCTTTTTCGAGAGTGTCAGGAGGTTGATGGATATGACCGGGATAATGAAAGGCCGCTACAACAGAAATCTTGGAACTGTAAGCAGCGAAGAGCAGCAGATGCTGAAGACTAAATCGGTCTGCGTCGCAGGCTGCGGGGGACTCGGCGGCACAGTGATAGAGAATCTGGTGCGTATAGGAACAGGAAGAATTACGGCAATAGACGGAGATGTATTCGAAGAGTCGAACCTCAACCGTCAGGTGCTATCCAATGAAGCTGACCTCGGCAGGCCTAAGGCTGAAGAGGCTGCAGAACAGATGAAAGTAATAAACTCGGAGGTAACTGTCAGACCGGTAGTGGAGTTCGTCAAAGCAGACAATGCCAGACGGCTGGTGGCAGGCCATGATGTAGTGGTGGACGCCCTGGACAATATCAGCAGCAGGAAGATTCTTGAGGCAGCCTGCGAGGCTGAGGGCATACCTCTCGTACACGGAGCCATAGCAGGCTGGAACGGACAGGTGGCTGTGATAATGCCGGGAGACAGGATCATAGAGATGATATACAGCGGAGATGAAGACAAAGGTTCAGAGCGGGAGACGGGTAACCCTGCATTCACCCCGGCGGTCATCGCATCCATGGAGGCTGCGGAGGTCATAAAACTGCTGCTTGGCAGGGAAGGCGTTCTGAGAAACAGGATGCTGATGGCAGACCTGCTCAATCACCAGTATGAGATCGTGGATTTCGGAGAGTGATATCATGAGAGTTGTGATGGTAAAAGGCTTTTCCAAGACAGGAAAGACGACAACAGTGACACTGCTCACAGAAGAACTCCGCAGACGTGGCTATTCGGTGGGAACGATAAAGGACATACATTTTGAAGGCTACAGAGCTGATACTCCGGGAACGGATACAGACAGGCACAGACGCAGCGGAGCGTACAGAGTCACCGCACTGGGGCCGGGAGATACCGCAGTGATAATGGATTCAAGGATGAAGCCTGAGGCAGTATTGAAATATTATAAAGAGGATTTTATCATACTTGAAGGCGACTGCGGCATAAAGTGCCCGACGATAATCACCGGCAGGACGACAGATGATATAGATAAACGCATGTGTGATGAGGCTTTTGCCTTTTCAGGGATAATATCAGGTGAGATGAGTGAATACAACGGGATACCCGTTGTAGATGCAACAAAGGAAGCAGGGAGGCTGGCAGATATGGTCGAACAGAAAACAAAGAAAAACAACGAAGAACTCAATGTTGAACTTTTCATAGACGGGAAGGAGATCGGCATGGTGCCTTTCGTGCAGAAAACACTTAAAAACGTAGTGGAGGGAGCGGTGAAAGCTCTGGACGGATACGAAGAGGGAAAGGAAATAGTGATCAGAATAAAATGAGATTATTGAATACAGATACCCTTGAAGAAGCAAGAGCGAAGCTGCTGGCAGAGGCTGAGAAAGCCCCGCCGGGAAGAGAATATGTGCCTTTTGAAGAAAGTCTCGGCCGTATACTGGCAGAGGATCTTGTGTCGGAGGTGAACATACCTGATTTCAGGAAGTCTTCCGTTGACGGATATGCTGTGGTTTCAAAAGATACCCAGGGAGTCACGGACAGCATCCCGGTTTTCCTCGAGGTCACTGAAGAAGTTGCTATGGGTCACGCTCCGTCGGGAAAAATCATGTCAGGGCAGGCTGTATACGTGCCTACAGGGGGAATGCTCCCCGATGGTGCAGATGCCATGGTGATGGTGGAGTATGCAGAGAAATTCGACGAGAACAGCATCGCTGTTTACGATTCCGTGTCGCCAGGCAGGAATGTGATACAGGCAGGCGAAGATGTCCGCAGAGGCAGCGTGCTGACTAGAAAAGGTACGAAGGTGCGTCCCCAGGAAGTCGGCGTCATGGCTTCTGCAGGGATCAGCCGCGTATGCGTCACGGCGCCCTGGAAGATAACTGTCATATCCACAGGTGACGAACTGGTGGATGTGGAGGATATACCGGAAAAAGGCCAGACAAGAGACATAAATACATATTCTGTATCCTCAGCCGGCAGGAAATACGGGTTCGAGGTGATATCAAGAAAAGTCCTGAAAGATGATCGTGCTTTGATATGTGACGCTGTGGAGGAAGCAATGACAGTCAGCGATGTGGTGCTCGTGTCAGGAGGCAGTTCCCAGGGCGACAAGGATTTCACTGCAGGGATAATGGATGAACTGGCAGAACCGGGGGTGCTGACCCACGGTATAGCGCTGAAACCAGGCAAGCCGACCATACTGGCATATGATGAAAAATCATCAACTGTACTGGCAGGACTTCCCGGGCATCCCGCGGCAGCGCTGATGGTCTTCGAGCTGATCATAGGCTGGCTTTACAGACAGCTGGCAGGAATAAAGGAACCATGCAGAGTACCGGCAAGGATAACGGAAAACGTCGCAGCAGCCGGAGGCAAGACGACATGTCTGCTGGTGGAACTCGTTGAAGATAAGAAGGAGGCCGGGATCCGGGAAAACGGATGCATATACAGCGCACGGCCGCTTTTCGGCAAGTCGGGTCTCATGACGACGCTTGCCCGTGCGGACGGGTATACACTTATAGATACAGACGACGAAGGTCTGAAGGAAGATCAGATCGTGCAGGTGACGCTGTTCTGACAGCGCAGATGCAGTTGATACAGGAGCAGAATTATGGGCAGGAAAAGGAATCTCTATCTCAAAACCATACCTGTGGATGAAGCACGGGAAAAATACATGGCAAGGGTAGAGGATATAACAGAAATAAAATACGAAACGATATCGGTGACGGAGAGCCTGGGAAGGGTGACATCGTCTGCGATATATGCCAGATACAGCTCGCCGCTGTTCAATGCTTCGGCGATGGACGGTATCGCAGTAAAGGCAGAGGACACAGCATCAGCATCGGAAACAGATCCGGTGATACTGCCGGAGGATAGATATGTGGTCGTCGATACAGGCGATCCTGTGCATTTTCCGTGTGATGCGGTGATAATGGCAGAGGATATAGTCGAAACTGACGACGGTGTGAAAATATCGGCTTCGGCAGCACCGTGGCAGCACATCAGACCAGTAGGCGAGGACATCGTTGCCGGTGAGATGATACTGCCGGGCAGTCACAGGATAAGAGCCATAGATATCGGCGTGCTGCTTTCTGCAGGGATAATAAATATCGATGTGGTGAAACGACCTGAGGTGGCTATTTTCCCTACGGGCACGGAGATAATAGAACCGGAAAGCGAGCCGGAAGAGGGCAGCATCATAGAATCCAATTCACGCATGTTCGAGAACATGGTGACTGTTGCCGGCGGCATCGGTCACAGATTTCCGCCGATCCCCGATGATTATGAGCAGATAAAAACGAAGATCTCCGATGCAGTTGACAGGTTCGATCTGGTGATCGTGAACGCCGGCTCCAGCGCCGGTACAGAGGATTACACGGTGCATGTGCTGAGGGAGCTTGGCGAGGTCATCGTACACGGCGTATCCATAAAGCCGGGCAAGCCAGTCATACTGGCTATAGTAAGGGGCAAGCCAGTCATCGGTCTGCCGGGATATCCGGTCTCTGCATACATAGGGTTCGAGAATTTCGTGATCCCGGTGCTGCAGCTGATGGGCAGACGCAGGGAAAAGACTGCCGAGACCGTGGAAGCGCATATTTCAAGGAGGCTGGTGTCCAGTCTCAAGCACAAGGAATATGTTCGCGTCAAAGTTGGCAAGGTCGATGACAAGTTCATCGCATCGCCGCTGGCGAGAGGTGCAGGCGCCGCAATGTCTCTGGTCAGGGCTGACGGATTCTGCATCATAGAGCAGAGCAGTGAAGGCGTCGAGGCCGGTGACAGGGTACAGATAGAACTTTACAGGAGCAGGGACGAGATAGAGAAGACTGCTGTTGTCATCGGCAGTCACGATCTGATCCTGGACGTTATGGCAGATATGCTGGCGGAGAATTACGATGATGTCTTCATTTCCAGTACACATGTTGGCAGCATGGGTGGTCTGATGGCACTGAAGCGGGGCGAGGCGCATATGGCTCCGGTGCATCTGCTGGATGAAGCTACGGGAGAATATAATATCGCATATATAAAGAAAATGTTTCGTGAACCTATGGCACTGATCAAGGGCGTGCACCGTATACAGGGCATCATGGTCAAGAAGGGCAACCCTCTGGGCATAAAGTCTCTTGAGAATATCGCAGACAGGAACGTGAGATATGTCAATCGTCAGCGTGGAGCGGGCACGAGAGTGCTGCTGGACTACCGGATAAAGTGCCTCGGTATCGAGCCGGAGCATATCAACGGCTATGACCGTGAAATGGCAACGCATATGGCAGTGGCTGCAGCAGTAGCCAGTGATGGGGCAGATGCCGGGATGGGTGTGCTGTCGGCGGCCCGTAGTATGGGGCTGGACTTCATACCTGTAGGCAATGAGGAGTACGATTTTGCCATACCGCAGCGGTTCCTGCAGCTGCCGCAGATAAAAGCATTTCTTGAAGTGCTGACCAGCGAAAGCTTCAGACAGAAGCTGGATGAACTTGGCGGATACAGCACAGAGAATGCAGGGAAGATAATAATGATATGAAAAAGGTGTGCTGCCGGAAAGCCGTGATTTGCCGGCGGCAAGCTTTTCGCGCCAGGATTTCAGCGATTTGGATAATTTGACGTTTTCGCTGTAGTCTACAGGAACATCTATTATAACAGGTCGGTCATGCTGGAATGCCTTTTCAAGAAGTTCCGGCAGGTCAGAAGCCTTGTTCACACGATATCCGATGCAGTTCATCGACTCAGCCAGCTTGACGAAATCGGGATTGGTGAAATCGGTGAAATATGTTTCTCCGTACTGATCCATCTGTTTCCATTTGATGAGCCCGTATGAACTGTCGTTCATTATGAGAACGACTATGTTCAGCTTGAGTCTCACTGCAGTTTCAAGCTCCTGAGAGTTCATCATGAAACCGCCGTCACCGGTGATGGTAAGTATCCGTCTTTCCGGATGGACGAGCTTTGCGCTTATAGCCCCCGGGAGACCTATGCCCATGGTTGCAAATCCGTTTGAGATTATGCATGTGTTAGGTTCATAGCAGTAATAGAGCCGGGCGATCCACATTTTATGAGCTCCTACATCGGAGATCAGGATGTCCTTTCTGCCAAGAGCTTTTCTGACATCTCTGATTATTCGCTGCGGTTTCATAGGACAGATGTCGTTATCTGCGTCTTTTGCAAAGGCTTCATCGAAAGCTTTCCGTATTTTAAGGATGCTTTCAGGTTCCGGGCGGTTATCGGAATCCAGTTCATCGACTATTCTGTTGAGGGCGTCAGAGATATCACCTACCACCTCTACATTGCACTGATAATATTTATTTATATGGGCAGGCGTCGTCGAAATATGTACTATCTTCGCATTGTTGTCCTGGTTCCATCTGAACGGGGAGAACTCCACCAGGTCGTATCCTATAGCGACAATGAGGTCGGCGTCTACCAGCAGCTTGTTGGCGTGGTCATACTGCGGGATACCCACAGTCATCATGGCGTACTTGTTGTCGTACGGGATTATGCCCTTTGCCATCATAGTATTGATGACAGGTATTTTGAGATCCTCGGCAAAACGTGTCAGAGCCTTGGATGCATGGACACGCACCGCCTGGCTGCCTGCCAGGATCACAGGGTTCGAAGCTTCCCTGATGAGTCTGGTTGCCTCGGATATCGAGCGGTCCACGGCCTTTTCCTTGAGAGGGATCTCGCGCTTGAGGGGTCTCTCCGTAGCCGGGAATTTCATCTTGGAAATGTTCACCGGGAGGTCTATATGACATGCTCCCGGACGCTCGCTTTCTGCGTATTTGAAAGCGATCCTTACGATCTCGTTTATGGTGTCAGGTCTCACGACCATCTTCGTTCTCTTGGTGATAGGTTCGAAAAATTTCGTCAGATCCATGTACTGATGTGATGTGATGTGCATCCTTTCGGTACCTACCTGTCCTGTGATGGCGATAAGCGGGGCTCCGTCACCGTTGGCATCGGCAACTCCCGTGGCCAGGTTCGTTGCTCCGGGTCCCAGCGTAGCAAGGCAGACTCCTGCGTGGCCTGTCAGTCTGCCGTAAACATCAGCCATGAAAGCAGCTCCCTGCTCATGGCGTGTAGTGATGAATTTGATTTTTGAATTTTTCAGTTCCGACATAAGTTCCAGATTCTCTTCGCCGGGTATGCCGAAGATATATCTGACTCCTTCGTTTTCCAGGCATTCCACAAGCAGTCTGGATGTCGTTGTTGTATCGTCTTGTTTTAAGCGTATCATAGTATTTATGCCTCCAGTTTTTATCCGACAATATATTAACATTATGCAGGATAGGCTTCAATAAATAACCGGAATATTATTGTTCTAAAATTGCATTTAAAGGAAAATTCATATGAGGAGTTCTCCTTCTATGAATTTTCTGGTACTGGTGTTATCTGGTGATGTGAGCAGCTTTTCACATGATCCGTATTCCAGGATATGTCCATTATGCATCATAATAGCATCGTCGCAGATACGCCTGGCCTGTGCCAGATTGTGTGTCACTATAATGATGGTGGTCTTGTACTTTTTGTTGGTTGCGGTAAGGATCCGTTCTATCTCTGACGTGCTGTATGGATCGATATTTGCTGTGGGTTCATCAAGCATCAGCACTTCCGGTCTGAAAGAAAGTGCCCTTGCAAGGGCTGTTTTCTGCGTTTCCCCGCCTGAAAGCTTCCATGCCTTTTTTTTTCTCAAGTCTGTCAGCCCCAGTTCCTTCATAAGAGCCATTACACGTTTGTCTGATTCGATGGTATTGAATTTTCTAAGCTTCAGCGGATAAGCTATATTTTTTTCTACAGTCGAAGACAGCAGATATGGTTTTTGGAATACAAGTGTAATTTCTTTCTGAGGTATATCCGTGTAACCATCGAACGTGATCCGGCCATGGTCAGGTTTCTCTATACCGGAGATCATTCTGAGCAGAGTACTTTTGCCTGCACCATTTGGTCCGATGACAGCGGTTATGCGACCGCTTTTTATAATGCTTTTGCTGACATTGAGAACGGTTCTTCCCTCATATGATTTTTTGATGTTTTCAAGCAATATGTCCATGATATCACCGAGCCTGCCTTTCCTGAAAGTGATAGAGGGCTGCATTTATAATAAATGATATTACCAGCAGAATGATTCCAACAGCTATTGCTCTGCTGAAGTTCCCCATTCCCTTCAGCTCTGAAATATAGGTCGTCATTACTCTTGTTTTCCCTTTTATATTGCCCCCCACTATCATAACAGCACCAACCTCCGATATAGCTCTGCCAAAACCGCTTATGACCGCTGTTATTATGCCTGCACGTAATTCACTGCACAGCAGCATAAAACTCTGTATCCTGCCTGCACCCAGAGTGAATCCGAGGCTGCTGACGACAGACGATTTATCTCTGGCGATACTGTAGGTCAGTCCTGTTATGATAGGTGTAACAAGCAGGATCTGAGCTATTATCATGGCAGGGACTGTGTAGTTGAGCTGAAGGCTGCCTAGAGGTCCTCTGCGCATAAGTATCAGAAACACAGCAAGGCCGGCGATCACCGGCGGGAGGCTCATAAAAGTGTATATGATCCGCACGATGATGCCCTTTCCGTAAAATCTGCAGCTGCCGAGAAACATGCCGAAAGGTATGCCCAGGACTGCAGATATTATTACCGATGTAAGCGAAACATAAAGTGACAGTCCGACTATTTCGTATATTTCAGTATCACATGAGACGATCAGTCTGAATGCTTCCGCTATGCCTTGTATGATTGTGTCCATTGTTTTTTTCCTGCTGTTAAAATTTAAAAAAGGTTGATAGGTTGCTGACCGGTTTATTTGGCATTAGGTACAAACAGCTGCTCGCCGTATTCTTCAACGCCGTATTCACCGATAAGTTTCTGTGTGTCTTCTGATAAGATCCATTTCTGGAAAGCTTTCGCACCATCATGATTGATCTTGTCGTTTTTGTCAGGGTTTACACAGATAACTCCGTACTGGTTGTTCAGCATACCGCTAGGGTCTTTTTCACAGAGGATCTTGAGATCGGTGTCTTTGCCAACATTGAGCCATGTTGCTCTGTCAGACAGAGTATATCCTTCTTTTTCATTTGTCATTGTGATGACATCGCCCATACCTGCAGCAGCTTCTATATACCAGTCTCCGGATGGCTTGATACCGGCTTTCTCCCAGATCGATAATTCTTTTTTGTGTGTACCTGAATCATCTGCTCTTGAAACAAAAGTCTGTTCGCTGCTGCTTATTGATTTGAATGATGCAACGGCATCTTCAGATGTGGATGATACCTTTGCAGGATCTGCTTCAGGGCCCACGATAACGAAATCGTTGTACATTACATCGTGTCTTCCGTCTTCATCGGCGTGGCCGCCTTTGACATATTCTTCTTCAGCGGCAGGTGAGTGTACCAGAAGCACATCGGCCTCCCCGTTTTCACCCATTTTCATTGCTTCACCTGAACCAACTGAAACAACATCGACTTTGTAGCCCTCTTCTTTTTCAAACACAGGAAGGATCTCATCAAGAAGACCGCTGTCCTTAGTGCTTGTAGTTGTAGCGAGTATAATAGTGCCTTTGCTTTCGTTCTCTGATGAGTCGTCGCTGCTGCCGCAGGATGCAAAGACAAGTGCCATGGATAAGATCATGGCGGAGATGATGGCGAATGATAATAATTTCTTTTTCATTTTTTCCTCCTTGGTTTGAACAGTAAATAAAAAATAGTTTTTGCATAGCAAACTATCTAATAAAAAAGACTTCTCAACAATGGAAAGAAGTCTTTGATATCAATGTAAACATATGTATATGAATACAATCCCTTTCCAAACACGGGAGGCTGTGCAGTTTCCCACAGAACCCACTGGTCATTGCTTCGTGACAGAACGTTGTTTTAGAAACAAAAACTCGGAATTATGTTATTATAATAACATTTTATCATAGGAATCGGGAGAAATCAAGCGTAGGGAGAGCACATGCAGAAATGATAAATAAATCGTCGATGTAAAATCCTGAGTTTGAAATGAGCGAAGACTGCACTCACGGCATACTCAAGCTCGGGATCGCCTTTTCAGGGAAGTACGCAAGTATCAAAGCGAGTTCGGAATAATGCAGAGGGGATAAAAGCAGGAACAGGCAGGTGAGATGCAGGCCTGATGTCCGGCTGGTTACATTTATTTTCTCTTTTTGTATTGCCTTGTATTGCCGATTTTGTGATATAATATATAAGTTAGAGCACGCAGTTATACGCTGCATAATCTGATAACGATATGAATATGAACAGCTGACCGAACGTCTTCGCCTAAGGGAATATCTACGGCCAAGCGTCTGTGGGTAGTACCGGAAACAGTGCTGCCTCCCGTGATTTGGAAAGGAATGATGTATCGGATATCGCTCCTTCTGACCTCAGAAGGAGTTTTCTTCTTATACAAAATAAAGAGGGAAGCCTCGGGGCTTCCCTCGCCAGTTTTTGGCTGTATAGTCAGCATATCATGCGCCTCATGCGCCGTCACGATAAAGCTTCCGGCTGTTTACCGATACCTCGTATAGGAGAAGAGCTCCACCATGATATCTCCGTAAGGGTCGTAGTCGTCCGGTACAGGACCGGCAATGCACATCCTGCGGCCGCCTGTGTATTCATCAGTGCCGAACACCGTCACACCTTCGGGGCCTTCGTATGTCGGAAGGTCGAGATACTCAGGGAGATAGAAGTCCAGGGTCATATCTTCATCGGTGCTGTATTCGATGATGAACAGATCCTCATCGATGAGGAAGTCCGAATCAAAGTCTGAACCGTAGTCCGGGTCATCCAGGAACCCGTCGTCGGGATCCAGCGGATATGCTCCGTATATCTTTAGCGGTATCATTTCTCCATCTTCGTTCTGCACTATCATGGATCTCGGAGTATCGTAATGTCCGCAGTTCAGCTGCAGGACCGAACCGATCTTGCCTGTTTCAGGCGGGCGTCTGGATGCTGTCTCCACCAGAGATCCCGGTCTGAGTTCTTTGCGGAGTATATCGGGGTGTATGTCGTATTTTGCTATGGAAAGTTCGTCGATATCCTTGTCCAGCCATTGCTGGCTGATGAGCCCTTTTTCTGCCAGTCTGTTCACGACAGCAACGGTGCCGTAATCCCAGAATCCGAGTTCACAGTACTCCGCCAGGAGCACATCGTATGTAACACCGTCGATCCTGAATTCATACGGATCTGAGGGACTTGGAGCAAACTGGTCGTTGAGACCCTGCAGGAACATTTCGCGTTTGGTCATCCCTTCAGAGTCATCCTCGCCGGGAGCGTTGATATCTACAGGTGCGTCGCAGTAGTCGCACAGTACTGTAAGTCTTGCTATGGTGTCAGGCAGCGGTTCGAGGCTCGTATATGTTTCTACGTCGGGAATGTAGTTGCGCTTTGTTTCGTACATAGCCAGCATCAGTGCAGGGCGGCCGGCGATCATTATCTCTCTGCACAGTATTTTCTCTTTTTCAGCGGCCCGGCTGTCGCTGAGATATTCCTTAAGGTTCATGGTTTCTGCCTCCTTACATATATTTTAAGAAAAGTATATCCTATCGGTCATGCAAAATAAACAGTGTTTTGAGAAAAAGTGAGAATTAATGAGAATCCGCGGGAAGAATCTCATAAATGCTTGCAGAAAAAAATCCTCTAATATACAATGAAATAAAGAATCGTAAAGAAATCAAGAAAAGAGGGAATCCAATGAAAATGATCGATATGGCCGGGCATGTGCTGGGCGAGACCCAGAGCATATGCCCGGTCTGTCACAGACCTGTAAGGGCATTTTACATGGCAGAAGCTGAAGAAAGCCCCTCAGAGTGCTGTGACGGAGAACCGCCGGTATACAGCTATGAAGCATCATGCTGCACAGCAGCGGAGACGGAGACGGAAAAATGCTGCTGCGGAGATACCGGTGCGTCTGACTGCTGTGTGGACGCTGCTTGCAGCGGCAGGGTATATTTTGTCAAGGAATGCCCGGATCACGGTATATTCAGGACGACTGCTGCGGAAGATGCGCAGGACTACATGCGCTGGGTGAGGAATCCGGTCATAAACATCCCGCCGGAGAAGGCTATGACCAGCGGCGATCCTGACGATATGGAATGTCCGCTGCACTGCGGCACCTGCGAGAACCATCTGCAGACGGCCTGCTGCGTGCTGATAGACCTTACAGACAGATGCAACCAGCATTGCCCGTACTGTTTTGCAAAGGCTGAGGAAGATGCGGACAGGAGCAGTGAGCCGTCGCTGGCTGAACTGGAGGCCAAATTCGATCTGCTCATAGAGCTGGGCGAAGAAAGACCGTTCAATATACAGCTTTCCGGAGGGGAGCCTACCGTCAGGGACGATCTGCCTGAGATAATCAGCATGGCTCGTGACAAGGGGTTCGAATACATACAGATAAACACCAACGGAAGGAAACTGGCTCTTGAGGACGGATATGCGCAGATCCTGAAGGATGCAGGTGCAACGGTGGTGTTCATGCAGTTCGACGGGACCAGGGACGATATATACAAAAAGCTCAGAGGGGAACCTCTGCTGGAAATAAAGAAGAGAGCCATACGCAACTGCGAGAAGGCGGGCCTGGCTGTAACGCTGGTGCCTACCATGGTGGAAGGCGTAAATATGGACGACATCGGCAATATGATGGACTTCATCATAGAAAATGTCAACGTGGTCAAAGGCATACATTTCCAGCCGGTGAGCTTTTTCGGGAGACATCCTGAGAAGGTGTCCTCCGGGGAATGCTGTTCGCAGATACACAGTGGAGATTTCCCGGGGCGCGTGACTATGTTCGGTCTGCTGCATGAGCTGGAAAAACAGAGTCCTGCATTCAGATATGACGACTTCTGTCCTATCGCCACAGGGCATACACTGTGCTGCTTCTATGGGACATATACAAAGGAACGCGATGGCAGCATAAGATCTGCGCTTACAGCGTCACAGCGTGAAAAAGGCGTGAGCTGCTGCGATGCTGAGGGAAGCTACGATGTGGCGGGAGGCGACTGCTGCTGTGGCGGTGGAACAGCTCAGGGTGCGCAGAATGGCGTAAGCTGCTGTGATATGACCTCCGCTGACAAACTGGAAGTCATAAGAAAAGACAGGGACTATGTGCTCGACAAGTGGGAGATAGCGGATCCCGGGGATGACGAACAGTGCCGCTGCGGCGAGCCTGAGGAAAATGAAAGCTCATGCTGCTGCGGATCCGGGGACGATGAGATAATGGATATAGACGAATTCCTGAGATACTATCGCCGGAACACATTCACAGTGACAGGCATGGCGTTCCAGGATATCACGAATCTTGACGCCGAACGTGTCAAACGCTGCAGAGTGCAGGTGCTTTCGCCGGACAACAGGCTGATACCGTTCTGTGCGTATAACACGATATACAGGAAGTAACTAATAGAGAGATAAGAACCTACGGGACAGACAAGGAGGATAAAATGGCTGTTTTCAGACCAGGAGAATTCACTATTACGGATAAGGCGACGGAGATCGCCGGACTGAAAAAAGGTGACAGAGTTATAGACATAGGATGCGGAGAAGGCGACACGGTGGCACATCTGGCAGAAAAATTCGGATTCGAGACCGAAGGTATAGACATGAACCTTGCCATGATAAGCGAAGCCAAATCAAAGCATCCCGGCATAAATGTAAAATTCGGGGACGGTGAGTTCCTGGATGGATATTCGTCGTATACTTTCGACGGAGTATACATGGAATGTGTACTGAGTCTGATAAACCTGCCTGACGAGGCACTGCACGAAGCGTACTGCGTGCTGAAGAAAGGCGGCAAACTGATAATAAGCGATATGTATGAGAAGGATCCTGATCCGAAACAGCTCAAGGCCATAAAGATAGAGGCTGAAAGGCAGAGCAAGATCCCTCATAAAGAAGGAGACTGCGAGAACGATCAGCAGCGATTCGTTGACTTCAGATTCAAGGGGGCGTTTTTCAAAGACCCGCTGATCGCCCAGCTGAAGGAGATCGGATACAGGATCGTGGAGTTTGAGGACAGATCGCAGGATCTGGATAACTACGTGGCACAGGCCGTGATGGATGGAGAAAATGTGGAGGATCTCTGTCCGAACCTTGAGACAGAGGTGAGTGGAAAGAAACGGAAGATAGGGTATTTCTTCCTGGTGGCAGAGAAACCCCTGAAGTAAAGGAGAAAAACGATGCAGGAAAAGATCTTTACACTTAAAATGAACGGGTACTGCTGCAGCCAGATCATAATGGAGATAGGGCTGGAACTGATGGACAGGAAAAATCCGGAACTGGTGGAAGCCATGGCGGGACTTTGCGATGGGGCAAAATGCGGCAGGATCTGCGGTGTAGTGTCGGCGGCAAACTGTCTGATGTATCTTGCAGACGCGAAGAATGCAGAGAACGAATTCATACCGGAGTATCTGGAATGGTTCGAGGAAAGCTTCGGCGGACTGGACTGTGATGAACTGCTGGGAGACGATCCCATGGCTAAGATGGAAAAATGTCCGATGTTCGTGGAGGGCACACTGACGAAACTCTGCGAGCTGCTTGAACTGGACTGACACTGACATACAGAGGAGAAAGACTTAGAAAACATGAAAAAAACACCTGCAGAAAAAAAATATCTTGATATATGGACGGCGCGGATAACAGGTGAGGACATACTTTCCCGGGACGGACTGGATATGTATACCGAAGGAAAGCTCAGAGAAGTACTGCAGTTCACTTATGAGGACAGTATCTTTTACCGGGAAGAGCTGGGAACTTGTGAACTTTTCCCTGGAATACTGGAGCTTCAGGGGGGCGAGTTCATGGACGCCTTCGGGAAACTGCCGCTGATGTCGTCGGAGGATCTGAGAGCGCGGGGGATAGATCTTCTCTGCGTGAGGCCCGGGGATATCAGCAGGATAGTCACGCTGGACACAGGCGGGACGACAGGCAAACCGAAGCGTATATATTTCACCCATGAAGACCAGCAGCTGACGGTTGATTACTTCGGCAACGGCATGCAGCTCATCGTGGACGATACGGACTGCGTCATGATACTGATGCCGGCGCAGATACCAGGCTCCATAGGCAAGCTCCTTTCAGAGGGGCTGCAGAACTTCGGCGTCAGGGTCATCGAATACGGACTGCCGGGCTTTTTCCCGGGGCCCGACGGCAGATGCGACGACGGTGAAGTGGATGAGATCATAGATATCATGAAGCGGGAAGGCGTGACTTCTGTGGTGGCGCTGCCTACACATATGAGGGCCGTGGCGGAGGCGGCCGGCGGAAGTCTGAGTCTCCGCAGCATGCTGCTGAGCGCAGAGTATGTGCCGGAGGAGGACGTCATGCTCTTCGAGGAACGTTTCGGATGCAGGGTATATGAGCATTACGGGATGACAGAGATGGGGCTGGGCTGCGCGGTGAGCTGCGGACACGGAGACGGGTATCATATCCGCGAGGCTGACCTTTACATAGAGATCATCGATCCCGAGACGGGACGTGTCCTACATGATGATACACCCGGGGAAGTTGTGTTTACGACGCTTACGAGAAAGGGCATGCCATTCATAAGATACAGGACCGGCGACATGAGCCGGTGGATAACGGAGCCCTGCCCCTGCGGCAGTGTGCTGAAGCGGCTTGCCAGAGTCAACGACAGAAACGAAGTCAAAGGTTATTTGAGATAAGGAGGAAACTATGGCTGAAAAAGTATCATACCATGCCAGAGATCTGATAGAGAAGGGCGAGGATTTTGTTATCGCCAAGGTAGTGGAGACCAGCGGATCCACGCCGAGAAAAAAGGGTGCGGTGCTGCTGATGAGAAAAGACGGCAGGACTATAGGGACAGTAGGAGGCGGACTGCTTGAAGCGGAGACGGAGAAGCTCTGCAGGAAGACTTTCGAGACAAAAGAGAAGACCCATGTGTACGATTTCGTTCTCAACGATGAGAAGAAGAATGCTCTGGACATGGGATGCGGCGGGGACGCCTCAGTGCAGATAGATTATATCGAAGCTGCTGATCCGGGGGATTTCATCAAGGAATTCAAACTCATGGACACAGCGTATATCTTCGGGGGAGGGCATGTGGCTTACGCACTGGAACCCGTGCTCAGACATGTGGATTTCAAGACTGTCATAGTGGACGACCGCGAGGAGTATTCCAATCCTGAGAGGTACCCGAATGCTGAACGCACCATCGTATGTGACAACTTCGATCATGCTTTCGATGAACTGGAACTTGATGAAAACAGCTATATCATAATCGTGACAAGAGGTCACAGAGGCGATCTGCAGGTACTGAGAGGCGCTTTGAAGCAGCCTTATGCATATCTTGGTATGATCGGCAGCAGACGCAAAAATAACAAGCTCTATGAGACTCTGAAGGGCGAAGGCGTCACAGACGAACAGCTGGCTACCGTGCATGCACCGATAGGTCTGGAGATAGGTTCGGAGACTCCGGAAGAGATAGCAATAAGCATCGTTGCTGAGATCATCGACGTGAGGTCAAAGCTTGATTAGTGCAGTGGTGCTGGCGGCGGGCTATTCATCCCGCATGGGCAGCTTCAAGCCTCTGCTGACCGTGGGAGAAGTGCCGGCTCTGGAAAGATTGATCGCAGGCATAAAAGAAGCAGGAATAAAGAATATCGCTGTCGTCACCGGATACCGGCATGAACTGCTGCAGCCGGTGATCAGGTCGATGTCAGGAGACGGGACTGTGATCGTCGAGGCGTACAACGCTGGTTTCGACAGCGGCATGTTCTCGTCGATAAAGACAGGGATCGCCAAAGTCAGAGAAGTCTTCCCGGACAGCGAAGGCTGTTTTCTGATGCCTGTGGACTGCCCTCTGATAGACAGCAAAGTAATAACAACGCTGGAAGAGACGGTGATGTGTTCCGGAGATACAGTGAGAGACAGTTTCGCCGTACCTGTTTTCGAAGGGAAAAAAGGGCATCCTCTATATGTCCCGGCGGGGTATGCGGAGGAGATATGCAGCTACGACGGACCGGGAGGACTCAAAGGTATCACCGATAAATACTGGGACAGGATGCTCAGGGTGCCGGTGGATTCCGAGGGCTGTATACTGGATATGGATACTCCCGAAGGCTACAGAGAGATAGAGGATTTCCTGGCGGCCGGATGTGTCAGAGAAAGTCTTGAGCAGCTCGCAAAGGGCAGACGCATAACCCTGGTGAGACATGGTCAGACGCAGCAGCACGATGAGAAGATGTTTATCGGACAGTACGATGTGCCTCTCAGTGAAGAGGGTGAGATGCAGATAGAGCTCAGCGCAGGAAAACTGGTGGAAATGGACCTGGAACCCGACAGGATCTACTGCAGCGACCTTTCCCGGGCGGTGAGTTCGGCCGGTATCATAGCCGAAAAAATGTTTGCCGATCCTGCTGAACATATATGCCCCGTGAAAGGACTGAGGGAGATTGATCTGGGATCATGGGACGGCAGGCCTGTACGCGAGATAAAGGAGCAGTATCCTGAGGAATACAGTCGCAGAGGACAGGACATGTTCGTGTTCAAGACCGGCAACAGATCGGAAAATTTCTATGACATGCAGTACAGGGCGGTGAGAGCTCTCAGGCAGATACTGAAAGCAGACAGCAGCAGAGACATCCTTATAGTCACCCACAGCGGGATTATCAGAGCGCTGCAGAACAATCTCCGGGGACTGCGTGTGGACGACGGATGGGAAAGCATACCAAAGGGCAGTTTTGTTGTTATGGAAAACTAATGTCGCGGATGTGTTTTTGTGACATGAAATATGTGATTTTTGAAAACGATACTAACAAGTTTGCGGTATCGTTTTTTTATGCTTATATATATAGGAAGCAAATAGCGTGAAAATTGGATAAGCTTCTGAAGCGTTGCGCCGCAATGGATTTTACCAATGCATATATAAGAAAACTTTTTCCTTGTGGGAGGAAATTTTTTTCCGAAATGCGGATTTTGTAGATTTTTTGTTTTTTTTGTGATATAATCTGTACCGTGCAAAATTTTTGGTTTTTTCAGATATGAAAATAGAATTTTAGGAGTAATGGAATCGTTCTATACTAAAATCAAATGAAGCACTGATTTTTTTTCCTGCCGTGGTAATGTATACCGTATACTTTACCGGGACGGTCAGAGAATTGAGAAGGAAAGGAAGGTTTTGAAATGGGACAGCAAGGAAAGCACCTGAATAGCGTAAAAGTCAGTCATGAAAAACATACTGCCGGATGTGCGACTGAAAAAATGGCTATTCCCGAAACTGTCTGCATCTCAATGTCACAGCACATAGGGGCTCCATGCAAGCCTCTGGTTGCTAAGGGCGACACTGTAAAAGTGGGTCAGCTCATCGGAGATACAGATGCATTTGTGAGCGCTCCGATTCACTCGAGTGTATCAGGAACGGTCAAAGAAATTTCATCTATCAGATCCGCAATGGGTGGAGAAGATCAGGTGATAGTCATAGAGACGGACGGCAAGCAGGAGGTCAGCGAAGACGTCAAGCCACCGGCTGTAACCGATTTTGACAGCTTCATCGCTGCAGTAAGAGCCAGTGGCGTGGTTGGTCTGGGAGGAGCATCATTCCCTACACACATCAAGCTCAATCCGAAGAACCTGGACGAAGTGGACACACTCATCGTCAACGGAGCGGAATGTGAACCGTTCATAACATCAGACCACAGGCTGATGCTTGAGAATGCGGATTATATCGTCAAGGGCATCATGGCGATAATGAAATACCTCGGTCTTAAAAAAGCACATATAGGCGTTGAGGAGAACAAACCTGATGCGATAGAGAACCTCAGGAAGACTATCGCTGATATGGGTCACTCGGATGTCATTGAAGTGAATGTGCTGAGAGCAAGATACCCTCAGGGCGCAGAAAGAGTAATGGTATATGAGGTGACAGGCAAGACCCTGGATGCAGGAATGCTCCCGGCTCAGCTTGGTATAATCCTTTCGAATGTGACGACCATCGCATTCATAGGCCAGTACCTGGAGACAGGAAGACCTCTGACTACGAAGAGACTCACAGTGGACGGCAATGCAGTCGCTGAACCTAAGAACATCATAGTTCCTATCGGAACGAGGATCGCTGACGTCATCGCAGCATGCGGAGGCTACAAGGCTGAACCTAAGAAGATACTCATGGGCGGACCGATGATGGGACGAGCTGTGTTCTCCGACGAACTTCCTGTTGTCAAGAACAATAACGCAATACTGGCGTTCGACGGACCTCAGGCTCTGATACCTGAGGAAACAGGATGCATCAAGTGCGGAATGTGCCACAGGGCATGTCCGTTCAACCTGCTGCCGGTTTCAATCGCAGCAGCGTACAAGGCAGAAAACACAGACAAGCTCGGTACACTCAAGGTAATGCAGTGCATGGAATGCGGAAGCTGTTCCTACGTATGTCCTGCAAGAAGACCTCTGAGCTTCATCAATAAAATGGCAAAGGGAATGTTGAAGGAGGCGGCTAACAAATAATGGATAACAGATTTCATAGCAATTTAACTGTATCATCAGCGCCTCATCAGGTAGGCCCTGTAAGTACACAGAAAATAATGTCGATGGTGCTCATCGCACTGATACCTGCTTTTGCAGTCGGCATATATCAGTTCGGATACAGAGTCATAACTCTGACAGCAGTATGCGTGATCGCATGCGTGGTATTCGAATATCTGATGAACAAGATAATGAAAAGAACACAGACTATCGGGGATATGAGTGCTGTTGTGACAGGCGTGCTCATCGCATTCAATCTCCCTGCAGGACTGCCTTACTGGATCGCAGTAGTAGGATGTCTTGCAGCTATAGTTGTAGTAAAACAGCTTTACGGCGGTATCGGACAGAACCTCGTCAACCCTGCAGTCACAGCCAGGATATTCCTGTTCATCGCTTTTGCGACTGAGATGACTACATGGCCGACAGCAAGAGGAATGTCAGGCGTTGACGCAGTGACGTCAGCAACTCCGCTGGGAGTACTGTCCCACGGTGGTATGTCTCTGGATGCTGTCAGAGAAGCAGGCTTCTCGAATCTCGATCTCTTCCTTGGAAACACAGGCGGATGTATCGGTGAAGTGAGTGCTCTTGCTATAATCATCGGAGGACTGTTCCTTATATTCAGAAAAGTGATCTCAGCGCATATCCCGGTAGCGTTCATAGCTACAGTATTCGTACTGGGATTCATCTGGGGCGGTCTGGACGGAGCTGTTTTCCACATCTGCGCAGGCGGCGTTATGCTCGGTGCATTCTTCTGTGCTACAGATTATGTAACATCACCGACACTCCCTGCAGGAAAGATCATATTCGGTATCGGATGCGGTCTGTTCACGATGCTCATAAGGATCTTCGGTTCATATCCTGAAGGCGTTTCATTCGCTATACTGCTTATGAACATCCTGACTCCTTACATCGACAGGATCTGTGAACGCATGATGTATCCGGCACCTAAGAAAGCGAAGGGAGGAGAGTAAAATGAACAGTAACAGTAATTTCAAAGAAAACATCTTCCCTGCTATGATCCTGGTCATCATATGTCTCGTAGTGACACTTGCTCTGGCCGGAACATACAGCGTGGCCAACCCTATCATCATACAGAACCAGCAGAAATCAGCGGATGAAGCAAGACAGGAGGTACTTCCTGACGGAGACGGTTTCACTCAGTATGACGGTAAGCTGGCAGAAGGCGTGGAAGACTGCTACATAGCAGACAACAAAGCCGGAATAGCTGTGACAGCCGGATACAAGGGATTCGGCGGAACTGTCAAAGTCATGATCGGTATAGATGCTGACGGTAAAGTCACAGGTGTTAAAGTAACGGAGCATTCGGAGACGCCGGGTCTCGGTACGAAGGCTGCCGATCCGGAATATCTGAAGCAGTATAAAGGTGTTGCTGAAGCCCCTGAAGCCAGCATAAAGGACGACAAGAACGTCGATGCTGTTACAGGTGCCACTATAACATCAAATGCTGTGTACAACTCCGTGAAAGAAGCTTTAGCTCAGTTCAAGGAATGCGGAGGTGTTAAATAATGGGAGAGAACAACAGCAAACTGAGCGTTCTGACTAAAGGCATAATCAAGGAAAACCCTGTACTGGTGCT
>CAJJPZ010000023.1 GCA_905193765.1 uncultured Eubacterium sp.
TGATGTGCTGGCCGGTCTTGTTATAGGATTCATAGTCGCTTTCATAATCGTCAGCAGGGACAAATCCGCATTGAAGACTGTAAGAAGAGAAGCTGCTGCGAGAAATTATATGCGTCCTGGAAGTCTGAAGCTGACAGCAAGGCATGAACAGTTCATGTACAGCCATGTGGACAGGACAGAAAAACAGTCGTCGTCAGGCAGCAGCACACATACAAGTTCGTCCGGAGAGACACATGGAGGATCATCAGGAAAGTTCTGAAAACGCAAGTATGCTGTTGCCTTCGGGAAATATCTGAAATCCGGGAGGAGTCAGAGAAATATCGCATGATCAGGACTGCTTAGTGCATATTGAAGCAGTTGATTATATAGAAGAAGTCCAGAGGAGGGAAAGAATATGAAAAAGAAGTTTTTTGTTATTCTGACTGTTATAGTTATGTGTTTTGCTTTTACAGCCTGTGGAGATAGCGGCACATCAAAGGAAGATAAACCTGAGATAGATCCGGATGCTAAGGTCACATTGGAGAAATATGAAGAGCTGCGTGAAGCAAAATGGAGCGATATGTCTATGGAGGAAATGGAGCAGTTTCTCGGAGTCAAGGCTGTGGTCGATGAGGAACGTACGAAAGAATGGGGAGATGGCTATATAGTGGCAGATTTTCCGGGTCCTGATTCCGGGTCAAGTCTGCACGTGCTTTACAAAAAGGTGGATGGCAAGTGGGGCACTGCCAGTATGAGTCCTACTGGAGCACTGATCGAATAGCATGAGGAAAAATATATGTGTTGCTTAAGCAATTTTTATGCCGAAACATCTTGAAAACTGTCAGATAAACGGATAAAATAAAGAGGTATGTTCGGAAAACATATGAGTTTTTCGAAATGATGCTGTTTAGATGAAATCTTAAAATAAAATTACAGAAAAGAGGAAAGAGAATGTTTAACAAACTGACAGAACAGTTAAAAGCCAACCCGCGTACGATCGTTTTCACTGAGGGGAACGATGCACGTATCCTTGATGCAGCTGCAAAGCTTACATCAGAAGGTATACTTAAAGTCATTCTTCTTGGAGCAGAGGGTGAAGTGAAAGCTGCTGCACAGCAGGGTGGATTCGACATTTCAAAGTGTGAGATCGTTGACCCTGCAAATTATGCTGACATCGATGCAATGGTAGCAAAAATGGTAGAGCTGAGAAAAGGCAAGATGACAGAAGAACAGGTACGTGACGCACTTTCAAAGTCAAACTACTTCGGAACTATGCTGGTAAAGATGGGTAAAGCAGACTGTCTTCTTGGCGGAGCTACATACTCGACAGCTGATACAGTAAGACCTGCACTCCAGCTGATCAAGACAAAGCCTGAAAACAAGATCGTAAGCTCATGCTTTATCATGCTGAGAGATGATCAGAATCTGGCTATGGGCGACTGTGCTATCAACATTTCACCTGACGAAGATGAGCTGGCTGAGATCGCAGTAGAAACTGCAAAGACAGCTAAAGTATTCGGCATCGATCCTAAGGTTGCGCTGCTGTCATACTCTACTTACGGTTCAGGCAAAGGCGACATGGTAACTCTGATGCAGAACGCAACAAAAAAAGTAAAGGAACTTGCTCCTGATCTGGCAGTTGACGGAGAGCTCCAGTTCGACGCAGCAGTAGCTCCTGAAGTTGCTAAAGTGAAGTGCTCAGGTTCAGATGTTGCGGGACAGGCAAACACATTCATTTTCCCTGACATCAATGCAGGAAATATCGGATACAAGATCGCTGCACGTCTCGGTGGATATGAAGCTATAGGACCTATCCTTCAGGGTCTCAACGCTCCTATCAACGACCTCAGCAGAGGCTGCAACGCACAGGAAGTATTCAAGATGGCTCTGGTAACAGCAGCATTAAGCTAATAGTAAAGAATACGGTTTATCAAAGGATCATATCTCGGCGGTATGGTCCTTTTTTGTGCAAAAGATGCAAAGTGTATCAGGGCTGTTTTACATATCCGACACATTATGATATTATGATTATTAACAAGCAGCATAAGGATCTGACCGTTCAAAGAAAGGAAAGGAAAATGGAAAATAAGACAGATAAATGCCTTGAAAAAAATCCGTTATCACAGGAACTGCTCGGGAAAATGGATGCATACTGGAGAGCTGCCAACTACCTGTCAGCATGCCAGCTCTACCTTCTCGACAATCCTCTTCTTGAGAAACCCCTTGATATGAAGCATCTCAAGAAAAAGATCGTCGGACACTGGGGCACCGTGCCGGGGCAGAATTTCGTTTATACACACTGCAACCGTGTCATAAAGCGGTATGATCTCAACATGATACTGTTGTCGGGACCGGGACACGGCGGCAATTTCATGATAGCAAACACATATCTCGAAGGTACATACAGCGAAGTGTATCCTGAGATAAGCAGGGACAAAGAAGGAATGAGAAAGATGTTCAAGCGTTTTTCTTTCCCCAGCGGAGTACCAAGCCACTGTGCACCTGAAACACCTGGATCCATCAATGAAGGCGGGGAGCTGGGTTACTCCATAGCACATGGATTCGGTGCGGTATTCGATAATCCGGATCTGATAGCAACTGTCATCGTAGGGGATGGTGAAGCGGAGACAGGTCCGCTGGCGACATCATGGCACTCCAACAAATTCCTGGATCCTGTCACTGATGGAGCAGTGCTGCCTGTGCTGAATCTCAACGGCTACAAGATAAGCAATCCTACTATATTCTCCAGGATCAGCCACGATGAGATAGGATCATTTTTCAGAGGATGCGGCTGGAAACCGTATTTCGTGGAGGGAAGCGACCCGGAAGAGATGCACAGGAAGATGGCGGAGACCATGGACGCTGTCATAGAAGAGATAAAGCAGATACAGAAAAATGCCAGGGAAAACAATGATCCTCGGCGTCCGATGTGGCCTATGATAGTCCTGAGGACTCCTAAGGGCTGGACAGGACCGAAATCGGTGGACGGCAAGCAGATCGAAGGGTCTTTCCGTGCGCATCAGGTGCCGGTGACTCCTGATTCTCCGGAACACCTGAAGATACTTGAAGACTGGCTCAGAAGCTACCATGCCGAGGAGCTTTTCGATGACAATGGCAGGCTGATATCGGAGCTGGAGGAGCTGACGCCGTCGGGAGACGCCAGGATGGGAGCCAATCCTCATGCCAACGGCGGGAAACTGCTTAAGGATCTGATACTCCCTGATTTCCGGGACTACGGTATAGAAGTGGATCCGGGAAAGACAAAGGCGCAGGATATGATAGAGCTGGGAGGTTTCATCAGAGATATATATAATGAAAATCGTGAAAACAGGAACTTCAGGATTTTCGGGCCTGATGAAAGCATGTCCAACAGACTCAACAGAGTATTCGAAACCGAAAACAGGGCATGGAACGCCGAGATACTTGAAACGGACGAGTCGCTGGCAAGAGATGGCCGTATAATGGACGGCATGCTCAGCGAGCATATGTGCGAAGGCTGGCTGGAAGGTTATCTGCTGACAGGCCGTCACGGGTTCTTTGCCAGCTATGAGGCCTTCATCCGTATCGTGGATTCCATGGCAGCACAGCATGCGAAGTGGCTGAAGGTCTGCAACCAGCTTTCATGGAGGAGACCTGTGGCTTCGATGAACTACATACTGTCATCGAATGTATGGCAGCAGGATCACAATGGATTCACTCATCAGGATCCGGGATTCCTGGATCACATCGCTAACAAGAAGGCGGACGTGGTGCGTATGTATCTGCCGCCTGATACCAACTGTCTGCTGTCCTGCTTCGATCACTGCATGAAGAGCAAGAACTATGTCAACGCTATAGTTGCGTCAAAACATCCGAGCTATCAGTGGCTTTCCATGGAGCAGGCTGTGAAGCACTGCCAGCAGGGCATAGGCATATGGGACTGGGCCAGCAACGATCAGGGTAGCGAGCCTGACATAGTCATGGCGTGCTGCGGAGATACACCTACACTGGAAACCATGGCAGCTGTGACAATACTCAGGGATGAGATGCCTGAGCTGAAGATAAGGGTGGTCAATGTGGTGGATCTGTTCAAGATAGATTCGGACAGCAATCATCCTCACGGACTCAGCGATGAAGAGTTCGACGCCATATTCACGAAGGATGTGCCGGTGATATTCGCATTCCACGGATATCCGAGGCTGATACACGAGCTTACATATAAGAGACACAACCGCGATATCTCGGTACATGGATATCTCGAAGAAGGGACCATCACGACGCCGTTCGATATGCGTGTACAGAACAGGATAGACAGGTTCGATCTCGTGAAGGATGCCGTGATGCACATGCCTGAGCTTGGTAACAGAGGTTCATTCCTGATACAGAAGATGAACGACAAGATCGCAGAGCACAGTCAGTACATAGCCGAATACGGTCAGGATCTGGAAGAAGTCAGAGACTGGCAGTGGCATGGGCCGGAAACGAAATAAAGAAAGCGTACGAAAAGAGAATTTTGAATTTCAGTAAATATATCAAAAGAGCAGCGGAGGGGTAATTTTCCGCTGCTCTTTTCGTTGAGGTGTCATTTGGTGCGTATGATACCTGATCAGTGACCGAATTCGTCCAGGTCGCTGTAAAGTTCTTTCTTTGTTCCAAGAAGTCCGATGATAGCTCCTACGATCCTTCCGCCTACCAGTGCAACTGCAATGGTTATGATCATGCATATGATCTGTATGCCTGCATTGCCTGTGATTATGATAGCAGACAGACCGCCGAGAAGTCCCGGCATACCGTGAAGATTGTGTACCCCACACGTATCTGTACCTCGTATGAGCTTCTGTACCTTAGGTGCGATGATGGCATATCCTGCTGTACTGAGTATCCCTGCTGCCAGTCCGATCAGCATCGACATGCCAGGGTTGGCTATATCGCATGTGGATCCGATGGCTACACCGCCAGCCAGCGAAGCATTGGCGATATCCTCGATATCGATCTTGCCGCGAATGAGTTTTGTGAAGATATAAGTTGCGATAGTAGCACCTGCCAGTGCGAACACTGTGTTTATAGCAGTAAGGACTACACGTTCAGGACTTGCTACAGCACTTGTGAATGACGGCCAGAATACCCACAGAAGCAGGCTTCCCAGCAGTGAGAACTGGTTGCTCACGCTGTCGCTTTCACATGAAGGACCGCCTGACATCTTCTTTGCTGTTGTTGCAACCAGACCCAGACCGAAGTATGCTCCGAATGCGTGGATGACAACGCTGCCGCCTGTGTCCTGGAATCCTGTGAAAGCTCCGCTTTCGAGAATGAGCCATTCATTGAACAGATAAACAGGAACGAACAGTATGCCCAGAAGAAGATACTGATCCATTGTCAGTCTTCCCAGCGGAGCACCTATCGCTATCAGCAGACTTGCTGCAGCAAACTCGCCCCACATGAATGCATCAACAGTGAGCGCCGAACCCTCTCCCATGAAGCTCTTGATCAGCATGTATACGGGAATTGCGATGCTGACAGCCAGGAGAGTTGCTGTTATCGAGCTGTATCCGTGTCCGCGGACTACCACCATCAGGAATCCGAAACCGAGGAGCAGCATAGCAAGGATATGTATCGAACGGTTGTAGCACAGTGTGTCGAATATAGTTCTTGCTTCATAGCTCATCGATCCGGTATCGATGCTCTGACCGGTGATCTGCTTCATGCCTTCTGCGATATTTTCGTTAACAGCAGGGCAGAATGCAACGGCAACTGCAATAAAGAAAATGAATGCGACAATAAGAAAAACAGTGTTTTTCGAACTGCCATTAGATTTGGTTGACATAGTTTTTCAGCTCCTTACAAATAACATATAATTAATAAATAATTACCCCGAATAAATTTTATCACTATAGAGAAAGAGTGTAAATATTTAGAGAAAATGTCTGTAGAATGAGATTTTTCCGAAAAATTCACGAAAAAACAGCAAACAGATAGCGGTAAAGTCAGAAAAAATAACTTTCCGGCTCTTGACACAAAAGTGGAGTTAGTGTAATATAACTGAAAAAGATAACGGTGTTATCTAAGCTGCACTATGATAAATGCAGCATGTTGAAGGAGGCGTAAAAACATTGAAAAACGACACGAAGGAAATGATACGGCAGGCGGCTGTCAGTGAGTTCATGGACAAGGGGTTTGCAGGGGCTTCTCTCAGACAGATCGTAAAAAACGCAGGCGTTACCACAGGTGCATTCTATAAATACTATCCGACGAAGGAGGCGCTGTTCGCAGAACTGGTGGAGGAGCATGCGGAGCATATCTACAACATATATGATGAGATACTTGCGGATTTCGAGGAGCTTTCACCGGAGGCGCAGACCGCCCGTATGAAGGAGACTTCCCGGGACGGCATAAACGATATGCTCGACTATGTCTATGATCATTACGATAATTTCAAGCTGCTGCTCTGCAAGTCCGAGGGAACCCCCTTCACCAGCTTCATCCACAATATAGTGGAGCGTGAAGTGACATCTACTGACCGGTATATCGAACTCATGAGAAAAAGCGGCAAAGATATGCCATACATAGATCCGGAACTGCAGCACATGATAGCCAGCGGACAGTTCTCAGGAGTATTCGAGATAGTGGTACATGATATGGAGAAAGAAGCAGCCATAAGGAAAGTCATGATGCTGAAGGAATTCTATACAGCAGGCTGGGAGAGGCTTTTCGGCATAAGCTTCTGACAAGCAGCCATACATGAAGTAATAAGGAGACCGCATCACATATACCGTGGTGCGGTAAAAAGAGAACAAGCGGTTAGAGCTTACTAACTTCAAAATCACAAGGAGGCTAAAGATGAAAGACAGAAAAGAAAGATCCCAGATACAGTGGATCGTCCAGTGGGCCGGACAGCGTAAAGGATATTACATCCTCAGCATGGTACTGGCTCTCATCAATGTTCTGTTCAGGATCGTACCGTATTTCCTGATAGGTAATATCGTGACGCATATCCTGGATGGTGAACGTGAAATGAGATTTTATATAATACAGGCGGTGCTGGTGGCAGTATCGTTCCTGCTGGCGGAGCTGCTACACAGCATATCCACAGCATGCTCCCACAAGGCGACTTTCGCAGTCCTTGCCAGCATAAGAAGGCAGTGCCTCGATAAGCTGGCGAGAGTGCCTCTGGGATATGTCAAAGACACGTCTTCCGGCAGCTTCAAAAATATAATCGTTGAACGTGTGGACAGTATGGAGACCACACTGGCGCACATCGTACCGGAATTCACAAGCAACCTTGCTGCACCGCTGATTATCATCATATACCTTTTCATAACTGACTGGCGTATAGCGCTGCTTTCGCTGATACCGATAGTTCTGGGACTGGCTGCGACATGCGGTATGTTCATCGGATATGAGGAGAATTTCAAGAGAACAGTCAGATGCACTCACGAGCTCAATGCTGCTGCTGTGGAATACATAAACGGCATCGAAGTCATTAAAGCCTTCGGCAAAGTGGATGGTTCATATGAAAAATTCACGAAAGCTGCTGCTGCAAGTGCAGATTCATTCATCAGCTGGATGAGACAGAACAATATCTTCCAGTCACTGACGTTCATACTGACTCCGTATACACTGCTGACTGTACTGCCTTTTGGCTCACTTTTCGTGAGGAACGGTTCGCTGAGTGTACCTGAACTGGTTATGTGCATCATCCTTTCTCTTGGTATCGTGGGTCCGTTGCTGAACGTCATGAGCTATACCGATGATCTAGGCACAGTGGGAACTGTCATGGGCGAGATCACAGGCATACTGACACTTCCGGAACTGGACAGACCGGAAGTGTCAGAGGCAAAGCCGGCAGATTTCTCAGTGGAACTTGAAAATGTGAAGTTCTCTTATCATGACATTGAGGTGCTCCACGGCATAGATATGAAAATGGCATCGGGTTCAGTGAATGCCATCGTGGGACCGTCAGGCAGCGGCAAATCCACTGTAGCCAAACTGATAGCCTCTCTGTGGGATGTTGATTCCGGCAGCATAAAGATCGGCGGTACGGATATAAAGCATATAGCCCTTCCTGAATACAACAGGATGATAGCATACGTCTCACAGGACAATTATCTTTTCAACGAATCAGTAAGAGAAAACATTCGTCAGGGACGCATGGACGCTACCGATGAAGAAGTCGAGGAGGCAGCAAGGAAGAGCGGATGCTATGATTTCATCATGCAGCTTGAAAACGGATTCGATACCGTGGTAGGAGGTTCAGGCGGTCATCTGTCAGGTGGCGAGAGACAGCGTATATCTATAGCAAGAGCGATGCTCAAAGACGCCCCGGTGGTGATACTGGATGAAGCTACCGCATATACAGATCCGGAAAATGAAGCTGTGATACAGTCGTCTGTTGCAAGACTTGTGGCAGGAAAGACACTGATAGTCATAGCCCACAGACTTTCAACCATCACAGACGCCGACAGGATATTCGTTATAAAAGACGGCAGTGTCGCAGAAGAAGGCACTCATGCGCAGCTCCTTCAGAAAAACGGCATCTACAAAGAAATGTGGGAAGCACACATCTCAGCCAGAGATGCGAAAGAGGAGGTGTAGCAGGATGTACGGTATACTGAAAAAATTCTTTGAGTTCAGTGGCAGAGAGAACAAGCGAAAATTCCAGATATCCATAGTCCTGGGAGTTTTACAGGCTATAGGTGAAGCCATGAAGATACCTGCCATAATGATAATACTTATGGCGGTGACAGATAAAAATATTTCCACCGGGATGATATGGGAAGCCGTGGCAGTGATGGCAGCATCTGTGCTGATATCCTTCGCCAGCAAGATGCGCTCCACGATGCTACAGACAGAAGGCGGATACAATGCCGCAGCGTTCAAACGTGTAGAGATAGCGCGTCACCTGAGATACCTGCCTATGGGATATTTCAACAAGAACAGTCTGGGAGAGATAACTTCCGTGACTACCAACACCATGGAAAATCTCGGCAATGTGGCGACCCGTGTCGTGATGCTGACCACCCAGGGTATGCTGAACACAGCAGTGATACTGCTGATGCTGATAATATTCGATTACAGGATCGGACTCATAGGCCTTGTGGGAACTCTGATTTTTATGATCTTCAACAGCCGCATGCAGGATGCAGGCAAAGGGATATCATCGGAAAAAGTAGCTTCTGATACGGAGCTGGTAAGCGAGACCATGGAATATATACAGGGCATATCGGAAGTCAAGTCATACAATATGACAGGCAAGAGAATGAAGCGTCTCGATGATACGATAGAACACAATGCAGATATCAATACGAAGATGGAATTCACGTTCATTCCTTTCATGACAATGCAGAACAGCATAACGAAGATAACAGGCGCTGTAATGGTGCTCTGCTCAGCCGCATTCTATCTCAGCGGCAGCATGGACATCATGGTATGCATAGGCATGATGATCTGCAGCTTTATCCTTTACGGTAGTCTTGAGCAGGCAGGCAGCTACAATGCACTGCTCCATACAGTGGATGTGTCCGTTGACAAGGCTCAAGCGATCCTGGATCTTGATGCCATGGATATCGACGGCAGACAGGTGGAGCCTGAGAACCACGATATAGATGTAGAGAACATCAGCTTCTCATATGATTCGAGAAAGATAATAGATGGTATCAGCCTCCACATACCTGAAAAATCATCACTTGCCATAGTAGGACCTTCCGGAGGCGGCAAGACCACTTTATGCAATCTCATATCAAGATTCTGGGATGTGGACGAAGGCTCCGTGAAGCTGGGCGGTATCGACGTCAGAGAGTACAGCATGGACAGCCTTATGAAAAATTTCAGCTTCGTGTTCCAGAACGTATATCTGTTTGCGGACACCATAGCCAACAATATCAGATTCGGCAGAGAGAACGCATCCATGGACGAGGTCATCGAAGCTGCAAAGAAAGCGTGCTGCCACGATTTCATAATGGCGCTGCCTGACGGATACGATACAGTCATCGGAGAAGGCGGAGCTTCACTTTCAGGAGGAGAGAAACAGCGTATATCCATCGCAAGAGCTGTGATGAAGGATTCGCCGGTTATAATCCTGGACGAAGCTACAGCCAATGTGGACCCGGAAAATGAAAAAGAGCTGACTGAAGCTGTTGAGGCTCTGACAGCCGACAAAACAGTCATAATGATAGCCCATCGTCTCAAGACAGTGCGTCACGCAGATCAGATCGTAGTCATCGATAAGGGCAGGATCGTGCAGCAGGGCAAACATGAAGAACTCATGCAGCAGGATGGCATATACAGGCGTTTCGTCGGTACGAGAGAAAAAGCCGTTGGCTGGAAGCTGTAGTTATCATTCATATAATAATGAAAGAAATCAAAGACCGTCGGAAAAAGGCGGTCTTTTAAATATGGAAAAATATTGCAAACGAAACGGCTGTTTGATATAATGGCTCATATAAAAGAAATGTGGGAGGAATGATATATGAAACTGATACATTTGTCTGATCTGCACATAGGCAAGCGAGTCAACGGATTTTCGATGACAGAGGATCAGAGACACATACTCAGGGAGATCATCAGGATCATAGCGGACGAGAAACCTGACTGTATCGCCATAGCAGGTGACGTATACGACAAGCCTGTGCCCTCAGCTGAGGCGGTGGAGGTCTTCGATGATTTTCTCGTGAGGCTGGCAGCCCTGGATATACCTGTGTTCATAATAAGCGGTAATCATGATTCGCCGGAGAGACTGTCGTTCGGAAACAGGCTGATGGACAGTGCAGGCATCTATCTGTCGCCTGTATATAACGGCGATGTAGAACCGGTGAGCATAGAGGATGAGCATGGCCCGGTGGATGTATTCATGCTGCCTTTCATAAAGCCGGTGCATGTACGAAAGGCTTTCCCTGATGAAGCGGAGAGCATAGTGTCATATACGGATGCAGTAAGGGCTGCTGTAGATCATATGCCTGTCGATAAAGAAAGGCGCAGCATACTCATAACCCATCAGTTCGTCACAGGAGCGCAGCGCTGCGAATCCGAAGAGCTGTCGGTGGGAGGATCTGACAATGTGGATGCATCGGTGTTCGATGATTTCGATTATGTGGCACTGGGGCATATCCACGGACCACAGGACATGGTCGACGGACGGATAAGATACTGCGGCAGTCCTCTCAAATATTCGTTTTCCGAAGCAGGACATCACAAATCGGTGACGGTGGCAGAGATAGGTCCACGAGGTGATGTCAGTACACGTGTGATCCCGCTTACACCTTTCCGTGACATGAAGGAGATAAAAGGGACATACGATGAACTGACTGCACGCAGTTTTTATGACGGTGCAGCATGGAAAAACGACTATATACATATAACACTGACAGATGAAGAAGATGTGCCTGAAGCTGTGGCGAGGCTGCGGGTGATATATCCATACCTTATGAAGCTGGATTACGATAACAGGCGGACAAGAAGCGGTGTGACAATAACTGATACGTCATGCAGTGAGAAAAGATCGCCGCTGGATATATTTGCTGATTTTTATGAACTGCAGAACGATATGCCTATGTCTGATGAACAGAATGACTTTGTCACCAGACTTATCGAAGATATATGGGAGGGACAGGAATGAGACCGGTAAAACTTACGATGTCTGCATTCGGACCATATGCAGGCAGGACAGAGATAGATTTCACTAAGCTTGGAAACGGGGGAATATATCTCATAACGGGAGATACAGGGGCAGGTAAGACGACGGTGTTCGACGCTATAACTTTTGCATTGTACGGCGAGGCCAGCGGCAGCAGTCGTGATGCAGGTATGTTCAGATCCAAGTATGCAGAGGCTTCGACTCCTACCGAGGTGGAGCTGATATTTTCCTACGGCGGCAGAGAGTATACAGTGAGGCGCAATCCCGAATATATGAGGCCGAAGACCAGGGGAGAAGGACTTACCAGCGAGAAAGCCAATGCAGAGCTTCACTTTGATGACGGCAGAGTCATAACGAAGATGAAGGAAGTGAACAGCGCCATCGTGGAGATAATGGGGATAGACAGGGATCAGTTCACACAGATCGCCATGATAGCACAGGGAGATTTCCTGAAGCTGCTGCTGGCGTCCACAGAGGAACGACGGGACATATTCAGAAAACTGTTCCATACGGGGCTCTACAGGACTCTCCAGGAAAGACTGAAGGAAGAAGCATCGAGCCTTAAAAAGACTTTTGAAATGTCGGAAAAACTCATAAATCAAAGCATCGGTGGCATAGTATGCAGCGATGACGATCCGTTTTATCCGCAGTCCATCAAGGCAAGGGACGGGCAGATGCCTGCAGATGAAGTGGTGACACTTCTTGAAAAACTCATCTTCAGTGATGAAAGCGCAGAAGAAAAATATGATAAAACACGATCTACAGCTGAGGATGAGCTGACAGAGATAGAAAAGCAGCTGACGAAAGCCGGGGAACAGGCCAAAACAGAAGCTTCCCTCAGAGAGTCCTCAAAAGCTCTGGAGGGTGCAGGGCCGGAGCTTGACAGGCTGAATGGTATATACAAAGAAGCGGAACAGGGACTTGTCCAGGCAGAGGAGCTTAACCGCAAAATAGCAGATGCAAAGGCGCTGCTGCCGGATTATGAGGAGCTGGCTGCAAAACGAAAAGAGCAGAAGTCAGCTGTCGGCAGTATAGCTGAAAATCATGGTAGGCTCGAAAAGCTTCAGGCAAGATCGGAAACACTTGCCGGAAAACTCAGTGAAATGGAGGAGGAAAGCAAGAGCCTTTCCAGTTGCGGTGAAGAAAAAGTCAGGATAGAAACGGCCATAGAAGAAGCAAGTAGAGAAAACAAAGCACTAAAAGAGCTGGAAGACGATATCAGAAAACTGGATATGGCAAGGATCGATCTTGACACAGCACAGCAGGAATATAGTGAGAAGGCCCGGGCAGCGTCAGAGGCCGGGGATACATATGAAAGAAACAACAGGGCTTATCTCGACGAGCAGGCAGGCGTGCTGGCAGCCACACTTCAGGAGGGAGAGCCATGCCCGGTATGCGGATCCTGCAAACATCCCCATCCTGCAGAGAAATCTCCACAGGCTCCGGACAAAGCCGCTCTGGACAGGATGAAAAAGGCCGCAGACAAGGCCGATGCAGAAATGAGAAGTGCCAGTGAAAAAGCAGGCAAACTCAGAGGTGCAGTGGAGACGATGGTGACTGCAGCGGCTGATGCCGCTTCGAAACTTTTCCCGGGAGCAGATATCGAGGAGCTGTACGAGCGGCTTGCAGAAAGCAGGAAGTCTTTGAGTGAAAAAATGAAGAAACTCAAAGGAGATCAGGCGGAAAACAAGGGCAGACTGGAAAGAAAAGCACAGCTGGAACATGAGATGCCGGAATGCAGGGAGAAAAAAGAAAAACTCGATGAAGATGTTTCCGGTCTCAGAGAAGACCTCAAGGCTAAAGAAGCAGAACTTAAGGCACTGGATTCACGTATAGCGCAGCTTGCAGATAAACTGGAGTATGATGACGAGGCTGCAGCACAGGAAGTCATAGACGATATGATAAGCAGACGTGGTAAACTGACAGAAAGGGAGAAAGCAGCAAAGAAAGATCTGGAAGCACATAAGAATAAGATAGCAGGCCTCGAAGCGGAGATATCCATGATGAAGGAGCTGCTGAAGGACAGAGAAGAGATCGATGAAGACAAGGCTGCTAAGAGAAAAAAGGAGCTTACCGATCAGAAAAATGATGCTGATGTACACATAAAGGAGATAAATGCCAGAGCATCAGCAAACCGCAGCATATATAAAGCGTTAAAAAAACAGGTCGAAAGCATAGCTGATACTGAGCAAAAACTGAGGTGGGTGAAGGCTCTTGCAGATACGGCAGGAGGAAATCTGCAAGGCAGGGAAAAGGTCATGCTGGAGACGTATGTACAGACAGCGTACTTCGACAGGATAATATCCCGTGCCAATGTCCGGTTCATGGTGATGTCAGGAGGACAGTATGAGCTCAAACGCAGCAGTACAGCGGACAACAACCGGAGCCAGAGCGGACTTTCGCTGGATGTTGTGGATCACTACAACGGTACAGAGAGAAGCGTGAAGACGCTGTCAGGCGGCGAATCCTTCAAGGCGTCGCTGTCCCTGGCACTGGGCCTTTCGGACGAGATACAGGCATCGGCAGGAGGTATCAGGCTGGATACCATGTTCATAGATGAAGGCTTCGGCTCGCTGGATGAAGAATCCCTGCAGCAGGCCATGAGAGCATTGTCGGGACTGGCTGAAGGCGACAGGCTCGTGGGCATCATATCCCACGTACCGGAACTCAAAGAGAAGATAGACCGACAGATACGTGTCACCAAGGACAGGAGCGGCGGCAGCAGAGTGGAGATAATATGACACAGGTCGTACAGCAACGACTGTGCAAAAAATTACACGGTCAAATAAGTGTGTATTTTTTGACGCAGACTAATCAAAATACATGTGCCACATTTTGCACATGTGCGAAAAACACGATATCGGGTATAATCCGGAATGGATATGCAGGAAAAGCAGAAGAATTTATCTTCTGCTTTTTTTTTTAATCTTTTTTTCAGATGCATGCCTTCAAGGACATACTTTCCAGTACTTTCAACGATTTCAGGTATTATCATGCGGTGGAGTTGGTTCATCTGGACAAAAAACATCAAAATGATTTGCAGATATTTCCCGAGCATGGCACGGGTCTTGCTTTAATAATAGGCAGATAAAACAAGATAACGCACAGTACTGCAGATGCAGCTGATAAGGTAATGATACTACCGCGAAAGGAGATTTTACATTATGCTTTCAGAAAGAATAGCAAGACTCAGCGACAGAGTCCGCAATACGCAGCCAACACTCGACCTTGACAGAGCAAGGCTCATTACAGAATTTTACAGCCGGCCTTCGATGGACAACTTCATCCTCAGAAGAGCCAAGGCATTCAAGCACTATCTGGAGAACATGGAGATCTTCATCGATGACGACGAACAGATGGCAGGACATCAGGGAAGCCGTATCCAGTCAGTCATCCTACACCCTGATGTTACGAAATGGCTCTACGACGACTTTGACACTCTCGACAAGAGACCTTCAGACAACCTGGCATTCCGTTCAGAGGAAGACAGAGCTGAACTGAAAGAGATCGTAACTACATGGAGAGGTCATACTTTCGGAGACTATACAAGCAGCCTGCTGGACGACGACATGAGAGACATGATCGAAGCAGGTATCATGACACACGGTATCTCGAACCAGTCAACGATGAACCACTCACCTGACTACGACAACTTCATCAAGAGAGGTTACAGATACTACATAGATGAGTGTAAGGCAAAGCTGGCAGCTCACAAGATCAACGATGTTTACGATATGGAACAGAAGATCACATGGGAAGCCATGATAATCGTGATGGAAGCTGTTATAGCACTGGCACACAGATATGCTGACCTTGCAGAATCAAAGGCAAAGGAATGTACAGACGAAAAGAGAAAAGAAGAACTGCTGACTATGGCAGCAAACTGCAGAGTAGTTCCGGAGAACCCTCCTCAGACATTCCTGCAGGCTACACAGCTGGTATGGTTCCATCATCTCGCTATCACTCTGGAAGTATCAGGCGGAGACCACAACCTGGGCAGATATGACCAGTACATGTTACCATTCTTCGAGAAGGAAGTGGCAGAGGGAAGAAAAGAAGAATACTTTGCAGATATAATCCACGAATTCAAACTGAAAGTAATGGAAATGTGGAACATCAGAAGCTACGCAGAATCCGTCGCAGACCCTGGATGCCCTCTCTGGATGCACGTTATCCTCGGCGGTATGAAGGAAAATGGTCAGGATGCATGTAACGAGCTTACAAGAGTATTCCTGCGCTGCCTGCTGGATCTGCAGACAGACGAACCATGCGTTTCATTCCGTTATCATCCGAATGTTGACGAAGAGACATTCAGACTTGCTATAAAGGCAGCGAGAGATACAGGCGGTCACCCTGCATTCTACAACGATACAACAGCTATCACATATCTGCTCCAGCTGGGATTCACTCTCAAGGAAGCAAGAAACTGGGGTATCTGTGGATGCATCGAGCCACAGGTACTGGGCAAGTCAGACTTCCAGAGCAACCCTGGATACTTCAACCCTATAAAGATCCTGGATATCATGCTCCACAACGGATATGATTCGATCTCAGGTAAGAAGATCGGTATCGAAACAGGCGATCCGAGAGATTTCAAGAGCATAGAAGATCTGCAGGAAGCATTCAGGAAGCAGACTGCATTCTTCCTCAGCAGATTCATGGAAATGTACAGCAGAACGCTGGCAGGACACACATTCACACTGCCTACACTCATGGGATCGACACTGGCAGTAGGCTGCGTGGAAAAGGGCAAGACTCTTCAGGAAGAAGGTTCGGATCACCACTATACAGCTGTTGCTATCACAAGTATGGCAAACGTTATCGACTCCATCGAAGCTATCGATGCATGCGTATTCCAGCAGAAAGCCCTCACAATGGATGAACTGATCGATCTGCTGGATCACAACTTCGAAGGACATGAAGACAAGCGTCAGCTGCTCATCAACAGAGCGCCTAAGTTCGGTAACGATATCGAGGAAGTTGACAAGTACTCATACTGGCTGCTGGATATGCTGGATACAGAAGTAAAGAAATACACAGACCCGATGGGTGGACCATACACACTGGTAGTAGCGACACAGGCTTACAACGTAGAGCTGGGTAAACTGGTAGGCGCTACACCTGACGGCAGACTGGCTACTACGCCGCTGGCAGACAATGCATCACCTATGGCAGGTATGGACGTGAACGGACCTACAGCAGTAGTGAATTCACTGGCTTGCTGCGACCCGCTCATCCCAACAAGCGGAATGCTCCTGAATCAGAGATTCGACCCGACTGTATGCGCAGGTGAAAAGGGTCTGGACATCATCGAAGCTGTGTTCAAGGCACACTTTGCAAAGGGCGGATTCCACATCCAGATCAACGTGCTGGACGACAAGACTCTCAGAGCAGCACAGAAAGATCCGGACAGCTACAGGAACATCCTGGTAAGAGTAGCAGGATACTCAGCATACTTCGTTGACCTCAGCGAAGAAATACAGAACAATATCATCGACAGAACAATACAGCAGGGTCTGTAAAGACAAACTGCTGTAACTACTCATAAAACTATCAAAGAAATCGAAAATGCAGCAGGCAGCGCGCCTGCAGACAGAAATCCCCCAGCTCAGGATACTTCCCGTGCCGGGGGATTTTGCCACATCAGGAATTAGGCGGTCTGAAGGAAGGCGGATCGGCCTTTGTCCTGCCGAAGGCGCCTGACGGTGACGGCGTGGAAAGATCGAAGTACATCTTCGAGTCCTCGGTAACGCCGAAGTCGTGATTCGAACCTGTATCCTGGATCTTGTTGAAAGCCTCACGGAACATAGCGTTGTGGGCTTCCTCCCTGTTGAGCAGGAAGTCGATGGTCTCCCTGACTTTTTTGTCCTCTATCTGACGGTACAGATATTCGTAGACTACCTTAGCCCTCTGCTCAGATGCTATATTGGACAGCAGATCGGCACACAGATCACCGGTGACTGTGACATAATCGCCGGTCCATGAATATCCCGATGAATTGATGAGACCGGGATTCAGTCCCAGCAGCACATGGCTCTGTATCTCGCCTGAGCCTACCGCTTCAGCGTTCACATCGTGACCGTTCAGCAGATTGATGGTCTCGGCTACCATTTCCATATGTCCCAGCTCCTCGGCTGCGATATCCATGAACAGATCCTTGATGGCAGGATCCTTGATACGGAAGCTCTGTGCCATATACTGCATAGCAGCTTTCAGCTCACCGTTGCCGCCGCCCAGCTGCTCCTGCATCAGCGCAGCATAGTGGGGATTGGGCCTTTCCACAGCGACAGGGTGAAACAACTGTTTTTCATGTTTGAACATTATTCCAGCTCCTTCTATAGTAGATTGGGACAACTGCATCATCCCGTATATATTATCTGTCGACGTGGGAAGAATATTCATTAAAAAGGTACGGATATGGACATTCGTTATGCTGAAGTTTCTTTGTATGCCATGAATTGACAGCAGATATGTAAAATGGTATAGTCGTAATCAGACAACAACAAGACGGAGGATTTATGAGCATACTAACTGTAGAAAACCTATCACACGGATTCGGAAACCGTGCAATTTTTGACGACGTATCTTTCAGACTGCTGAAAGGCGAACATATCGGACTGATCGGAGCCAACGGCGAAGGAAAGTCCACCTTTATGGATATAATAACTGGGAAACTGCAACCCGACGAAGGCAGGATCGAATGGTCCAAAAACGTCAAGGTGGGATATCTGGACCAGCATGCCATGCTGAGAAAAGGCATGACTGTAGGATCGGTACTGGAGAGCGCTTTCGACCCGCTATTCGAGATGGAAACAAGGATGAACGAGATCTGTGACAAGATGGCCGATGCAGATGAAGAAAAGATGCAGGAGTACATGGATGAGCTGTCGGTGATACAGGATATGCTGATGAACCATGACTTTTATCTGATAGATTCCAAAGTAAGTGAGATAGCCAGAGCACTGGGACTGCTGGATCTGGGGCTGGATCGTGACGTCACTGACCTTTCCGGAGGACAGAGAACAAAGGTGCTGCTGGGCAAACTGCTCCTGGAAAAGCCGGATATACTGCTGCTGGACGAGCCTACGAACTATCTCGACGAAGAGCATATCGTATGGCTGAAGCGCTACCTGCAGGAATATGAGAACGCATTCATCCTTATATCCCATGACATACCGTTCCTAAACAGTGTCATCAACCTGATATATCATATGGACAGTCTGAAACTGACACGTTATGTGGGGGACTACGACAATTTCAGGGAAGTCTATGAGATGAAAAAGTCACAGCAGGAAGCGGCCTACAACCGCCAGCAGAAGGAGATTGCAGAGCTGAAGGACTTCATTTCGAGGAACAAAGCCAGAGTGGCGACAAGGAACATGGCAATGTCCAGACAGAAAAAGCTGGACAACATGGAGCTCATCGAGAAGACAACGGAAAAACCGAAGCCTGAATTCGAATTCCAGACAGCAAGGACACCGGGCAGATACATTTTCAAAACAGAGAAACTGGTCATCGGATACGACGAACCACTGTCGTCGCCGCTGGATCTTGAGATGGAAAGAGGCAGCAGGATCGTTCTCACCGGAGCCAACGGTATCGGCAAGTCCACACTGCTGAAAAGCCTGCTGGGGCTCATAAAGCCTCTTGACGGCAAAGTAGAGCAGGGAGACTATCTGCATATCGGATATTTCGAGCAGGAGACGCCGCAGGACATCAAGACTACATGTATCGAAGAAATCTGGAACGAATTCCCGTCTCTGGATCAGAGGGAAGTCCGTGCAGCACTGGCAAAATGCGGACTGACTACGATGCACATCGAGAGCAAGGTCAAAGTCCTCTCAGGCGGAGAACAGGCCAAGGTGAGACTTTGCAAGCTCATCAACAGACCATCCAATGTACTGGTGCTGGACGAGCCGACGAACCACCTGGACACAGATGCAAAGGACGAGCTCAAGCGTGCCCTTCTGGAATACAAAGGCAGCATCCTGATGGTATGCCACGAACCGGAATTTTATGAAGACATAGCCACCGACGTGTGGGACTGCACACAGTGGACGACCAAGCTGGTATAGGCAGGAGCGGATGTGCTACTAAGTGCTGAGTCTGTAACGGTAGGCAGTCTGCAGCTGCTTGATAAAAGCCGGGTCCAGTGTGAAACTTCAAATGACGTTTCACGGTAGTAAACAGAACAATAACATGGAAAATCAAACCTCGTCGATGATGGCGGGGTTTTTTAATGGGGTCATTTCGAAGACCTGCTGCCTGCAAGGTCGCTTACGATCTCGGCGATATTCTTCAGCTGACGCTCGTCCAGCTTCTTGAGATCATTCGTTATAGAGCGTATCTGCTCAGGATATTCAAGATCAGTATCAAAAAACTCCTGAGGCGTTATGTTCAGGTACTCGCAGATGTAGAAAAAACCAGTCAGCGAAGGCAATGCCTTGCCGGACTCGATATTGTTTATATATCCGGGATTCTGACCGATAGACAGACTCATATCTCTTGCAGAAACATTTTTTCTCAGCCTCAGCTCAACCAGTCTGTTTTTGAACATATCTTCTAAGATCATATCCATAGTGTAAATGTCAATACCCATATGTACAAAAAGTGGAATATTTTAATGTACAATAA
>CAJJPZ010000024.1 GCA_905193765.1 uncultured Eubacterium sp.
CGTCCGATGTGTCCATGGCGGTTTCAGCCTGCTCACGCATCTGTGACAGGATTATATCCTTGCTGTCCGGCTCTATGCCGCCGGTGTCAATCAGTGCAAAATGCACACCTGACCACTCCGCTTCAGCATATATCCTGTCCCTTGTAACTCCGGGAGTATCCTCCACTATGGAGACCCTCTTGCCTACTACTCTGTTGAAAAATGTTGATTTTCCTACGTTTGGCCGTCCTACAACGGCTACTAATGGTTTACTCATCAAAAATTCCTTCCGCAAATTCCTCTGGATCAAATTCCTTCAAATCTTCGATTCCTTCACCTACACCTATGAATTTAACCGGCATATTGAATTCATCTGCGATAGTAACTACTATACCACCTTTTGCCGTTCCGTCAAGTTTCGTCAGTACTATGCCTGTTATGTCCGCAACATCGCCGAACTCCTTGACCTGTGAAACAGCGTTCTTGCCTGTGGTGGCGTCTATGACCAGCAGGTTTTCCCTGGAAGCTTCCGGGTACTCCCTGCCGATGACTTTGTTCATCTTGTTGAGCTCATCCATCAGGTTCTTCTTGTTGTGAAGTCTTCCTGCCGTATCACAGATCAGCACATCGATTTTTTTAGCCTTTGCTGACTGTATGGCGTCGTATATGACTGCCGACGGATCCGCACCCTCCTGATGTCTGACCACATTCACTCCGACTCTCTCCCCCCAGATGCAGAGTTGCTCGGATGCTGCTGCGCGGAACGTATCTGCTGCTGCCAGCATCACAGTCTTGCCCTCCGACCTTAGACGGTGCGCCAGTTTTCCTATGGACGTCGTCTTGCCGCCTCCGTTGATGCCGATCATCAGTATCACCAGTGGCGTGTCATCGCAGAGCTTAAGATCCTCATGCTTGTTCATCAGCTTCGCTATTATTTTTGCAAGTCTTGCCTTTATCTCATCTGGTTCCCTGAGACGTGAGGAATTGATCTCCGATCTCAGTATGTCCACTATCCTCATGGTAGTCTTCATACCTATATCGGATGTTATCAGTATCTCCTCCAGTTCGTCCAGGAAATCCTCGTCCACCGTCACCCTTCCTGTCAGGGCTTCGCCTATCCTCTGCGAGAGTTTCCCGAAAAACGATTTCTTTTTTTCTTCAGCCATGTTCAGTTCTCCTCATATGTAGTATATTGTTTAAATTTCAAAGTCGTCTGCCATGCTCAGTGAAAGCACCTTTGAGATGCCCTTCTCAGGCATAGTGACGCCGAATATCGCATCTGCATGTTCCATTGTCGCCTTCTGGTGTGTCACAAGTGCGAACTGTATTCCCGTCAGTTTCCTGAGGCAGTTTATGAATCTGTCTATATTGGCGTCGTCCAGCGCCGCTTCCACCTCGTCCAGTATGCAGAAAGGTGTCGGCTTGGCCTTCAGCACCGCGAACATCAGAGCTATGGCAGTCAGGGTCTTCTCTCCGCCTGACAGAAGATTTATGTTCTGCAGCTTCTTGCCCGGAGGCTGTGCCACTATGTCTATGCTCGATCCCAGCGGATCGTTCTGATCTGACAGACGCAGTTCAGCGTGTCCGCCTCCGAACAGTTCTCTGAATTTCTCTTCAAAATTGACCACTATCGTATCGAAACTTTCCTTGAATCTCGTCTTTATTGTCTTGTCCAAATCTTCTATCAGTCTGTTCAGGTCATCTACCGCTGCCTGTATGTCAGCCTGCTGGGATGTGAGGAATTCATATCTTTCTCTCACGGTTTCATATTCCTCTATGGAGCCTGTGTTCACATCGCCCAGCTCTTTCATCCGGCTCTTTATAGCTCTGTTTTCTTTCACTGCCGACGACATGACGAAGTCCTCGCTCCTGAAGTCCATTGCCTGAATATATGATATTTCGAAGTCCTCCCAGAGTTTGTTCTTGTATGTATCCAGCTGAGTCTCGTTCTTCGCGTTCTTTATCTCCAGCTCATACTTCTGGCTCTGCATGCTCTCTATCCTGGAATCTGCGGCTTCTTTCTCTGCTGTCAGTGTCGAATTCCTGCCTGACAGGTCCGCTTTTTCAGCAGCTATATCCGAAAGCACAGCTTCCAGCTGTTTTTTCTCTTCCTGTTTTTCATCTGCCGAGATGCTGTTCTGACGCTCGTTCTGCAGTATGGCTGCTTTTTCCTCCGTGATCTCCCTCAGCTGTCTGCGTCTGGATCCAAGGTCGCGGGTTATCTCATCGACTGATGTGCTGATGCGCGCCGCCATATCGCTGGCATGCTCCATGTCGCGCTGGCAGCTGCCCACGTCTATCCTGGCTGCAGTTATCACTTCACTCATACGATCGTATTCGTCTTTTTTCAGATCATACTCGTTGAGTTTCTCCGTGCTCAGGCGCTCTGCCTCTTCTATCGCTTTCTCCGCTTCTGCTATGATGCTTCTGAGTCTGGCAGTGCTGACCTCCGATGCTTCCTGTTCAGCCTTTATGCTCTGCAGTTCTCTGGACAGCCTGTCGCCGCCGCTCCTGATCTCTCTCAGCATTTTCTCTTCCAGCTCGCCTTCGCTTTTAAGGTTGTTCAGCTTTCTCTCCGTCTCTGACATCTGCATCCGCAATGCTTCCAGCTGACTAACGAGTTCTGACGCTTTCCTGCCTGCAGCTTCGAGCTCCGCGGCACATTTGTCTCTTCTGGCGGAATATGCCCTGAGCTGTCCGGCCATAGAGGCGATTTCCGCCTTACGGTCCAGTATATTGGCTGTCTTGTTCCTGTATCTGCCGCCGGTTATGGCGCCGCCGGCATTGATGACTTCACCCTCCAGAGTGACGAATCTGTAGCCTCCTGAGTTCTTGGACATCCTTACAGCATTGTCCATGGAATCGACTATTATGACTCTGCCCAGCAGGTGATCAACGATTCTGCCGTATTCAGCGCTGTATTCAAGACAATCCGGACCGAAACCTATGAATCCCGGCATGCCTGTGAACCTGCCGTCTCTCTGGCATCTGCCCCGTACCGATGAGACCGGCAGGAAAGTCAGTCTCCCAGCTCTGCTGGCCTTGAGAGCCATTACGGCTTTCTTGGCGCTGTTGTCGTCATCGCATACGATATTCTGAAGGGCTGCTCCCAGCGCAGTTTCCATGGCTGTCTCATAACCTTCCGGTACTTTCACCAGATCTGCCACGACACCGTGTATTCCTCCGAGATCCGACTTCATAATGAACCTTACAGCATTATTATATCCTTCATAGTTGCTTTCCATCTCTTCTATGGTTTTTTTTCTGGCGGAAAGCTGACCCATGGTTATTTTCAATTCTTCAAGGGCCGACGAAAGTTCCTTTTCTCTGTTCCGGCTCTCGCCTGCCTGCCTGTTTTTTTCAGCGATTCCTTCTCTCAGGCCACTGAGTATATCTTCAAGTTCTTCTTTTTCCTGCCTTATTTTATTCAGCCTGTCCAGGATCTCATTGTTCCTGTCTGTTCCTGTATCGCGTTCTGCCAGCAGAGTCTTCTGTCTGCGTTCCAGAGTCTCACACATCATGCTGATGCTGCTGATCTCAGCTCTGGCCGAACTGACATGTGATGTTTTCTCGAATATTTCGTTTTTGAATCGGTCCGCCTGTTCCATCAGGGAATCCATCATCTCTGATATGACTTCGTAGTCCGCCGCCCTTTCCTCCAGCACGTGTCGTGCCTCGGCAAGTCTCTTCTCTGCATCATCTCTGGTAGCTTCGGCACTCTCAGCGTTTTGTTTCTCATTATTCAGCTTTTCGCTCAGACTGCGTATATCAGTTTCAAGTCTGTCTATGTTTTCATCTATTGCAGAGAGCCTTTCCCTGTCCACATGGCTCCTGTTCACCACTCTGTTCAGTTCATCTACAGCTGTCATCAGCTTCGCCTGGGTATCAGCCGAGAGCATTTCCAGTTCCTCAGACCTTGCACTGCATGAGGAAAGCTGCATCTCTGTCTCCCTGCGCACATTCCTCGTATCATCCAGTTTTCTCTGAAGTTCCTCAAGGTCCTCTTTTATATATATATTCTTTGACTCTGTATTCTCGATATTCTTCAGTATTATATTTATCTCAAGCTTTTTGTATCTGTCGCGGAGTCCTATATATTCTCTTGCACGGATGCTTTCCTCTCGGAGTCCGTCTATACGTCCCTCTATCTCTCCGATTATATCCCTGACACGCTCCATGTTGGCGCTGGTGGATTCCAGCTTCCGCTCCGCCTCAGCTTTTTTCGTGCGGTACATCACGATACCTGCGGCTTCTTCGAATATCTCGCGTCTGCTCTCCGTCCTGCTGCTCAGTATCTCGGATATCTTTCCCTGTCCTATGATGGAATATCCGTCGACCCCGATGCCTGTATCCATTATGAGTTCGCGTATATCCCTGAGTCTGCACTGATTACCGTTTATATGGTATTCGCTTTCTCCGGACCGGAACATGCGCCTTGTTATGGCTACTTCCTTGTAATCTATCGGGAGGCTCCCATCTTCATTGTCTATGACGAGCGTCACCTCCGCCATCCCGCGGGATTTACGGCTGGACGTGCCGGCGAATATCACCTCTTCCATCTTCCCCCCTCTGAGCATTTTAGGGCTCTGTTCCCCCAGGACCCATCTTATAGCGTCGCTGATGTTGCTCTTGCCGCTGCCGTTGGGTCCGACGATACAGGTTATCCCCCGGTCGAACTCGATATTCACAGGTTCTGCGAATGACTTGAAGCCGTGCATCTTTATTTTCTTAAAGTACATTATGCTTCCTTTCCAGCATTACCCGGGCGGCATTCTGTTCAGCCTGTTTCTTGCTTTTGCCTGTGCCTGCCGCCTGATACCTGCCATCGACAACGAGCTCCACTTCGAATGTCTTGTCGTGGTCCGGCCCGCTCTCGCCTGTCAGGACATACTTTATATCGGTTATCTTGTGGCTCTGGAGCTTCTCCTGGAGGGCTGTCTTGTAGTCGGTTATTATATACTTACCGTGACGCGTATCCTCTATGACGTCTCTGAACAGTCCCAGCACCATTTCTCTCACCGCATCGAATCCGCCGTCGAGATATACAGCGCCTATTATAGCCTCCATTGCATCTGCAAGGATAGACTCCCGCTGTCTCCCCCCGTTTTTCTCTTCTCCGTGTCCCAGCTTCAGATACTCTCCGAGCCCCAGCTTCCGTGCTTCTTCGGCAAGTGACTTCTCACAGACCAGCGTTGCTCTCGTCCTCGACAGGAAGCCTTCTTCCTTGTCCGGGAACAAAGTGAACAGCTTTTCCCCGATTATAGCGTCAAAGAACGCATCCCCCAGGAACTCAAGTCTTTCATTACTCTTTTCCCCTTTACCGTGCTCTTTCACGTATGAGCTGTGAGTCAGTGCGGTGATCAAAATAGATTTGTCTCGAAATACATAATTTATCTTTTTCTCAAATCTCTTTATCTGATCCTTCATTCCCGTTCTACTCCTCTTCTTTCTCGATACTCTCTTCAAGATCCAGCATCGACTGTCTGATTATATTCACCACATCCTCCTTAGCATATGGAACTGCTTTGATGATGGCGTTCTTCACTGCTTCTGCATTGGATGAGCCGTGTATTTTGAGTACAGGACGGTTCACTCCCAGTACAGGTGCGCCGCCGTACTCTGCATAGTTGAATTCCGATTTCAGCGATGACATCTGTTTCTTCATCAGCAGGCCTGCGATCTTTGACTTCGTAGTCTCCATCATCTTGCCCTTTATCAGTTTGAGGATATCCCATGCCAGACCTTCTGTAAGTTTCAGTATGACGTTTCCTACGAAACCGTCGCAAACGATTATGTCGCATACTCCGTCAGGTATCTCTCTTGCCTCGACGTTTCCTACAAAATTCACAGGTGCGTTTTTCAGTCTCTGATAGGCTTCCTTTGTAACTCCTGTGCCCTTGCCTTCTTCGACGCCCAAATTCACCAGTCCTACTCTCGGATTTTCCCTTCCCAGGACTTTCTCCATGTATATGCTTCCCATCAGGCCGTATTCCACAAGGTTGTGGGCTTTCGCCTCTGAGCTTGCTCCGGCGTCCAGCAGAAGTGATGCATCTGTGCCTCCGATGCACGGATATACACTGGCCAGTACCGGTCTGTCGATACCTTCTATCCTGCCCAGTATCATTCGGCTCCCAACGATCAGAGCACCTGTATTGCCTCCTGATATCATCACATCCGCGTCTCCGTCTTTCAGCATGTTCAAGCATACCACCATGGACGAGTCGGTCTTTCTCCTTATGGATTTCACCGGACTGTCCTCCATGGTTATCACTTCATCCGCGTTGACAACGACTATATTGTCGCCTTCATAGCTGTTTTTTCTGAGTTCCTCGTTTATTTCATCCTGTCTTCCGACTATATATATGGTGTCTTCAATAAGTCCTGCCGCTTCGACAGCACCCTCAACGACTGTTGCAGGTGCATCATCTCCGCCCATGCCATCGATCACTATCCTCATATCTGTTCTCCTTTCAAAATCATATATTGTGCAGCATATCTGTGAATTCCGCTGTCCTTTTCTCTATATCGTCCGCTTTGAAGACCGATGAGCCTGCTACGACTATGCTCACTCCCGCATCTGTTATCTGTTTCAGATTGTCCAGGTTGGCTCCGCCGTCTATCTCGATCTCAAAATCCAGATTCCTTTCTTCTCTAAGCTTTACAAGCTCCGACGCCTTTCTCAGCACCGACGGTATGAACTTCTGTCCGCCGAAGCCGGGATTCACAGACATCACCAGTATCATATCTGCATCCTCCAGCACATAGTCCAGCACACTCAGCGGAGTACCCGGATTCAGAGCCACTCCTGCTTTGACTCCCTTTGACTTTATGTGCTGCAGCGTTCTGTTTATATGTGTGCATGCTTCTGCATGTACCGTTATATATTCTGTGTTTTCCGTAACAAAGTCGTCTATATACTTATCCGGATCCTCTATCATCAGATGGACGTCGAAAGGTATGTCTGTCTTTCCCAGCAGACTTTTCATAACTGCTGCTCCGAAGCTGATATTCGGCACGAAATGTCCGTCCATAACATCCACATGTATAAGATCCGCTTCTCCGCGTCTTATCCTTTCAGTCTCCTCTCCGAGACATGAAAAATCCGCAGATAAAATCGATGGTGCAAGTTTTGCCATTTTGTTCTCCTTTTGTTCTGTCAGTACTGTCTGCTTTTTCTTATTTCATCCAGCTGCGATATATATGACTCATATCGGCTCCTGTGTATCCTGCCTTCATCCAGGGCTTTCAGGACTCCGCATCCGGGCTCTGCGATATGTCTGCAGTTGCTGTACCGGCATTCTCCCAGCACAGCTTCTATCTCCGGATACAGGTGCTGCAACTCCTCTTCATCGGACTCCAGCACATCGAAAGATGTGAACCCCGGCGTATCGAAAATCATACTGCCGTCTTCTTCGCTTATGGTGAAAAGTTCCGAATGTCTCGTGGTGTGCCTGCCTCTGTCCGACTTGGCGCTGATGCTGCCTGTCTCTGCAACGGCATCCGGTTTCAGTCGGTTCAGTATCGTGGATTTGCCTACGCCGGAGGGTCCTGCCAGCGCTACTTTCATGCCTATTATCCTGTGTTCAAGCTCCTCTGTACCCTGTCCGTTCATGCTGTCCAGACATATCACCGGATATACAGATCCGTATATCTCCCGGATCAGGCGGATGTTTTCTCCGGCTTTCCTGCTTTTCTTCCCTTTACCGTCTTTATTCTCTGCAAGATCGCATTTATTGATGCAGAGAATGATATCCGTGCCTGCCTTTTCAGCCATCACCAGGAATTTATCTATGACCGGGAAAACCGGCGCAGGACTCAGGGCGGCTGTCACGATCACAAAGCAGTCCACATTTGCTATGAACGGTCTTATGAAACTGTTTTTTCTCGGCAGTATATCAGTTATCAGACTGTCGTCATTGTCCGGTATTATCTCGAACATGACTTCGTCGCCCACAGCAGGCTTGATATCCCGCTGTTTGAAGATGCCGCGTGCTTTGCATCTGTATACTGCATCGCCGGATTTTACATAATAAAATCCGGCGATTCCTTTCACTATTATGCCTTTACGGCGATCATCACTGTGCATCATAATCAATCATCTTCGTCGTCGGGTTCGGATGGTGTTTCAGGCTGTGAAGGTGCTGTCGGTTCCGGTCCCTTGCTCACTCTTACTCTCACTGTCGTTCCCTTGTCCAGCTGTGCGTTGGCGTCATACTGCTGCCACATTACTTCGCCTTCTGCATATGTCGTGCTGTAATCGTAGCTTGGGCTGCCCATCTTGAGTCCGGCGTTGGACAGTGCGGATTTCGCATCACCTATGGTCTTACCGACGAGATAAGGCATTATCGCTTTAGACTGCGACCCGTCACTCACATATATCGTGACCTTGGATCCTTTCTCGGCATTCGTGCCGCCTTCAGGAGACTGTCTGATTATAGTTCCCTTTTCTTCTTCACTTGCCTCGTATTTGATATCTCCCAAAGTGAAGCCTGCCGCTTCCAGTGTGCCCTGTGCCTCGCTCTCCATGGATCCTGTCAGATCAGGAACTGATCCTTCGCCTTTTCCCTTGCTGACATATACGGTTATCGTGCTGCCTTCCTTGACCTTTTCACCTTCCTTCGGGTTTTGTGATACTATCTTCCCGGCTTCCACATCCTCGCTGACCACCTTGCGTCCTTCCTTTATCTTAAGGTCGATGTTGTTGTCCTTGAGCCAGTTCTCCGCTTCGGTCACGGTCATTCCCTTGAAGGACTTGACTTCCACGTCCTTTCCTCCGAAAAGTCCTGCCGCTGCAGATACCACTATGCCGAGTATCAGTGCCGCCGCCACAGCTGCACATATTATGATAAGCTTCTTTTTCTTATCCATGTGCTTCTTCTTGCCCTTTGATTTAGGATGTTTCTTATGTTTTTCATCCTCGTCGTAGTCTTCACCGTCATCGTAGTCCGTCTGGGCAACAGGTTCACGTCTCATGTTTCCGGCGTCGGCACCTGTACCGTTTCCGCCCATGAGCACCGAATTTCCGACTACGCTTCCCACGAATTCCAGATTATTGAGAGCTTCTATGAGCTCATCTGCTGATGTGAATCTGTTCACGGGATATTTGTCGGTACATTTCATTATAATATGTTCAAGAGCCGGAGGGACTCCGTCAACCAGCTTCGACGGCGGTACCATCTCTCCGTTTATATGCATGAGGGCTATGTTGACAGGATTGTCTCCGTCGAAAGGGACTCTGCCTGTAAGCATCTCGTACATTACTATACCCAGGGAATATATGTCTGATTTCTCATCCACATATCCGCCTCTCGCCTGTTCCGGCGAAAAATAGTGTACAGATCCTATTATACCCTCTGTATTGTCTACTATAGTTGCCGCATTCACCGCCTTTGCAATACCAAAGTCAGTTATCTTGGCTGTGCCGCTTGGCGTTATCATGATATTATGTGGTTTGACATCTCTGTGTATGATGTGGTTCTTGTGGGCGAAAGACAGTGCTGCGGCGATCTGCTTCGAAAGTATTATGACTTTCGGATATGCCATCGGCCCCTGCTCATGTATATAATCACTCAGCGTCTTTCCTTCGATCAGCTCCATCACTATGTAGTGGATATTGCCTTCTCTGCCTACATCATATATATTTACGATATTGGGATGCGACAGGCTTGCTGCAGCCTGAGACTCCCTCCTGAAACTGTCTATAAATTTATGGTCGTTTATGAACTGAGGTTTCAGAATCTTTATTGCTACGAAACGGTTCAGCAGCTTGTCCTTTGCTTTGTAAACAACGGACATGCCGCCCTCTCCGATCCTTTCGAACAGCTCGTATCTGCCCGCAAGTACCTTAGTGGCCATGTCTTCCTCCTAAAACATTATATCTTTAAACAAACAACGGTAATGTTATCTCTTCCTCCGGCTTCCAGAGCCTTGTCTACAAGTTCACAGCACAAATCGTTCATGTTGATGTCACGATTCATGGAGTTTACGATCTCTTCTTCGCTGACTTCTCCGTAAAGTCCGTCTGAACACAGCATGATTATGTCATTTTTATGTATATCTATCTTATAGAAATCCGGATCTATGTATGCCTCGGCTCCCAGTGCCTTGGTTATAACATTCTTCTGTTTGTGGTTTTCAGCTTCATCTTCAGTTATCACACCCTGCTGGACCAGCTCGTTAACATAGGTATGATCCACAGTTATCTTCCTGAGCACTCCGTCTCTGAACAGGTACGCCCTGCTGTCACCTATGTTGGCCACATATGACGTCATATTCCTTATATACGCCATCACCAGCGTGGTGGCCATACCTCTGTTCTCCACAATTTCTATACCCATCCTGTATATCTTGTCGTTAGCCAGTTCGATGGTCTGTGAGAGATACTCGAAGATCTCATCCGCGTTCCTGCAGTGCGATATATCATTTTTATTCACAAACTCCGCGATTTCACTGACCGCGGTCCTGCTTGCGACCTCACCGGAATTGTTGCCTCCGACCCCGTCTGCAACTATGTACACATCCTGCCCCGGTATCACAAAACAGGCGTCTTCGTTATTTTCCCGGACGATACCTCTGTTGCATTTAAATCCTATCTGCACCATTATATAACGTACCCTTTCCTTTAATACTGTCTGTCTCTGAAACAGTCTGCCGTGTACGGACTACAGCAGACTGTCGTCCTTTTTCATAACGCATATGAAAAATCCGTCTGTTCCGTTCACATTAGGCAGCAGCAGTGTTCTCTCGACTTTTTTGAAAGAAGGGTTCCTTTTTACGAATGCATCCGTCACTTTCTCATTCTCGTTCGGATTGATCGTACATGTGCTGTATACCAGGGTCCCGCCCGGCTTCACATAGGAAGACGATGCTGTAAGTATTGTCAGCTGTTTCTTAGGCAGGAGATCCATCTCATCAGTGTGCTCCTTGTACTTGATCTCCGGCTTGCGTCTTACAACTCCGAGACCTGTACACGGTGCATCCACCAGAACCCTGTCGGCTTTCTGGAACATAGAAGATTCTTCCCTTGTGGCATCCCATGACCTCGTCTCCACATTGGTCACCCCGAGACGTTTAGCCTCTCTGTCTATAAGGTCGAGTTTTCTCCTGTATATATCCGATGCTATTATCTTTCCTGTATTGTTCATACGCTCGGCTACAGCCATGGTCTTACCGCCCGGTGCAGCACACATATCCATTACTACGTCCCCGTGCTGAGGATCCAGTTTCTCGGCTACCAGCATGGAACTTTCATCCTGGGGAGTGAAGAGCCCCATCCTGTATGCTTCGGTCTCCAGCAGTCTGCTTCCCCTAACATGGAGCGCATTGCTGCATATATCGCCCTCTGTGACTTCGAATCCGCTTTCTTCCAGTTTGCTGATCAGATCCTTTTTCATTATCCTCAGCCAGTTGAGACGCACTGTCATCGGCGGCGTTTCATTGCCTGCCGCCAGAAGCTGTTCCACGAAATCGGAACTGTAGTGTTTGAGCCACAGCTCGACGATCCATGGAGCGTATGAATATTTCACAGACAGATATCTTACTTCATCCTCGATCCTGTCCGGAAGCTTGAGCTGCATCCTCTTGCCCAGATATGCTCTGAGTATGCCGTTTATGAGACCGTCCTTGCCTCTGCAGTATCTTTTTGCAAGAAGAACGCTCTCGTTCACTGCTGCATATTCAGGCACCGAGTTCATATATCCTATCTGATATATACCCATCCTGAGTATCGTCAGTTCGTTCGTCTTAAGACTCCCGACGCCATTGCTCGCCAGCAGATCGATATAATAATCCAGTGTCAGTTTATGTTCGAGAACACCATATACGAGTTCACGCACGAATCCTTCATGGTTCGGCTTCGTCACTACTATCTGATGATTCAGTGCCAGATTTGAGTATGACTTCTTCGTTTCTACGTCAACAAGTGTGAGAAAAGCGGCTTTTCTGTTTATATCCATCAATCACGCCCCCTAATCAGTAATAATCTTATGAGTTGTAATACTGCGGTTGCCAACGCAGCGATATAGGTCATCGCTGCAGCCGATAATACTTTTCCAGCTCCTTTTACTTCTGTCGAATCTATTATTCCCAGCCCTGTAAGCTGTTCTATAGCTCTTCTGCTCGCGTTCAGTTCCACCGGCAGTGTCACCAGATGGAACAGCGCCACCACTGCAAACAGCAGTATGCCTATATCGAACACAAAATTGCCTGTGGTTATCTTTCCTGTCGCGATTATGACGAACCCGGCCAGTATCAGTATCCACGATGCCGATGAAGCGAAGTTCGTCACCGGCGCCAGAGCGCTCCTGAACCTGAGCATGCCGTACGCCTTGCTGTCCTGTATGGCATGACCTGATTCATGCGCCGCGATACTCACAGCAGCTATCGATGTGCCGTTGTATACATCCGGCGAAAGGTTCATGACATCGTTTACCGGATCGTAATGGTCAGTCATGACACCGGGAGTTATCCCCACCTGCACGTGTCCGAGACCATTGGCATCCAGTATCCGCCTTGCAGCCTGACACCCTGTCATCCCTCGTCTGCACCTGATACCTGAATATCTGTTATATGCACCCTTCACCTTCATCTGTGCATACAGAGTGAATGCTATCGCAGGTATCAGCAGTATAACTGTAGGATCAAACATTCCAAAATACATATAATTTCACCTCTTGAAAGACATTTTATCTTAAAACAGTTCCTATTTCAATGGAATTGCCCCTTAAAAATTCTCTGACAGCCACTCTTTTTTTGCCCGGTACCTGTATCTCGGTGACTTTCAGTATCCTGCCTGCTGATGCTATATCTATGCTGTCATCAGATACACCGGTCACCGTGCCGTTTTCTTTGCCGGTAGTCTCATCAGAAGGAACTGCTTTCCAGAACTTCACTAGTCGATCTCCATCATATGCATATGCACCGGGCCATGGATCGAAAGCTCTTATAAGGCGTTCTATCTCCTCAGGTGTTTTAGAAAAATCAACATGTCCTTCCTGTTTGGATATCATATGAGCATATGTTGCTTCCTCATCGTTCTGCTTCTCCGGGACTATGCTCTCCAGTTTCGAAAGCGTATCCACCAGCAGTTCCGCACCCATAACTGCAAGTTCATCATGAAGCTGCAGTCCGGTCTTGCCCGCTGTGGTCGTTGCCGCCTTTGCCAGCATATCACCTGTGTCTATGCCTTTCTCCATATACATGATGGTAATACCTGTATATTCATCACCTTCGATTATTGCTCTCTGTATAGGTGCTGCACCTCTGAATCTGGGCAACAGCGAGCCATGTATATTGATGCATCCCATCTTCGGTATTTCCAGAACTTCCACAGGCAACAGCTGACCATATGCTGCTACAGCTATGACATCCGGGGCTGTGTCTTTCAGTTTCTGTATGAACCCGGCATCTGTTTTCAGTTTTTTCGGCTGAAACACCTCGAGTCCCAGTTCCAGCGCCTTTTCCTTCACTGGTGAAAACTTGACTTTCCTGCCTCTGTCACGTACCGAATCAGGCTGAGTCACGACATATGCTATATCATGTCCCGCCTTGTAAAGAGCTTCGAGAGCAGGCACTGCGAAATCAGGCGTTCCCATATAAACTATTTTCATTATCAAGCTTCTCCTTCATCAGTGAGTTCATACATTTCCTTCGCCTTGTCTTTGTAGAGGACACCTTCCAGATGATCGAACTCATGGCACATTACGATGGCTTCAAATCCCTCGAAGTCATATTCCTGCATATCACCATTCCGGTCGAGACCTCTGATCTTTATTTTTTCCGGTCTTTCGACCAGACCTACATATCCCGGTACCGAGAGACATCCCTCTTCACTTTCCTGAGAGCCTTCCAGCTGCACTATCTCGGGATTTACGAAGCAGTACACTTTGCCCGGTGCAGGCTCTGCAACGAACATCCTCCTCATCATACCTATCTGCGGAGCTGCAAGACCTACGCCTTTGGCGTATCTCATAGTCTCCACCATGTCGTCCAGTATCATCCTTATCCTGTCGCTGACATCATCAACTTCCCTGCAGTGTTTTCTGAGGATAGGATCCCCTTCAAGTACAATATTTCTAAGTGCCATTTTTACCTCCTGACCAGCATCATGTGAAACTGTACGGATTTATATCCGTAACTGCCGTATATCCTTTCTTTTTCTTCCTGGTGTCCTCTTCCCTGATGTCCGTTATTATATCAGAATACTCTCTGCGTCTGCCCGACGGGCACCTTATTATCATCGAGTATCTGTAGTTTTCCTTGATTTTGTTCATATATGCTTCCTGGGGATGAAAAACATTGTCCCTTTCATCCGGCGCCATGCGGCGTCGTATCCTGTCATACCATTCTTCGGCGCCTTCTTTCACAGCCTCTTCACTGCTTCCTGTGAACAGTATCCTGAAAAGATCGCTGTAGGGCGGATCGCACATATATTTTCTCAGCCTGTCCTCGCATTTGTAGAAGCCTTCGTAGTCCTGCGCAGCTGCAAATTTTATCGCGTAATGTTCCGGATCGTAGGTCTGTATAACTACTCTTCCTTTCTCGTCGCCGCGGCCCGCACGCCCCGCCGCCTGTGTTATCAGCTGGAAAGTGCGTTCAGGTGATCTGAAGTCCGGTATGTTCAGGGAAATGTCCGCAGATATTATCCCCACCAGGCCTACATTCCTGAAGTCCAGTCCCTTGGCGATGATCTGGGTCCCTATCAGTATATGTGTGTTTCCCTTCCGGAAATCACTCAGTTTTTTTCTCAGTTCTCCCCGCTTCTTCACAGTATCGAAGTCAAGCCTGTCCGTCCTGTATCCGTCAAAGAGTTCCGCAACGGTCTCCTCCACCTGCTCAGTCCCGCTGCCGAAGAACCTGATATATCTGCTGCCGCATTCCGGACATACTTCGGGTATATCTTCCCGGTGTCCGCAGTAATGACATACCGCCTTTCCCTCCTGCCTGTGATATGTCAGCGATATCCCGCAGTCGGGACATTTCACCACATATCCGCATTCACGGCAGGAAATGAAAGTGTAGTAACCTCTCCTGTTAAGGAAAAGCATCACCTGGCGTCCGGCTGCAAGCTGCTCCTTCATGTTGACATACAGTTCATTGCTTATTATTGACCTGTTGCCGCTTCTCAGCTCTTCCCGCATATCCACAACAGATACATCAGGGAGCCTTACCTTATTATACCTTTCTGTCAGCTTTATTATCCTGAATATGCCTTCAAGACCTCTGTGATATGTCACCACTGAAGGCGTTGCGCTACCCAGCACCAGTACGCCGCTGTTGTCTCTGTCCTGTACTCTCTTCAGAGCCACTTCAGCCGTATCGTATTTCGGGGTGAAATCCGATTTGTACGTTGCCTCGTGTTCCTCATCCAGAACGATCAGGCCTATGTTTTCCAGCGGTGCGAAAACAGCCGACCTGGCCCCTATGACGATCTGTACTTCTCCGTGTCTTATCTTCTGCCACTGATCGTAACGTTCGCCGTTAGTGAGCTTGCTGTGCAGCACAGCCACCGCCTCCCTGCCGAACCTCGCGGTGAACCGCTCGGTGAGCTGTCCTGTCAGAGATATCTCAGGAACGAGTATGATGGCTGTTTTCCCACGATCCACGGCTGCTGCCGCTGCCCGGATGTAGACTTCCGTCTTGCCGCTGCCGGTCACTCCGTGCAGCAGGAAACGGTCGTGCACCCCGGCGCTGATCGAACCTTCTATCCTGTCAAGTGCATCCTGCTGCTGCTGCGTCAGGCTCTTCTCCGTATCGGGACTTCCCGCATCTTCTGCAACAGGATCCCTCTGCTCTCTCCTGACTGCCTTGCTGCCTGCAGGGGTGAAACATTTTATGGTGTCAATATATCTGCACAGATATCTTTTTTTCATCCATACAGCTGTCCTCATCATCTCTTCCGTCAGTGAAACATCCTCGTCTCTGCTGCTGATGTTCCTGATCTTCCCGGTCAGTTCCTCGCTGACGCTGTCCGCCATGGAAACGACATATGCATCGCGCAGTCTGCTTCCCCTTGCGAAAGGTACATGCACCTTGCTGCCAGGAACCACAGAATCATCATCGCATCCGTATGTATAAAGTCTGTCCGTATTGTCACTTCTGTTATCTATAACAAGATCAGCGTATCTCATATTCCCCCGTCAAAGCCAGCATACTACAGCAGGAAGATGTTGTTTTTCCTGCATTCATCTATCATATCATCCGGCCATATCGAAGCCTGTACTTCTCCGATATGTGCCTTCCTCAGAAAATACATGCATAATCTGCTCTGCCCTATACCTCCGCCTATGGTGTAAGGCAGCTTCTTCTCAAGGATCATCCTGTGGAATTCCATACTGCGGCGTTCGTCTGCGCAGGCTTCCGCAAGCTGGCGGTCCATCGCATCCTCATCCACACGTATGCCCATGGATGATATCTCAAAAGCACGCCCCAGCACATCGTTCCAGAGGATTATATCTCCGTTGAGTTCCCAGTCGTCATAGTCCGGAGCTCTTCCGTCGTGTTTTTCACCGGATTTCAGTTTTCCACCTATTTTCTGGATGAACACCGCACGCTTTTCTGCTGCTATGGCGTCCTCCCTTTCCTTCGGAGTCATGTCAGGGTACATGTCTTCGAGTTCCTGAGACGTCACAAAGAATATCTCGTTCGGCAGATCTGTCCTGAGATCCCTGTACAGTCTGTTGACATAGTCGTTGAGGTTTTTCAGGGCATTGTAGAGCGTTACGACTGTTTTCTTCAGATACTCCTCTGTCCTGTCCTCTTTGTTTATGACTTTCTCCCAGTCCCACTGATCCACATAGATGGAGTGAAGGTTGTCCAGCTCCTCATCCCTTCTTATGGCGTTCATATCCGTGTAAAGTCCCGTACCCGGCTTGAAATCATATTTTCCAAGAGCCATGCGCTTCCATTTTGCAAGAGACTGCACTATCTCGACAGTCTTCTCACCCATGTCTTTAACAGTGAAACTCACTGTCCTCTCAACGCCGTTGAGATTATCGTTGAGTCCTGTTTCCGGCGCCACGAACAGCGGTGCTGACACTCTTCTGAGCTGAAGACCGTATGCCAGCTCCTGCTGAAAGAAATCCTTTATTTTCTTTATCGCTCTCTGGCTTTCCATATAATCGATCACAGGCGTATAACCTTCAGGAATCATCGCTTTTCCCATTTCTTCTTTCTCCTATCTTTTTGAATATTTGCATCCGCAGTAATTCTGGCGGTATAGATCGTATTTTTTCGAAAGTTCTATGGACCGTTTGAATCCATCTTTCTTCTTGAAGTCTCTGTCAAGGAATGAGACTCCGTATTTCACAGCAAGTTCTCTGCCTGTTTCCGAAATTATGCCGTAGTTCTTATGCGGGCTGACAGTCAGTGTCGTTCCGAAGAGATCGTATCCCTTCAGGCTTGCCGTTTCAGCGGTTTTCTCAAGACGCTGTCTGAAACACACCCTGCACCTGGCTCCGCCCTCAGGCTCTGATTCCAGACTCGCTGTTGCGTTTAGAAAGTCCGCCGGTCTGTAGTCGCTTTCCGTGTATTTTATTATGAATTTTCCTGTATTCTCAAGGTTGAACTGCTTTATGAAAGATATCTGGGCGCATCTCCGCCTGTTGTATTCCTCTTCTTCAGTTATACATGGGTTATAAAAGAATACAGTGACATTGAATTCCTCCACCAGCCGCTCCACGACAGCCGTACTGCACGGTCCGCAGCAGCTGTGCAACAGTACCGATGGTTTCTCCAGCGCTTCACTGAAGCTGTCAGGCGGCATCTCGATATTGTTTTCATGGCTGCAGTGTACGCAGCCTGCACCTGTTTCGATTTTCTTCCTTTCAAAAACCATTTCAATTCACCTTAAAAAGCTGTATAATACGTATAACCATAACTTAGATTATACCATAAATAGATGTTCATGCAAAGGAGATTATAAATGCAGGAGAATGACATAAAGCAGGCCTCACAGGACACGCCGCTGATCTTCGACACTTCCGACGGTCAGCAGCTCCGTATCAATACAGTAAATACATACCTCCGTAAAAAATTTGGCGGCAAGATCATAAAACTTGCCGTAGACGGTGGTTTCACGTGTCCGAACCGCGACGGCAGCAAGGGGACAGGCGGCTGTCTCTTCTGTTCATCCAGTGGGTCAGGAGACATGGCGTCAGGCTCAGGCGACATAAGCGCAGACCTCACGAGCCAGATCAGGCTTCTTTCCGGAAAATGGCCTGATGCGCGCTATATGGCGTACTTTCAAAGCCACACCAATACATACGCCCCTGCATCCGAACTGCGTGACAAATTCTTACCTGCGTTGGATTTCCCAGACGTCGTAGGTATCGCCATAGCCACAAGACCGGACTGTCTCCCCGATGACGTCGTAGAACTTCTGTCTGAAATAAATCAGAAGACTTTCATGTGGGTCGAACTTGGACTGCAGACCATACACGAAAAGACATCCGAAGCGATGAATCTGTGCTATTCGGTAAAGGAATACGACGACGCTGTCAGGAAACTTACAGAAAAAAATATCCCCGTCGTCACCCATCTGATACTCGGTCTTCCGGGTGAGAGCAGGGAAATGATGCTCGATTCTGTAAAACATGTATGCAGACAGGATATCTGGGGAATCAAACTCCACATGTTCAATCTAGTGAAAGGATCACGTATGGAAAAGTCGTATCCTGACTATATATCCTTCTCATCGATAGATGAATATGTCGATCTTGCCATAGAAGCACTCGAACTGATCCCGCCCGGGATCGTCGTGCACAGGATATCCGGGGATGCCCCGCGTTCAACTCTCATACACCCTGAATGGAGCTACAGGAAAAGGACCATCCTGAACAGCATTCACAGGAAACTCCGCGAAAGGAACACATGGCAGGGCCGGCGCGCTTCTATTCTTTAGGACCCAGACGCCCTTCATTGTAATGTTTACGGCACAGAGAAACATACATATCATCGCCGCCTACCATTATCTGTTCGCCGCTCTTGACGAATTTGCCGTCCACGACCCTGGCGACCATCGTCGCTTTCCTGCCGCACCAGCATATCGTCTTTATCTCCTCGATCTTATCAGCATATATAAGCATATAATATGATCCCTCGAAAAGTTCATTCCTGAAATCGTTTTTCAGACCGTACGCCAGTACCGGTATATCGAAACTGTCCACGATCTCTATAAGTTCCTCCACATGATGTTTCTTAAGAAACTGACATTCATCGATCACGACACAGTCTATAGGCTCCACGTTGTTCTCCCGCATGAAAACTTCCAGGATATTGGTATCTTCGTTCACGATAGTGGCTTCTCTCTGCAGTCCTATCCTTGAAGTTATAACACCTTTACCATACCTGTCATCGACACCGGGTACAAGCGCCAGTACTTTTTTCCCGCGTTCCTCATAGTTGTAGGCCACCTTGATGACCTCGATGGATTTACCGGCATTCATCGTGCTGTATCTGTAATATAACTGTGCCATCAGTTCCTCCTGTCAGGCTTTAAATCTGTATAATGAAAAATAACCCCTCGGACAATGTCAGCAAGAGATTATCTTTACTAATAAGTGGTGCCCAGACTCGGAATCGAACCAAGGACACGGGGATTTTCAGTCCCCTGCTCTACCAACTGAGCTATCTGGGCATACTACTTATATTAAATTGGTGGGCCATCAGGGACTTGAACCCCGGACCTGCCGGTTATGAGCCGGACGCTCTGACCAACTGAGCTAATGGCCC
>CAJJPZ010000025.1 GCA_905193765.1 uncultured Eubacterium sp.
AAAGGCCGGATTCATCCTCGGCGTCATAGCAGTAGTGATATGGGCTATCGGCGTGTTTGCAAGCATAGTTACGGGCGCATTTTCATCGACTTTAGGATCGACATACATATAAAAGAGCGTTTTTCAGGCGAAGCGGCATTATTGTCACTTCGCTTTTTTGTTGCAGTGGAAAATCAGGCGGAGCCTGTGATAGAATGGTATCATGTGATATTGTTTTTTTTAATGAAAGGCGTGTAATAATGAGGATAAGACTGTCGGAACATTTTACCTATGCGACGCTTGTACGGTTCGTGCTGCCATCCATAATAATGATGATATTTACATCCATATACGGGGTGGTCGATGGTCTGTTTGTTTCAAATTACGCCGGGAAAACTCAATTCGCTGCGGTGAATCTCATTATGCCGATGCTTATGGTGTTTGGATCTCTGGGATTCATGTTCGGAACAGGCGGTGCAGCAATAGTAGGCAAGACCCTCGGGGAGAAGGAGTCTGATAAAGCGAACCGGTATTTTTCCATGTTCATATATGCGACCTTTGCGGGTGGCGTCGTACTGTCGGTTGCAGGTCAGCTGTTTCTTAAACAGATAGTGATACTGCTCGGAGCTGAAGGCGATCTTCTGGGATACTGTATGGATTACGGCAGGATAATACTGCTGTCGCTGCCTTTTTTCATGCTTCAGTTCGCATTCCAGGCGCTGTTCGTAACGGCGGAAAAACCGAAGCTCGGTCTTATGGTCACGGTGATATCCGGTGTGGCGAACATAGTACTGGATCTGCTCTTTATAGCGGGCTTTGGCTGGGGCATAGAGGGTGCAGCGGCAGCGACGTCAGTGAGCGAATTCGCAGGAGGTTTCATACCTGTTATCTATTTCATACGAAAGAATGACAGCCTGCTGAGTCTGGTGAAAACACGATTTTACAGTTCGGTTTTCGTCAAGGGCTGTCTTAACGGAGCATCGGAACTGCTGACGCAGATATCAGCGTCGGTGGTCACGATGCTGTATAACTGGCAGCTTCTGAAGCTCGCCGGTGAAGACGGTGTTGCTGCATATGGCGTGGTAATGTATGTGGCGTTCATCTTCGCTGCTATCTATATAGGCTATTCGATGGGAAGCGCACCTGTGATCAGCTACAATTACGGCGCGGAGAACCATGATGAGCTCAGGAATATTTTTAAAAAAAGTATGACCATCATAGGAACTGCAGGTATTTCTCTTGTGATCCTGGCTGAGATCTTCGCGGGAGCGCTGACATATATCTTTGTGAGCTATGATAAAGGGCTGTACGACCTTACAGTGTACGGGATGAGGATATATGTGATATCCTTCCTCATAAGCGGATTCAACATGTTTGGTTCGTCTTTCTTCACTGCGCTGAACAACGGTTTTGTTTCTGCACTGATATCCTTTTCAAGGATAATCGTATTCGAATGCTCCTGCGTCATAATACTCCCTGCGATCTTCGGACTTGACGGGATATGGTTTGCCATAATAGTAGCCGAAGGCCTGGCCGTTGTACTTACAATGACGCTGATGGCGAAGAACAGAAAGCGTTACGGGTATATATGAGCGACAGGCGATCATTGTGAAAAATATGCATTGTATACAATTCTGTTTTATGTTTTTCGGCACTTTTATTTTGGATTTTTCGGATAACAGCAGCACCAGGCGTGCAATATCAAGTACAGATAAACCTTGACGTCAGCCTCAGCGGGCTTTCCTGAGTGGGCGTTTTTCCAGGAATGTGGTGAACTGCAGAGACTTGTCCATTTTCCTGCCTGTGATGCCTACTGCCTTGCCCAGCGTGAAGGCTGCTATGACTGTGCCGATGCCCAGGCCGTCCACATGTCCCAGGCAGAAGAATGTCAGAGAAGCTGTTGCCGCAAGGCACATCACATCGAATACGATCTTTATACGCGTGTATGCGACGCCGGTTATGTCTGACAGTTCTCTTGTGAACAGGTCCGTAGGGATTATCGGCAGTCCGCATCTGTTGGAAAGTGCTATGCCGATGCTGAACAGCGTGAAGCTGGCAGCGAAATATATGAAACGGCATACTATCGTCTGGGGGAGTATATTTATCCACAGTTCATAGAAGTCGATGAGTTCTCCGAATATGAAACCTACCACGAAACTGAACAGATACTCCGGCACGAAACGCTTTCTGAGTATCATCAGACATGCCACCAGGAATCCCTGGAAGAGATATGTCCATGTACCCAGTGTCAGACCATCGAATACCCTTGAAAATGCATATGGTACGCTGGATACTGCTGATATGCCTGAACCAGCATATAGCATAAGCACTACACCGAAGCTGTTTATGACTACAGCTATGGCAAGCGCAGCTTCACCACGCCATGTGTGTCTGTCCGAGATCTGTTCTTTTTCCTGATAAGTCACTGATTCCATCTTTTTTCCTTCTTTCTTGTTACTCTTCTGTCAGCTTTCGCAGCTGTATCGGTTCATCTGATATCAAGTCTATCTCTGCTGATACATAATATCAAATGAATAATTTTCATGAAATAATAGAATTTATCTATGATAAGGGCTATAATATTCAGGAGTGATATTTATGGACATAAATAAAGGAGGACATATCGTGAATCTTTATCATCTTCGCTATTTCGTGACTCTGGCAGAAATGAAACACTATACCAGAGCGGCAGAATACCTTTGCATATCACAGCCCAGTCTGAGCCATGCCATAAGGCAGATGGAGAAGGAACTGGGAGTGGCGCTTTTCGAGAAGGCGGGCAGGCATACGGTGATGACACGCTTCGGAGAGGAATTCCTGGAATACGCCAGGCAGTCACTGGCGGTGCTGGATGAAGGCGTGGCTTCGCTGCAGAGAAGCTCCCGTGGAGAAGGACTGATAAGGCTGGGGTTCGTGCGGCCTCTTGGAGTGGATTTCGTACCGGGGCTGGCCGCGGATTTTCTGAAGGTTTTCCCGGAGCGTGATATCAGATTCACTTTCCATACGGATCTGACGGAGCATCTGCTTGCAGGGCTGGCCGCGAAGAAATTCGATATAGTGTTTGCCTCACAGCCGGAGGAAACTGACGGATTCACTGCCGTACCGGTGGAAAATCAGGAGCTCGTACTGATAACTCCGAAGGGTCATCCGTTGGCGTGTGCAGACGAGATAAGTCTTTCTGACACCGAGGGGTACAGGCAGGTCTTCTTCGACAGGAGCTCCGGTATACGCAGAGTCATCGAAAAGATGTTCGACGACGCAGGCATATTGCCGGACATCGCATACGAGACGGAGGAGGACCAGGTCATAGCAGGTCTTGTGGCGAAGGGGTTCGGTATAGCTGTGGTGCCGTATATGGACATGCTCCACAAGCTGGATGTCGAGATCATGAAGATAAAATCGCCGTCCCGCGAGAGGCGTTTTTTCATGGTGACGGACGATCATGTATTCATTCCTCCGGCAGCTGTGGATTTCATGAATTTCGTCAAAGAAAAATGCATGGAAAAAAGATAATAATAGTTGACTTTCTGTTTAATGATAGTATAATCGTAATCGCGACTAAAGTTTAGGTATAATCAACATTTTGTTCGATATACGTGCGATGGAGAGAAATGGAAACGGAAAAATGGAACCAAATAATGTGAACAGCAGGATAGGTGAAAAAATCAGGGATCTGAGGAACAGGAACGGGCTGACGCAGCAGGAGCTGGCAGATCGCGCGGAGCTGACAAAGGGATACATATCCCAGCTTGAGCGGGGACAGGTGGCACCGTCTGTGGTGACACTGCTGGATCTGATCGAATGCCTTGGAACTACGCCGTCAGAGTTCTTCAGGGAAACTGAACAGGAACACATCGTTTACTCAGAGGACGCGTTTTCCGAGAAGATCGACGAAGCGGGCAACAGCATACGGTGGATAGTGCCGAATGCCCAGCAGAACCAGATGGAACCGCTGCTGGTGACCATCAGACCGGGAGAGCAGCTTCAGGAGGACAAGCCCCATGAAGGCGAGGAGTTCGGATATGTCATATCCGGGTGTCTGAATCTGCATCTCGGGGAAAACGTTTACACGGTAAAAGAAGGGGAGAGCTTCTACTTTTCTGCGAACAGGACGCATTATATCGGGAATACAGGAGTCGTTCCGGCGAAATTCATATGGGTGAGCACGCCGCCGACATTTTGATGAAAGAAAAAATATATTACGAGGAGCATCAGCATGGAACAGTCGATCTTAAATTTACAGCACCTGTCTAAATCCTTTGACGGGAAAAAAATTCTGGATGATCTCAGTATAGATATAGGAAAAAATGAATTCGTGACGCTGCTGGGACCTTCCGGATGCGGCAAGACAACTACGCTGCGTATCATAGGCGGATTCGTGACTCCGGACGAGGGAAGCGTGATATTCGAGGGAAAAGACATCACAGATCTGCCGCCGGACAGGAGAAATATCAATACGGTATTCCAGAAGTACTCACTGTTTTCTCATATGAGTGTAGGCGAGAATGTCGCTTTCGGACTGAAACTCAAAAAGAAGAGCAGGTCATATATACAGGATAAAATAAAGTATGCATTGAAACTGGTGGATCTTGAGGGATTCGAGGATCGTCATCCCATGTATCTGTCAGGAGGACAGCAGCAGCGTGTAGCTATTGCCAGGGCAATAGTCAATGAGCCGAAGGTGCTCCTGCTGGATGAGCCGCTGGGGGCACTGGATCTTAAGCTGCGCCAGGAAATGCAGAAGGAACTTATCAAGATAAAGAATGAGCTGGGGATCACATTCATATTCGTCACCCATGATCAGGAAGAGGCGCTGACTATGTCTGACAGGATCATCGTCATGAACCGCGGACTGATCCAGCAGATGGGCACACCGGTGGACATATATAATGAGCCGCAGAACGCATTCGTTGCGGACTTTATCGGTGAAAGCAATATCATAGACGGCGTTATGCCGGAGGACCGCCTTGTTATGATCCTTGGCTGCGCTTTTCCATGCGTGGATTCAGGATTCGGCATCAATGAACAGGTGGATGTGGTCATACGTCCTGAAGACATGGAGTTCAGGGCACCGGGAGAAGGTATGATGGACGGCATCGTGACTTCAATACTGTTCAAGGGAGTCCACTACGAGATGAAAGTGCAGGCAGGAGGATTCGAATGGCTTGCTCACAGTACGGTGGCATACCACCCGGGAACGGAGATCGGTCTTTACGTGAAACCGGAGAACATACAGATAATGCACAAACCTGCATCTGAGGCTCAGGAGGTAATCGGTAAGGATGAATAAAAGAAGTTTGCTGGCAGCACCTTATATCATATGGATAATCGGTTTCACGGTGCTTCCGGTATTTATGATAGTTTTTTATGCACTCAGGGACGGCAGCGGCGGTTTCACACTGGGCAATATACTGGCGATATTCCAGCCGGTGCATCTGAAGTCACTGTTGCTGGCACTGTGGCTGGCGGTGGTCTGCACTGTCATATGTCTTTTGCTGGCATACCCGCTGGCGGTGATCCTGCGCAAGCTTGATATAGGCAGGCAGGGAATGATGGCCATCATAGTCATACTGCCGATGTGGGTGAATTTCGTACTGAGGATAATGGCGTGGCAGCTGCTGCTGTCCAGGAACGGTATAATAAACGGTTTCCTGGGGGCGCTGGGGATACCGGGACAGGATCTTGCCAATTCCAGTGCTGCGATAGTGATAGGCATGGTATACGACTATCTCCCTTTCATGATACTGCCGGTATACAATGCAGTATCTGAACTGAGGGAGGATATAATCGAAGCCGCAAGGGATCTTGGGGCTCCTCCACGTGCAGTGCTTACAAAGATAATGATACCCCTCACAAGACCGGGAATCATCAGCGGCATAACCATGGTGTTCGTGCCGTCGCTGACTACATTCGCCATCCCGGATATACTGGGGGGAGGCAAAGTGATGCTGATAGGCAATATAATCGAACAGGAATTCTCTACCAGCATGAACTGGAATCTGGGATCAGGGCTTTCAATAGCGCTTATGATATTCGTACTCATAAGTATGATGTTCACTGCCGGTAATGAAGAAGGAAAGGAGAGCCGCATATGGTAAGGAAAAGTCGGTTTTTCATGAAATCATATATGGCGCTCATCATCGCGTTTCTGTATATACCCATAGCTGTGCTGGTGGTGCTGTCTTTCAATGCATCACGTTCCAGGGTCGTGTGGGGAGGATTCACGCTGGAATGGTATCAGACCCTATTTCATAACAGCGATGTGCTGGCAACGCTGATAGGTCTGCTGGCATCCGTAGGGATAGATGCCATGAAGAAAAGAAGCTATTCTCTGACTCTGGGGTTTGGCAATATACCGATGCTGAACGCAGATATCGTGACAGGTATAGCACTGATGCTGTGGTTTTCCAGATTCACTGATCTTGGATATGTCAGCATACTTCTGGCTCATGTCACTTTCAATATACCCTATGTCGTCCTCTGCATACTGCCTAAGCTGCAGCAGATGGACATAAGTGTATATGAAGCGGCAAGGGATCTTGGAGCAGGCAGTGTGACGGCATTCATCAGAGTCGTGCTGCCGAATATTTTCCCTGCTGTGATAAGCGGTTTTTTCATGGCAATGACTATGTCCATGGATGACTTTGTCGTGACATATTTCACCAAGGGTGCAGGCATAAACACACTTTCCACAATGATCTACGGAGAGCTGAAACGCGGTATAAAACCGGAAATGTATGCACTTTCCACGCTGATATTCGCCGTGGTCCTTGTGATACTGCTGCTGGTGAACTATATGCCTCGCATACGGCAGAGAAGGATACAGGCCGGGGAGGTGGATGCATGATCGGAAAAAGACTCAGAAGATATATGATATCTGTGCTGGCGGTGATGCTGGTCTTTGTTACAGCAGGCTGCGGCAGCACAGGCGAGGAGGACACTTCAACAGACGTGCAGCCGTCAGGCGGCGATACGATAACGGTCCTGAATTACGGAGAGTATATGGAGCCCGCCGTGCTGAAGCAGTTCGAAAAGGAAACCGGTATAAAGGTTCTCTACGAGGAAGCTACAACGCCGGAGGAGATGTATTCGAAGTATACATCCAGCACGATACCATACGATCTGATATGTTCCTCCGACTATATGATAGAGAGGTTGATATCGGAGGGGGAGACTGTGAAGATCGACCGCAGCAGTATGAAGCATGCGGATAATATCGGTGATTTTTACTGGAAACTGGCGCAAGTCTACGATCCGGGCAATGATTACAGCATACCGTATTTCTGGGGGACTGTAGGTATACTTTATAATACTTCGATGATAGATGAGAAGATAACCAGCTGGGAAAGCCTGTTCAACGGCAGATATTCCGGTGAGATAATAATGCAGAACAGCATCCGCGACGCATATATGTGTGCGCTGAAGTACAAAGGATATTCCCTGAATACCACGGATCGCAGCCAGCTGAAGCAGGCACAGGACTTGCTGATAAAGCAGAAACCGGATGTGGAGGCATACTTCGTGGACGAGGTACGAGAGGAAATGGTGGCCGGGAACGCTGCGCTGGCGGTGTGCTATTCCGGAGAAGCGTATCTGGCTCATGAATATGAGGAGGATCTTGAATATGTGCTGCCGGAGGAAGGTTCCAATATCTGGATAGATTCATGGGCGATGATGAAAAAGGGCAGGAACCATGACGGAGCCTTGAAATTCCTGGATTTTCTGTGCAGGGAGGATGTTGCAGCGCAGAACTTTGAATACATCTATTACCCGACGCCTAATACGGCAGTGTTTGAAAATCTGGATGATGATGTGAAGAATGACCGGCTCATCTTCCCGAGCGAAGATGTACTGAAAAAGTGCGAGGTATACAAGACCCTGGACGATGAGACCACAGCCCTGTACAGCCAGATGTGGAAGGAGCTCAAGACCAGGTGATCACATGACAAGATCACACATGTTTGCAGATTTGAAATCATACAGGAAATATGATAGATTATACTCTGAATAAACAGAGCAAGTTATTACAGAAAGATCGATATACAGATACGAGACAGGAGACAGAGATGACGGAATTACTGGCACCGGCAGGAAATATGGAGGCCCTGAAAGCTGCGGTATCCGGAGGGTGCGACGCAGTATATCTGGGACTCACAAAATTCGGCGCCCGTGCATATTCGGACAACTTCGATACAGATTCACTTGCTGAAGCGGTCAGCTATGCACACCTGAGAGACGTTAAGATATATGTTACGATGAATACCATCGTATTCGAAAGTGAGATCAGCGACATGAGGACCCAGCTGCAGCAGCTGAACGATATCGGCGTGGATGGCGTGATAGTGCAGGATCTGGCTGTTTTCAACTACATGAAAGAGCACTTTGCAGACATGGAGGTGCACTGTTCGACGCAGATGGGTATAGACGATATCGACGGTACCATGCTTTTCAGAGAGCTGGGTGCGGATCGTGTGGTACTGGCCCGGGAGACAGACATGGATGAGGTGCTGAGGATAAAAAAAGAAGCAAAGATACCCCTTGAGATATTCGTCCACGGTGCGCTGTGCGTGTCATACTCAGGCAACTGTCTCATGTCCGGACTTATCGGCTACAGGAGCGGTAACCGGGGCAGATGTGTGGGCTCCTGCCGCAAGCTTTATGAGATCATAGATATGACTGAGGAAAGACTCCTGGGAAGAAACTATATCCTTTCCACGAAGGATCTCAATACGATAGATTATATAGATCAGCTGAAGAAAGTGGACTCGCTGAAAATAGAGGGCCGGATGAAAGAGCCCGCATATGTGGCAAATGTCGTGGCAAAATACAGGAAAGCGCTGGGCGGGAGACTGACGGACGAAGATCGGCAGGACCTGGAAAAGACATTCAACAGGACATATACAGAAGGCTATCTTTTCCACGAAGATGCAGGCGATATCACCAATATCAGCAGGCCTAACAATTTCGGGTACGAGATCGGCAGGGTAAAGGGATACTTCAAAGGCATGTATGAAATATCATTGAGCCGTGTGCTGAATCAGAACGACATCATCAGGATAGACCATGATGGAGAAGATATCAATCTGTCAGTGGTGAAGCTCTACGACAGGAACGGCAGGCTGATAAACAGCGCAGACAGGACATGCTATATAAAGATAAAAGAAAAGCTTTCATCAGGTGACAGAGTATACAAGACAAAGGACCAGAAATTCTACAGGGAACTTGAAAGCTCTCAGGAGGGAGAATACAGACGTTTCCCTCTCGATCTTAAAGTTTACGCATATCCCGGTGCTAAACTGGTGATAGATGCCACAGGCTTCGGACTTTCGTACATTTATGAGAGCGAAGATGTCATCAGTGAAGCCGTAAAAAGTCCTGCCACTGAGGAACAGGTAAGGAAGCAGCTTTCGAAGCTCAACGACACGGTATTTCGACTTGGCGACCTTCAGTTCGAAGGATACAATGCCTTCGTTCCTGCAGGTATGCTGAACAGCGCCAGAAGAGAGATCGTCAGTAAACTGTACGAGGCGAAGCTCAGCAGCCGTAAAAACAGAGAAAAAACTGTATCTGCAAAAGAAAAGATCTCATTCCCGCTGGCAGAGCCGTATCTCACGGCATCTGTGACTACTAAGGAACAGTACGACGCCTGTGTCAGCAGCGGGATAAAAACAATATATTTCGACAATATAGTAAGAAGGAACCAGAACAGCTATGGAGACAGGGAAGGTGAACTGCTTATCGGTGGGTACGGCGGCATTTTCCATTACAGGGACAGCAATCCTTTCATTACCGATTATTCCCTCAATGTGGTGAACTCTGTCAGCTGCTATGAGCTTTACAGACTGGGAGCACGCAGAGTCACCCTGTCCTATGAACTGAACAGACAGCAGATAACCGATCTTATAAACGAATACCGCAGAGTCAACGATGGATATCCTTCACTTGAAATGATAGTCTATGGACGTGCTCCGCTGATGTTCACGAAGTACTGTCCTATGAAGAAGATGGGACAGTGCGGCAAATGCAGATATAGGACTTATGAACTCCGAGATGAGTACGGCAGCTTTCCGATACTTTCTCATGAAGACTGTTCAACGACCATACTTAATGGCAAAGTACTGAATCTCCTTGATGAAATGCCACATATAGAGGGGATAGAAGCATTCAGGTTAAGCTTTACCACCGAGACTGGAGATGAAGTCCGGAAGATAGCCAGAGCAGCGACAGAAAAGCTGAACGGAATATCAGATAGATCACTTTTCGATCAGAAGACTGACACGAGAGGTCATTTCAACAAGGAAATCTTATAGAGAAAGGGGAACACAGGGAAATGATACAGGTAGAAAAATTTTCATACGGATTTCCGTCGAAGGATCTGTATAACGAAATATCCTTCACACTGGAAACAGGATGCCACTGTGCGCTGATAGGCAGCAACGGCACCGGCAAATCAACCCTTGCAGATATACTCATCCGTCCGGAAAAATATCTTTACGACGGTGTCATCACGAGGGACGAGGACTGCAGGACGGGATATGCCAGCCAGTTCAGCACCAGGGACAAGGACAGGGACTGCACGGTCTTCGGGTATCTCAGCGAGAGATTCATGAAGATACAGCAGGATATCGCAGCAGTCTGCGAGGAACTGGCGTCGTCAGAGGATCCGGAGCCCCTTTATGAAAAATATCAGCAGCTTCTTGATCTGAACGGATCCATGGACGGAGACAACTATGAAAGCAATATACGCAGGCAGCTCAATACGGCAGGGATGGGAGAACTGGCAGAAGTGTCGCTGTCGCAGATAAGCGGCGGAGAGTACAAGCTGCTGCAGATAATGAGAGAAATGCTGCTGTCACCGAACCTGCTGGTGCTGGACGAGCCGGACGTTTTCCTGGATTTCGGTAATCTGGGGAGTCTCTGTCAGCTGATAAACAGCTACGATGGAACTTTGCTGGTGATAACCCACAACAGGTATCTGCTGGATCACTGCTTCAACAAGATCCTGCACCTTGAGAACGGCGACATACAGGAATTCGACGGCAGCTACACGGAATACAGATGTGCTGTATCGAGAGAAAAAGCAGAGCTTAAACGTCAGAGTATCGAAGAGCAGGAGGAAATAGAGCGTACCCAGGAAATGGTGGACATACTCCGCAAAAGAGCGACTGAAAAAGTCAATCCCGTTATCGGACGCGCGGTGAATGCTAAGCAGACGCAGCTGGATCGTCTTATCGCGAGACAGATAAAAGCACCTTTCATAGAGATAAGAGAGCCGGAGATCACTCTGCCGCAGGTGGAGACAGAGGATGACAAGACGGTACTCAGTGTCACAGGATACAACGTGGGATTTGATGACGACCTGCTGGAAAATGTGGATTTCCAGCTAAAGGCAGGCGAGAAAGTAGCTGTTGTGGGAGCCAACGGAACAGGTAAGACGACGCTGATACGCGATATCCTCAAAAACGACGACCCGGCGATACACATAGATGAAGATACGAGATACGCCTGCATGTCACAGCTCCAGGGAGAGATGCTGGACGAGGACAAAACAGTATATCAGATAATGCAGGACGCAGGTTTCGACACGAGGACAGAGATAAGAGAGTATCTTTCAGGTTACTGTCTCGAAGAAAAAGTCCTGGATCAGAAGGCGGGAGAGCTTTCCGGAGGCGAGCAGAACCTGCTCCAGATAGCAGTGATCGCTGCATCGGATGCACAGCTTCTGATACTTGATGAACCTACAAGTCATCTGGATCTCTACGCACAGGCGGCGCTGGAAAAGGCGGTTTCGGAATACAGCGGTACAGTACTGATGGTGAGCCATGACTTTTATCTCGTGGCAAACTGTGCAGACTATATACTGCTGGCAGAGGACAATACACTGAGACGTGTGCGCGCCCGCAAATTCCGAAAGATGGTCTATGACAGATATTTCGATCCGGAGTATCTTGAAATCGACCGGAGGAAGCAGGAACTTGAAGCAGATATAACCGCCGCATTCATGAAAGATGATCTGGACAGGGTGGAAAAGCTCTGCGATCAGTTGGAAGAGCTGGACAGAAAACAGAATAGATAACTTTTAACAGACTGCTTCATCAGGAAGCAGCAGACTAAAGACTAAGGATCACTTCCCGTAAATACGCAGGAAAAGACAAACAGAAAAACACAGCAGATGGAAAAGATGATATCTGCTGTGTTTTTGCATTCTGTGTATGTTCTGTGTAAGCTGTACAGATGGCGGACGCTGCCGTATCAGGATGATCAGATCAGCGCCATGACGGCCTCTACGATGAATACTGCAAGGCATGCACCGATGGCTACGACGATGAGGCCCTTTCTCCTGTACGCCAGGAAGATCGCTGTCAGCAGGCCTGCTGCAGCGGGGACCATGCTGTCCGTGGCGTAGAGTATAGCAGGGAATGTCATGGCTGACAGCACTGTATACGGTGTGTAGTACAGGAACGAATTTATGAACCTGTTTTCGATTTTCTTGTTCATCAGTACGAAAGGGATGATTCTTACCAGGTATGTCACACCTGCCATAACGATGAGATACGGTACGAATGATATGAAGTCCATTACTGATCATCCTCCTTTACAGGGAATAACAATGCTCCGGCGGCAGATGCTGCAACTGCACATATTATTATGGCAAAGCCTGCGGATATCCCTGAGAATAACGGGATATACCGGAATGCGACGCTGATGGCCACAGCTATGATGACGGCTGCCAGAACATGTCCGTCTTCTCTTGTCTTCGGGACAACGACAGCTATGAACATGCCGTAGAGCGCCAGACCAAGAGCGCTGGTAACCATTGCAGGCATGACATTGCCCATGACAGCACCCACAAGGGTACCGCCGGTCCAGCCTGCTATGGGAAGGACTGCAAGACCTGCGAAATATCTTCTGCTGACCTGACTGTCCTGTCCTATGGCCACTGCAAATATTTCATCCGTGATCGCAAATCCCAGGATGATACGCCAGATACCCTTGAATCTGGAATTGACTTTCTGTGAAAGCGCTATGCCCATAAGACCATAACGGGAATTGACGACGAACTGCATCAGAGCCATCTCTATGAATGAACCCATATGGGTGATGACCGTGACGCCTGCGAACTGCCCGGCGGAAGTGAGGTTTGTCAGCGATATGAGCACTGCCTCGAACCAGGTGCATCCGGCTTCCACAGCCATGATACCGAATGCGATAGAAACCGAAAAGTATCCGAGTGCGATGGGAATACCGTCCTTGATTCCCTTATTGAAATCCATTGCTAAAACGTCCTTTCTTTTATGCGTAACGTTTATATTATATACTCATACAAAGATAAAGTAAAACGGTTTTGGTACGATATACAATATACCGGGCGAATACATTGGGATCGATTTACATCAGGTATGATGAGAGGACATAAAAATAATAAACTGTACAAATTAAAAGTGGCAAAATAAGGGGGATGTATATTATAATAAGGTAAAGTACAAAGAAGCTTTAACAGGTATAAAAATACAATTCATGCGGAGGTCGGATATTTGAATTTATTAACAGACAAAGAATGGCTTGAAATAAATGAAATAATAAAAGAAATATATGCCTGTGAAGATATCAAAACGCTGGGCTATACATTCCTTTCCCTGATAAGGAACATGGTTCCCTTCAAAATAGGATCATTTTCATTATTAAACGAAGACACCACGGTTAAAGTAGAAAGTGCAGTTACTGTAGGGGAGGAAATGATATCAGTAGAGGAATATAATGAAATATATTTCGAGTCTGATTTTATCAATGATGTAATGTCATACCCAAAGTCAGTAGTGTTCAGAGATTGTGACGTTGTTGAAAGCCAGGAGAAAGTGAAAACCTTTTTTTATAAAAATTTTATGATGATGTATAATGCGGAGTACTATAGTGGTATCCTTCTAAAAAAAGAAGGCAAGCTGTTTGCCTGTGCTACTTTTTTAAGAACAAGTCTTCATGGGCAGTTAAAGGAGAAGGATGTTTTTATTATGGAAACCTTTATAGGTCATCTTGAGAACATTTTATGTCGCTTTATAGATCATGAACCCGTTACGGTGGAGGATGAATATTGCAATATACCGGAGTACGAACTGTTATCTAAACGCGAAAGGGAAATTTTGAGACATGTCATCGATGGTGAAACCAACAAAACTATAAGTGATAAATTGTATATATCAGAATCGACCGTTAAGAAACACGTATACAATATTTTCCTTAAGTTTAATGTAAAAAACAGGAATGAGCTGATCAGGAAGTTTACATAAAACGAAAGAAAAATAGAACTTCTACAACCACAAAGTTGAACTTTGTGGTTTTTTTGTACAAAAGTTAGAACTGTTTTAGGTACTACAAGACAATATGCATATTTCGGGAAAGATAATAAAATGTATGTATAATAAAAAGAACAGGAGAGTGGATGAAAATGAAAGTTTATGACTTAAGTATCACGATCGAAAAAGGGCTCTGGTATTACGGTAATCCGTATATCCCCTATGAAACTGAAATCTTGGCGACCATTAAGGATAACGGATACATTTGCAGTAAACATGTGATGACATCACATACCGGTACACATCTTGAAAATGCCAGACACTGGTTTGAAAATGCTGATGGTACGGACAAAATGGATCTTGATAAGATCGTTGGTAAGGCTAAAGTGCTTAAAATCGCTGCTAATGACAGGCCGTTCTTTGAAATCACAACAGACATGCTGAAAGAGGCTGGCTCGGAAAAGCTGGAAGCCGGGGATATATGCATACTGGCGACAGGATGGGATAAAAGAGTTAAAGAAGATAATTATACCTGGGAAAGTCCGTTTATTACAATTGAAGCGGCTGCATATCTCAGAGACAAGGGCATCAAATGCTTCGCGATAGATGCTCCGATGTTCGGTGATCCCCGGGATGGCATGGATTGTGTTCCGGAAGGGACAGAGGTTCCTGACTTTGCTTTTGCCAATGCAGGAGTTCCATGCATTCTCGGTATGGTCAACTGCATGGAGCTTCCTGAAGAAGTTATTTTCTGTGCTGCACCGCTCAAGCTGAGAGACGCAGATGGATCACCTGTAAGAGCATTTGCAATGGATGTTGATTGCTGCAGGTAACGTATTTAAATTATTGAGAATATAGGAGGAAAACATGGAAAAGCTTGATAATAAAGAAGTTCCTGTAATGGATAGTGAACTGTTAACAAAACCAATGACAGGCTTGTTTTGGAAATATTCGGTATTAGCTTTAGTCGGTATTCTTTTTTCCTGCCTGGCTGTGATCCTGGATGGATTCTTCATGGGAAACGGCGTAGGATCGATGGCACTGGCCGCGATTGCAGTAGCTGTGATATTCATGTATTTTGCCATGGGGCTTTCGATGATGCTTGGTATAGGTGGTACGACAGTTGCCGGAATCAAACTTGGCGATGGAGATGAGGAAGGTGCACGGGATGTATATGGGACGATTCTTGTGTTTGGCCTTATTGTGTCGGTAGTTGTAGGCGTATTGTGCATGATTTTTATGAAGCCGCTGCTTACACTGCTTGGAGCGACACCTGACGTATATCCATATGCTGCAGATTATGCGAAAGTGTTTTTTGCGATGATTCCCGCATGTGTTCTGGGGCAGATCGCATATTATTTCTGCAGACTGGCGGAGAAACCCACACCTGCCGCGATTTTCTTTGTAGCAGGCGGTCTGGGCGCTATCGTTGTCGAATACATTCTTGTATTCAAGTGCCACTGGGGAACTGCTGCATCGGCCTGGGATTTCGTTATAGGACTTGCAGCAACTATTTTTCTTATTCCGTATCTGCAGTGTACTAAAAACGTATTTCAGCTTTCTGTCAGAAATCTGAAGATGAATTTCAGATATGTCGCTGATTCGATCAGAATAGGGTTCCCGATGTTTCTGCTCCAGTTCTGCCCGATGATAACAACAGCAGTGATCAATAACCAGATAGTTATACAGGGCGGCAGTGATCTCCATATAGCGGCATTCGGCATATTTAATGCATACATGGTATATGTGATGAATGCATTCGTAACAGGTTTTACTGCAGGAATGCAGCCGATTGCATCAGTAAACTATGGTGCGAAAGCAAATGGCAGAGTAAGATCTCTTATTAAAACGGGTATGATACAGAGTTTCATCGTAATACTCGTTGTAGAGATCCTGGTAATGGTATTTGCCAACCCGCTTGTGGAATTCTTTGCAGGAGGAGCAGGTGAATTAGCTGATATTACAGTTGGTGCTTTGAGGATCAACATTGCGCTCTTTGCATTCGGTTCGATCGCTACACTGGTCGGAGGATATTATATCAGTATAGGGAAGATAGGGCTGGCACTGCTCAACTCTACAACAAGGGTTATTATTTTCTGTGTACCATTGCTTTTGATCCTCCCGAGAATCATAGGACTTAATGGTGTGTGGGCGGCTCAGCCAGTAGCAGATGCATTCGCATTTGTAATAGCGGCCATTTGCATAACTAAAGAATATAAACATCTGGGTGAGGTTGAAAAGCTGTAATGTGAGGAGGATCCAATGAAAGTAGCGATAGGGAGTTTCGTAACAGAAACACATAGTTTCAGTACTGATTTAACAACTTTAGAATGTTTTAAACAGTGCATTTGGGATGAAGCGAAGCAATTAGTTGATGCCCAGCGCGGTGCCAGAGGCGACGGAGGAGGAGCTGTCGTAGGCGGATACATAGATTATGCTGAAGTTAACGGCTGGGATATCATGCCGTTGATGGCAGCAGGGGCATGGCCGGCCGGCCCGATACCACTGGACACTTATGAAGAAATAAAAAGAGGTTTTGAAAAGGAACTGAAAAAACTTCCGAAAGATGTAGACGGCATACTGCTGCATCTGCATGGTGCGGCGGTAGTTGAGGGGCTGGATGATGCCGAAGGTGATTTCCTCAGCTTTGTGAGAAGCTTCACAGGGGATGAAATGCCTGTAGTGATGCTCCTGGATCTCCATGCCAATATTTCTGATTTAATGGTAGAGAAGGCTGATGCGATATTCGGATATGATACATATCCTCATGTCGATGTTTACGAAAGAGAACAGGAGGCGGCAGCTTTTCTTGAAAAAATAGTAAAGGGTGAAGTTGAACCTTTCATGTTCAGAGCACAGCCGCCGCTTATTTTGCCGGCAATACGTACAACGACTGATACCGATCACATGAAAAAATTGATGGCTCGTGCGAATTACTGGGAAGGCATTGAAAATATTGAAAATGTTGCAGTGTTTTGTGGCTATTATGGCTCTGATAAATATGAAACGGGAGCCAGCTGTGTTGTAATAACTAATAATGATACGGATTTAGCTATGAAAGCGGGAAGAGATATGGCGGATCTTTTCTGGGAATTGAGAGACGACTTCATGTTTCATATGATGCCTGTTGAAGAGGCGATAAGAACTGTTACTTCGAATGAAGGGTTATGGGCATTTATGGATGAATGTGATGACCCGCTGGGCGGCGGTGCATCAGATGGCATATATTTGCTGAAAGCATTGATGGATGCCGGTATAAGATCTGCAGGGATCTCGGTTATTAAGGATCCTGAAATTGCACGTAAAGCCTGGGAGGCAGGCATCGGCGGCACGGTGGCAGGTTTACTTGGTGCAAAGACAGACAAGCTTCATGGTGAACCGGTCAGGATAAATGCTAAGGTTGTTAAATTATCAGATACTGAAATTCCAATTTACGCTAATGACATTACAGTAAAGCAGAATGTAGGTAAAATCGCAGTTCTGGATCAGAACGGTATTTTTATCGTAGTCGTTGAATACAAGGGTGCATTTGAAAGTATCAACATATTTGACATCATGGGAATAGATGTAAGGAATCTGAAGGTAATCGTTCTGAAAGGATCAAGTGGCGCTCTTAAGGAAGTTTTCAGAGAATATCTCAGCGGGTATGTTTATCCTGAAAGCAAAGGCATTACAAATCCTGATGTGACTAAAATAGGGGAATTCAAGAAACTCAGAAGACCTGTTTACCCTTTGGATAAAGATGTGACAATGAGATATAAATAACGGTACTGAAATGCAGGGCACTGTTTATTGAAGTCGGACGTGCCGATCGATAGTAAAAGCCAGTATGTATCAGGTGATCTGTTTAAATTCTTAAGCAAAATCTTCAGGGGAGGGAAACCTCCCCTGGCATATCCGGGATATGACTGGATGTCACAGGCGGTCAGCGATCTCAGCGCTGCGAATGCGCCGTCCCTGATGTTGTGGAACCGGTTGAGCTGCATATACGACCTTTGCACTCTGATCTGCGCGATGATGGTATGTGTCGGTATCAGCGGCAGGAAAAACGCTGGCCTCAGGGTGGGGATATACATATTCACTGTCATGGAATGGGTATCAGCAGTGGGGTTCCGTCTGTTCCCGCTGAGTGACAGCGGTTACGCCGGGACTTTGCAGGACAGGATGCATATCCTGACTACGGCGGTGGTGGTGATACTGTCGGTAGCTTCGCTTGTCATTATCATAATTGCCGGGATCAGGGACAGGGCGTGCAGGTCATATGGTATATGTGCAGGCATCGCACTGGTGATGATGCTTACGGGGGCTGTTGGCATGAACCTTGTTCCGGCAGCGTATTTCGGTATAGTGGAAAGGTTCAGCGTCTTTGCAGCGGCGGGGTTCAATGCTGTGCTGGGGCTGCACCTTTATAAAAACAGCGGGGAATCAGCAGAAGGAGTGTGAGGATAATAATCTTTGTATGGGCACCTGGTACAGACACCGGGTGCTTTTTGTGGTATCATTAAAATCACAGATGGGAATTGCATAAAAATATATTTTGTGGTTATAATCGCATAATATATTGAAATGGTATATATTTTGCGGTAATATCGTGATAAGGAGGTGGCTGTGTATGATAAGCAGACCGATTTATACAGATAAAATAATGGCTTATACAGATACGCCGTTTGTAAAAGTC
>CAJJPZ010000026.1 GCA_905193765.1 uncultured Eubacterium sp.
GCGCTCCATCTAGGACTCGAACCTAGAACCTACCGGTTAACAGCCGGTTGCTCCACCATTGAGCTAATGAAGCGCATGATCAATACAGCTATTCAAGATTATCATACATTGACAAATAATGCAAGCATAATTTTTACTTTCTTTACTAAATTTCATGAGTTTTTGCTTTGAAGGCACATGCTGATATAAAAACGACGGTATATCCTGTATGATATACCGCCGTTTTTTAACTCATATAAGATGTTTTTACATGATATATCAGGAATCGATACCCAGTTCAGGAGGTTCTTCCTTCAAGCCTTTTGTCAGGACAAGGAGATAGATGATGCCTGCCACTGTCCATGCGCAGCCAAGTATTATAGCCAGTCTGTCGAGATGGATAAGGAGGTAGAGGCAGAGCAGGGCACCGATGACAGGGAATACGAGGTAAAGTATAGTTCCTTTCAGCGAGCGCTGTCTCTGTTTCACGAAGTAGTAGGCTATTACGGAAAGGTTGACGAAGAAGAATGCCACGAATCCGCCGAAGTTGATGTACGCCGTAGCCTTTGTAACATCCAGGAATATAGCGAACAGTGCTACCACTCCTGTCAGGACTATGGAGTTTATCGGAGTGTGTGTTTTGCTGTTCAGCTTTCCGAAGAACTTCTTAGGAAGGACTCCGTCTCTGCCCATGGCGTAGAGCAGACGTGCACCGCTGGCCTGAGCTGACAGACCTGCTGCGAACTGACCTGCGATAGTACCTATCAGGAAGATTCCTCCGAATACAGACGGTGCTACCTGACGTGCGATCTCATATGCTGCATTGTCAGGGTTGCTGTAGTCGTATGACGGATGCACCAGATGAGTGAAGTAAGTCACTATGAGGAATATAGCGCCGCATACGAGGAGCGTCAGTATTATAGCTCTCGGAATGTTCTTTGTAGGGTTCACAGTATCCTCTGTGAATGTAGTGAGGGCGTCGAATCCCAGGAAGCAGTAGCATGCAGCTGCAGCACCGGCTACTGTATAACCGAAGCTTATATCCGGATTGTAGAACGGTGAGAAAGATGCCAGCGTTCCTTCACCCATGCCTTCAGTTATTGCCTTGATAGTGAAGATAAGGAAAGCTATGATGATGACAACCTGTATGGAAACCATTATGAAGTTGATCTTGCTTCCTACTTCTACGCCGACGATGTTGATAAGTGTAGTGACTACAATGAATCCTACCAGCCATACCCATGAAGGGACAGCAGGAACGGCAGCGCTGAAGTATGATGCACCGATGAGCCAGATAGCCATAGGGAAGAACACGTATCCCAGCAGGACTATCCATCCGGCGATGACGCCGAGCTTGGAGTTTATTGCTTTTCTTGTATAGGTATATGTGGATCCGGCCGCAGGGAAGGCCTTTGCCATATGACCGTAGCTAAGTGCTGTGAACATCATTGCGATGACAGCGAAGCATATGGAGCCGGATTCCACACCATGTGATGCTGTTGCTATGACGCCGTAGATCGTATATGCGATCATAGGCGTGAGGAAAGCTACACCGAATATAACGAGGTGGTGCAGTTTCATGGTACGTTTAAGAGTATTGTCTTCCATTGATTTTTCTCCTCTCGTATAGTATGTTATGATAATAACTGTTTAAAGGAATTTCTTGTATATCTCAGGTCTGTAGTCAGGTACTCCTGTCAGTTCTTTATTCACGAACAGACGTCTTTCGGCCAGTGAGAGATCGATGGTCTCTATGAACATACCTTCCTGTACATTATCCTTGTTGCCGGTATAGTAATGGAGATTTGTCTCATAGAACGGAGTGATCTTAGGCCCTATGACACAGCTTCCGCCGCCAAAGTAATCTGTGATATCTGTGCCGCAAAGGTTGGAACTGGCAACATATATGGTATTGCACAGCACGCCGTATTCCAGTGTAGGCGCATAGTAGTCGATGAAAGCCTGACGGCTGCCTTCTTTAGGGATCTCCTCGACAACTGCTGTAGGGTTGAGATAAAGCCTGCTGCCCTGTCCACAGTAATGTCTCTGCAGCTCAGGGAACTGATAGGTATCAAAGCATATGCCGATGGATATCGGTCCCCATGGAGTATCGAACATGAACGGCTTGCTGCCTTTTTTGCACCAGATGCTTTCTGTTTCGAAAGGATGTATCTTCTGATATGAGCCTATGACGCCGTCAGGGCCTATGGCTACTGCAGAGTTGTAAAGGTCAGCGTCAGGAGTATCTTCCATTTTTTCAGCCATGCCGAATACTGCGTAGATGCCGTATTTCTTCGTGATTTCTGCGATGGCCTGGCATGATGCGCCGTTTATAGTTTCTGAGACTTTGACCTTTTCTTCCTGAGGGACGCTTTCGTCTACGTAGTAATCGTAGCCGTAAAGGCACATCTCAGGGAACAGGATCAGGTCAGCACCGCGTTTTGCAGCGGCTTCAGTAAATCCGCACATCCTTGAAAGGTTGCTTGCCTTGTCTGCCGCGTCCACTCAGAAGTTGACAACAGCAACTGTAATAATGTCTTTCATATTATCCACCTTCTTTTAAAATATATTTGCATTTTATCGATAAAATATCATGATCTGTAAATTTGCAGGCATTCTATTTGCCTTTGTATGTCGCCTTGCATATGAATTCGATACGTGATTTGGTATCGGACTTTTCAAGGATCCTGGAAACATGTTTTTTCACTGTTGAGATCGTTATGTATTTCTCCTCAGCGATCTGTTCATTGGAATATCCTTTCAGGATCATATTGGCGATATCCTGTTCAGCGTTGGTCAGAGCATATCTGTCAGCGATATTGTCAAAGAGGAATGCGTAATTCGAAGCTTTCAGCTCAATATGAGGCTGGAAGATTCTGCATATCTCCATTTCCCTTTCGCTGAAGTCCGCATCGTTTTCGTTGCGGAACAGATCCAGTGAGCCTATACAGAATTCTCTGTTTCGAGATTCCACCTGAAGTTGGTGTCAAGTGATATCTTCGTGTTGGCCGGAGTCACATAGTCAATGAAGTATTCGGTCTCTTTTCTTTTATCTATATCGAATGCTTCAGTGCTTTTTATCACGACTTCCTTGTTAGGCATCATTTTGGCTACCACATCATCGATGTTGCAGTAGTAGCGCTCATAGTCTTTGAGCTCTTTTTCGCTGAACCCCTGGCCTATATAGTCCTTTACGGTCTCGGATGCCGACAGGTCGTAGAAGTATATGCACGCCTTTTCATAGGGTACCAGCCCTTCGATATCCAGCAGAAATCTGTTGAAAGCTTTCAGTATATCGCTTTCGCTGTTCATCTGTAGAATTATATCGTTGATCTTTTTCCAATCCTTTGTCCACAGTTCCTGGTTCATAATCTGTCCTTTCACCATAGTTCAATTATTTCGTTAATAATTATACTATCCTTTTTTTTTGTAATCTATGGGTCCTGGGTACCATTTTACATGAATTTTCGCATACTTATGAAAGAAAAAAGAGAACAAATGCAAGCGTATGGTTAGTAAAAAATACGGGTATAAAGAAAAAACAAGTAATAGAACTTGACAAGTGAACTATCGTTTACTAAAATGTAATGTAGTGAACGATAGTTCACTTTTGTTTTTCGAAAAACTACATCCGTATAAATTTGAAAGTACTGAATCATACAAGGGGGGAATAATAAATTGAAAAAAGAGGATATCATCATTCGTCCGGAGACACCTGCTGACTACAGAGAGGCTGAGAATCTCACGAGAGAGGCATTCTGGAATGTTTACAGGCCGGGATGTCTGGAACATTATGTGCTCCATTGCTATCGGAACGATCCTGACTTCATTCCGGAACTGGACTTCGTTATGGAAAAGGACGGGAAGCTGATAGGACAGGTCATATATGTGAAAGCTGAGATCGTCTGTGATGACGGCAGATATCTGCCGATAATGACTTTCGGCCCGATAAGTATACTTCCGGAGTATAAGCGAAAAGGGTATGGGAAGAAGCTTCTTGACTATTCGCTGGAAAAGGCGGCCGGACTTGGAGCCGGCGCCATATGCATGGAGGGTAATATAGACTTCTATGGCAAATCGGGATTCGTTGTTGCCAGCACTAAAGGTATACACTATCACGCAGAACCCAGGGATGAGGAAGTCCCTTATTTTCTTGCAAAGGAGCTGAAACCGGGTTTCCTGGATGGTGTGACAGGCGTCTATCATACTCCGCAGGGATATTTTGTAGATGAAAACAAAGCAGAAGAATTCGACAGAAATTTTTCTGAAAAACAGAAACTGAAACTGCCGGGGCAGCTCGTATAGGATAGTATGGCACATTCGGGTCAGGAGCGTAAGAAGATTTTCCATTATAAATTTTATTTTACTGTAAAGAATATATAATAGATTGCCATGGTCGGTCAGGATGAAAAATGATAAAATTTGAAATAATATGAGTGAAAATGATTGACTTTGAACGAAACGATGATATACTGTAGATAAGAAATCAACAGATAATATCAGATGTGGGCATTATGGCAAGAACAGGAGGGAATAAAATGGCAAAGATTGCGATTAACGGATTCGGCAGGATCGGGAGATTATCTTTCAGGAAAATGTTCGGTGATGACAGATTCGAGATAGTGGCTGTCAATGATCTGGCTACTACCGAGATGCTGGCATATCTGCTGAAGTATGACAGTGTTCAGGGGAACTTTGCACATGATGTTGATCATGATGATGATCATATAATCGTAGATGGCAGGAAGACGAGGATATACAGTGAATCCGATCCGTCAAAACTGCCGTGGAAGGAGCTCGGTGTGGATATCGTTCTTGAGTGCACGGGATTTTTCGCATCAAAGGCAAAAGCGCAGGCACATATAGATGCAGGTGCAAAGAAAGTGCTGATCTCAGCACCGGCAGGCAAGGATCTGCCTACGATAGTATATGGTGTCAATGAAAACATACTTACGAAGGATGACGACATCATTTCAGCGGCATCATGCACAACAAACTGCCTGGCTCCTATGGCAAAGGCACTCAATGATTACCGTGAGGTAAGGACCGGCTTCATGACTACGATCCATGCATACACAGGCGATCAGATGATACTCGACGGACCTCATAAGAAAAACAACTTCAGACGTGCCAGAGCAGGTGCTGTAAATATCGTACCTAACAGTACAGGCGCTGCCAAGGCCATAGGTCTGGTAATTCCGGAGCTTGACGGCAAACTGTCAGGTTCGGCACAGAGAGTTCCTGTGCCTACAGGTTCTACGACGATACTGACGGCAGTGCTCAAGGATTCTTCGGAAACAGTGACCCTGGAAGGTGTGAACAATGCCATGAAGGCTGCAGCCAGCGAGTCTTTCGGATACAATGAGGAACCTATCGTATCAAGCGACGTCATAGGCATGAGCTATGGTTCACTGTTCGATGCGACCCAGACTTTTGTTGAAAGAAGCGGGACAGGTGTATTCGAAGTGCAGGTAGTGTCATGGTATGACAATGAGATGAGCTACGTCTCCCAGATGGTCAGGACCCTTGGCCATGTAGCAGGACTGCTTTAGGATAGTGATAAGAAAAAACTCTCATTATATGATGTAATGAGAGTTTTTTTGACTGGATTTGATGTAAAATACAATAAAATGATAAAATGTGAAAGAAAATGATTGACTTTGACTGAAATTGTGATTATACTATAGTCAAAAGGAGGAGCTGGATATGCTGCAGAATGAAAGACAGGAAAAAATACTCGCCAGACTCAGGCAGAACGGGTCAGTAAAAGTTACTGTTCTGGCAAAAGATATGGATATAAGCGAATCTACGATAAGACGTGACATAAATGAACTGGACAGAAGAGGCAGGCTGAAAAAAGTATTTGGCGGGGCAGTTGCCATAAACAGGGATATGAGTCCGGTAGAAACAGATGTGGCGCAGCGTACACTTATAAATATCCGGGAAAAGGACATAATAGCAGAGTATGCAGCTTCTATGATAAACGATAATGACTTCGTTTATATCGATGCAGGCACTACGACAGAGAAAATGATAGACTACCTCGATAAAAAGAGCGTGACATATGTGACAAACGGTATAACACATGGTAAAAAGCTCATACAGAGAGGATTCGACGCATACGTGATAGGCGGCCTGCTGAGACCGTCAACAGAGGCAGTGATAGGGGCTGCAGCGATAGAAGCTGTTCAGAAATACAATTTCACGAAATGTTTCATGGGAACGAACGGAATAGATACAGAATCGGGATTCACGACTCCTGATATAGGTGAGGCCGCTGTAAAGACGGCAGTGATGAAAAAATCTTATGTTTCCTTTGTTCTTGCGGATCATACGAAATTCGGACTTGTATCGCCGGTGACATTCGCGGATATAGAAGAAGCCTGTGTCATAACGGATCGTCTGGAAGGCGAGCACTATCGCAGATATACAGTCATCAAGGAGGTCGAAGGATGATATATACCGTAACATTCAGTCCAGCTGTGGATTATGTGGTATTCCTGGACAAACTGAAAGCCGGTGAGACGAACCGGACGATCAGAGAAGAATATTTCTTCGGAGGCAAAGGAATAAATGTTTCCACCGTGCTTGAAGAACTGGGCATAGAAAATACAGCCTTGGGATTCATAAGCGGATTCACAGGAGAAGCGCTTGAGAAGGGACTTCAGGAAAAAGGTATAAAAACGGATTTTATCAGACTTGCTGATGGTATAACCAGGATAAATGTAAAGATAAAGACAGACGTAGAAACAGAAATCAACGCTCAGGGTCCGAGGATAGAAACATCCGAAGTAAACAGACTGCTTGAAAAACTGGATGCTCTCAGAAAAGGGGATATCCTGATAATTTCAGGCAATGTACCGAATACGCTGCCGGGAGATATATATGAACGTATGATCAGCAGGATAGACCGGGAAGGAATAGAGCTCATAGTGGATGCCACAGGGAATCTGCTGAAACGTGTGCTCAGATTCAGGCCTTTCCTGGTAAAACCGAACAGAGCGGAACTTGAAGATCTGGTGGGTAAGAAGATAAGCGATATGAAGCAGCTTGCGGAATCAGCCGAAAGTCTCCAGAAGATGGGCGCAAGGAATATCCTGGTCTCCCTTGGCAAAGACGGTGCTTTCCTGCTTGATGAATCAGGAAAGCATCACAGGATGAAAGCAGTCACAGGCAGAGCTGTAAACACAGTGGGAGCCGGGGATTCTATGGTAGCAGGCTTTATAGCGGGCTATATCAGAACAGGAGATCTGAAAAAAGCACTGACTCTTGGAATAGCGGCGGGATCAGCCACAGCATGTTCGGAAGGTCTGGCCACAGGAGCTGAAATAGAGGAATTCTGTAAAAAAGTCAATGCAGGAGGGTGAAAAAATGCGTATTATCGATTTATTGAAACCGGAATCGGTGATCACAGGATCACAGATAAAATCTAAGGAAGAAGCTATAGAGACACTGATAGATCTGCACCAGAAGGCAGGATATCTCAGTGACAGAGCTGAATACAGAAAAGGCATACTGGCAAGGGAAGCTGAAGGGACTACTGCCATAGGAGAGGGTATTGCAATACCTCATGCCAAAAGTGCTGCTGTCAGAAAGGCAGGCCTTGCAGCGATGACAGTGCCGGAGGGTGTTGACTATCAGGCTCCTGACGGACAGCCGTCAAAAATACTGTTCATGATAGCAGCGCCTGTTGACGGTGATCTTCATCTTGAAGTCCTGTCAAGACTGATGACGCTGCTTATGGATGACAAGTTGCGGGGAGAACTGCTGGCAGCCTCGGACGCGAAGGAATTCATAAATGCCATAGACCGGAAAGAAAGCGAACGCTTTCCTGAGGAAGCCGGTCAGGACAGCATGGAAAGCACTGCTGGCGGTGATAATGGCGGTCATTACAGAATACTTGCGGTAACAGCGTGTCCTACAGGCATAGCCCACACATACATGGCAGCAGAAGCTCTTGAGAAAAAGGCTGCTGAGATGGGATATACGATAAAGGTTGAGACCAATGGATCAGGTGGGGCAAAAAATGTACTGACACCTGAGGAGATAGACGCAGCAGACGGTATAATAATAGCTGCGGATAAAAATGTGGAAATGGTGCGATTTGATGGCAAGCCGGTATACAAGACGAGTGTATCGGCGGGGATAAATAAGCCGCAGGAACTGATAGAAGCTGTAGTCAGCGGCAATGCACCTGTGTTCCGGTACGAAGGCGAGAAGACTACCTCAGCGGAATCACTGGGTAAGGAAAGTTTAGGACGCCAGATATACAAGCATCTGATGAACGGTGTATCGTATATGCTTCCGTTCGTTATAGGTGGAGGTATCATGATAGCTCTGGCTTTCCTTATAGATACAGTTGCAGGTGCTCCTCGCGACGGTGACTTCGGAACGTATACTCAGGCGGCGGCATTCTTCAAGACAATAGGAGGTGCGGCATTCAGTTTCATGATGCCTGTTCTTGCGGGATATATCGCCAGGAGCATAGCAGACCGACCGGGACTTGCAGTAGGTTTTGTGGGAGGATATATAGCGACCATCGGCTGCACTTTTGCAAATATAGCAGGTGATAAAAGTGCAGTATCAGGGTTCATCGGAGCTCTCATAGCTGGCTTTGCAGGAGGACTTATCGTATTACTTCTCAAAAAGATATTTTCATTCCTGCCACAGAGTCTTGAAAGTATGCTGCCTGTACTGATACTTCCTCTGCTGGGAATAATCCTGATGGGTGTGTTCATGTGTCTGATAAACCCGGCGGTGGGAGCAATAAATACAGCGATAACCAACGGACTCCATTCCATGGGAAGCGCCAGCCAGATACTTCTGGGATGTGTGCTTGCCGGCATGATGGCAGTGGATATGGGAGGCCCGTTCAACAAGGCTGCATATGTTTTCGGAACAGCCGCAATAGCATCCGGAGGGTTCAATATCATGGCAGCAGTTATGATAGGTGGTATGGTGCCGCCGATAGCCATTGCACTGGCAACGACATTTTTCAAGCATAAATTCACAGCTCAGGAGAGAAAGGCAGGAACAGTTAATTATATCATGGGATTATGCTTCATAACAGAAGGCGCGATACCTTTTGCAGCGGCAGATCCGCTGAGGGTCATACCATCATGTGTTGTAGGTTCGGCACTGGCAGGAGGTATATCCATGGCGATGGGATGTACGCTTAGAGCGCCGCATGGAGGAATATTCGTCTTCCCTGTAGTGGGCAATGTGCTCTGGTATCTTGTGGCACTGGCGGCAGGCTCGGTAGCAGGCATGATAATGCTGGCTCTGCTCAAGAGAAGAACGGCTGATTAGAACTTTATGATCTGAACAAGGAGGTAACAGAAATGGTATCAAAAAAATTGAAGGTAGTAAATTCAGAAGGTTTCCATATGAGACCAGCAAACGCTTTTGCAACAGCAATGGCCAAGTATAAATCAGATGTGAAGATAGAGACCGGAAACACGCAGGTGAATGCAAAGAGTGTGATGAATCTCATCGCGGCATGCATAAAATTCGGGACAGAAATAACTATCGTCTGCGACGGAGATGATGAAAACGAAGCTCTGGCAGAAGCTGCAGGCATGGTTGAATCAGGTTTTGGTGAAAAATAAACGAGGTGATTTAAATGCTCAGAGGGATACCTGTATCGGAAGGAATAGGCATCGGCAAGGTATTCATCGTCGGGGGTCAGGCTGTATCATATGAACACCGGACGGTGGAAAATACTGAAGAAGAAAAGAAACGCTTTCATGATACTGTAGAGGAGTTCTGCAGAAGGAACAGCAGACTGGCTGAAAAAATGTCAGGTAAAGTCGATCCTGAAGAGATCGATATCATAAAAGGGCATGAGATAATGCTTCGCGATCCGTTCCTCATATCTCAGACTGAAGAAAAGATAGACGGCGGGATGTGTGCGGAAGCAGCATGTTCGGAAGTCATGGATATGTTCATATCGATGTTCAGCGCTGCCGATGATGAACTTACAAGGCAGCGTGCTGCCGATATCGAAGACATCAGGTCGAGGGTGCTTAAGATACTTGCCGGAGTCGAGGATGTAGATTTTTCGGATATCCCTGCTGACAGCATAGTCGTGATGGAGGAGCTGACGCCTTCTGTTACGGCAGAACTCGACAGAAACAATGTAAATGGAATAATCACTGAAAAAGGTGGTATAACTTCTCATTCGGCTATCCTTGCAAGGGCTATGGAGATCCCTGCGGTGCTCAGTGTAGAGAATGCACTGTCGGTTCTGCGGGATGGAGTAGAAGTGATAGTCGACGGCAATGAAGGTACTGTAACAGCAGATCCGGATCAGGATGAACTGGAAATATGGCGCGACAGACAGAAGAACTTCCGGGAAGAACAGAAAATGCTGGAAAACTATAAGGACCGTGAGTCGCTGACAGCTGACGGTGTGAAAAAAGAGGTTTTCTGCAATATCGGAAGTATCCGGGATGCTGTTACAGCACTGGAAAAACATGGAGAGGGTATAGGCCTGTTCAGGACAGAATTCATATTCATGGAATGTGATTCAGCGCCTGACGAAGAGACTCAGTTTGAAATATACAGAAAAGCCGCAGAGCTGTTCGGCGACAGAGGCGTCATAATACGTACGCTGGATGCAGGTGGCGACAAGGGCATAGACTATCTCGGAATGGCTCATGAAGATAACCCGTTCCTGGGGTTCAGGGCAATAAGATACTGCCTTGCGCATGAGGACATTTTCAGGACACAGCTGAGAGCGATACTGAGAGCCAGCGCATTCGGCCGCATCAGGATAATGATACCTCTTGTCACAGAGGTCGCCGAGATGCGGAGAGTCAGAGCTCTGACAGAAGATATAAAGAAAGAACTCAGATCAGAAGGCAAAGCTTTTGACGAGGACATAAAGATCGGGGCCATGATAGAGACGCCTGCAGCATGCATGACTGCCGACATACTGGCTGGGGAATGTGATTTCTTCAGCATAGGCACCAATGATCTGACGCAGTATACCATGGCAGCGGATCGCGGCAACAGACAGGTGGGATACCTCAACGATGTGTTTGAACCGGCTGTACTGAGAGCCATAAGATATATCATAAAATGCGCAGGCGATGCAGGGATACCTGTGGGTATGTGCGGCGAAGCGGCTGCAGATCCGCGTCTGACACCGCTGCTGGTATCATTCGGCCTGGATGAATTCAGCGTCAACCCTTCATCGGTTCTCAGGACAAGATATAACATATCGCTGTGGACCGGGGAAAAAGCAGATAAAGTTACTGCAGAGGTCATGGATATGGCGTCTGCAGATGATATAAAAGCTTATCTGACATCATTGCAGAGCAGATAAGCTATGATAGAAACAGCCTCCAACAAATAAATATCATATATGCAAGACTTATGGAAGGAGTCCCGAAGGTCGGCTGATCGTCGGGGCTCTTTTCGTATCGCCTGCAGCTTCATGTATGATGCACAGCAGAGCTGTATGTGATATAATCATATGACCTGAGATAATAAAGAAGCAGATAATGCAGAATGCAGGAGGAATATATATGAACAAAAAAAGTATAGCCGGTTTTCTCGCAGAGCACGCAGCTCTGGAACCTGTATCGTTCCATATGCCGGGGCATAAAGGCAGCAGGATATACAGAAAATACGGTTATGGTGATTTTATAGAAAACCTGGTGGACTATGATATCACGGAGATACCGGGAGCGGACAATCTTTTCCAGGCGGAAGGCGTAATAGAGGCTGCGGCGGAAAAATACAGGAAGCTTTATGGCGTAAGGAAGTCGTATCTGCTGATAAACGGCACAAGCGGAGGTCTCATTGCAGCGATACTGGCCTCTGTAAACAAAGGCGGCAGGCTCATCATGGCGAGGAACTGTCACAAATCGGTTTTCAACGCTCTGACGCTGGGGGATATAGAGCCGGTATATGCATATCCGTCGGAGATAGAGGAGTACGGCATATCGGGGGCTGTCGAAGCTGACGAGATAAAACGTCTTCTGACGGAAAATCCGGACGCTGAAGCTGTGATATTACCAAGCCCGAATTATTACGGTATATGCAGTGATATAGAAGCCATAAGCCGGGTGGTACATGAAGCGGGAAAGATACTTATCGTAGACCAGGCCCATGGCGCACACCTCAGCCTTTTTGGAAAATACAGCAGTGGCAGTATGCCTCCGGCGGCAGAGGACTGCGGTGCGGACATAGTGGTGAACAGCACCCATAAAACACTGCTGTCTTTCACTCAGAGCGCTGTACTCAATGTAGTTTCGGACAGAGTGAATCTGCTCAGGCTGGAAGACCGCCTGCAGGCGGTGGAGAGCACCAGCCCATCATATATACTGATGGCGTCTCTTGATATCAACGCAGATATCCTGTCGGATCACGGAAGAGAGATCACAGCAGACTGGTCGGATGCTGTAGAACATTTTTATAAAAACGCACCATCCATCAAAGGTCTGAAGGTGATGACCGTTCCGGGACATATGGACAGGACTAAGCTGAATGTCGACATGAGCGGTGCAGGACTGACCGGTGCGCAGCTGGAGGAGATACTTATGGGCTACGGCGTATTTTCAGAGCTGACGACCGGAAACATACTCATGTGCATGACCGGTGCAGGGAATACATTATCGGATACAGAGCGTCTGCTGACCGCTCTGAAGGAGATCTCGGAGAAACAGCAGACCGCAGGGAGAGCAGCCGGGTATACTGCATCTTCATCATATAAAAGCTCGCGCTGGTCGCTGAAACGCGAGCTTCGGTCAGTCCCGCTGCAAAAGGAGCAGGTGAGACTCGAAGACTGTGCCGGGCGTATATGCGCTTCATCAATAATACCGTATCCGCCGGGTATACCGCTGATATGCCCGGGAGAGGTCATCACAGAAAAAGATATATCATATATCAGAAAACTGCGAGATGCCGGGGAAAAGGTCATAGGAATAGACAGGGAATGGATGGTATCAGTGGGTAAATATTGAAATAAAAGCATGATAATCTATGAAAAATTTGAAGAAAATCAGAAAAAATGAATAATAAGTTTGCTGACAATAAACGCAAAGAAATAATGTTAAAAAATGCTCGAATTTTCAAAGATAAGCATTTTATGTTACAGAAATGGATATAATATAGTTGATACTGTTGAAAAATCAGCATTTTATAGTCTGAATAACATCTGCGAATACAGCATATTAGTACATAATCATACAAAAAATGTACTAATATGCTGTATTTTTATACAAAAAACAAAACAAAAATTTGAAATATTTTTTCAAAGTGATAGAATGAAGGCGTAGAAAATTGCGGATTTTTTACATTCCACATATGTTTTATTTCAGTTGTTGAGCGGAAGGAGGAGAGACTTATGCAGGAAATCGTTGACAGAATAAAAGCCGCTGAAAAAACAGCAGAAGATCAGAAAGCAGTCGCTGTGAAAGCTGCGGGCAAGATCGTATCTGATGCCAAGGCAGCAGGCAGGAAACATGTCGACGATGTCATTGCTGCAGCCAGCGAGGAAGCCGGAAAGATAACTGCGAAAGCAGAGGCTGATTCCAGCGCACAGGCTGCGGAAAAGATAGTTGTCGTAAAAAAAGAGGCAGAAAAGATCCTGAAGGGTGCAGGCTCGGATTTTGACGCTGCCGTCGAAAAAGTTGTGGAAAGGGTCGTGAGCGATATATGATCGAAAAAATGGAAAAACTCCATATATATTGCTTGAGGAACCAGACCTCGGACATAATGGAGGAACTGCTGAAGGCAGGTGTGGTACAGACCGAGAGGACTCAGTCCATGCTGCCTGAAGACACTGCCAGGGTACTGCAGCCCGGCGAGGGTCTTGACCTTTCCAGAGAGGAAACACTTCTTGCAGATCTTACGAGCAGCATAGAAACGCTCAAGGTCTATGGCAGCAAGAAAGGACTCTTTGCTAAAAGACCGGAAGTTTCATACAGCAGTCTCATGGACGATGGTATGCTGATGGACACGATGAAAATATGTGAACGTGTCAGCAGCATCGTAAGCGAACGTGAGGAACTGAACAAGGAACTGAAAAAAGAAGAATTCCGGAAGACATCATATCTGCCATGGGAATCACTGGATATAGCTGCGGAAGACATGAAGACCGGTACATGCGGTATTTCATGCTATATACTTCAGGGACCGCCGGTCATAGACGACCTGAAAGCAGCTGCAGATGAAAAGGACACAGCGCTTTATGCTGAACTTGTCAGCGCAGAGCAGGATGAGCAGTATATAGCAGTTGTTTATCCTGTATCTGAAGAACGCAGTGTCAGAGACATCGCAGGTATGTATGGCGCCAGGGAATTCAAGCTCGAAGATATCAGCGGTACATTCAGCGATAACATAGCTGCATGCGAGGGCAAGATAACTGAACTCACAGCTGATATCGAAACCAAGACTCAGGAGCTTGAAGCAATGGCCTCTGATCTTGAAAAACTTGAAATGGCATGTGATGCCGTGAAAGTAAGGATACAGTGCCTTTCAGGGCATGAAGATTTCATGAGGACAGATACAGTCGATATCATTTCAGGGTGGATACCGGCAAACAAAAAAGCGATGCTGGATAAACGCATCGGAAAGTTCGACTGCTGCTGTGAATATGAAAAACCGGCAGATGATGAGCCGTTCCCTGTTCTTATGAAAAACAGCAAACTCGTGGAACCCTTCGGAGCAATAACAGAAATGTATTCGCTTCCTAATTCACACAGCATCGATACCAACTGGGCAATCGGACTGTTTTTCTTTATCTTCTTCGGAATGATGCTGTCGGATGCAGGATACGGACTGCTGCTGCTCATAGGAGGCCTTGGAGGAGCGAAGCTGCTCGACCTTGGAGACGGTGCGAAACGTCTGATGAAGATGATAGGTATATGCGGTATATCGACTATCTTCTGGGGACTTATGTACGGCAGTGTATTCGGCGATGCGATACCTACTGTTGCGAAGACTTTCTTCGGCAAGGAGATAACGATGCCGATGCTGATAGATCCGCTGCATGAACCTATGACGGTGCTCATACTGGCATGTGCTCTGGGAGTCGTGCATCTGTTCGTAGGTATGGGTATCAAAGGATATATACTTATCAAGCGAGGTCATGTCTGGAGCGCCGTATTCGATGTCGGATTCTGGTACATTTTCCTGATAGGACTGCCGCTGCTGCTGACACCGGCACCGTTCAACCTCGTCGGCAAGATAATGTCGATAGCAGGTGCAGCGGGACTGGTACTGACACAGGGCAGAGAAAAGCCGACGATAATAGGAAAAATAACATCAGGTATAATGAGCCTGTACGATGTAACAGGATACTTTTCAGACGTCCTGTCATATTCCAGGATACTGGCACTGGGGCTGGCGACAGGCGTAGTAGGAAGCGTTGTCAATATCATGGGCAGCATGGCAGGCGGGAATATAATCGGTGCTATACTGTTCATCGTGATATTCGCAGCAGGACATATGCTGAACCTTGGTATCAATGCACTTGGTGCATATGTACATTCAGCAAGACTGCAGTACGTTGAATTCTTTGGAAAATATTATGAAGGCGGTGGCACAAAATTCGAACCGCTGGCAATAAAGACTAAATATGTAAAAGTAACGGAGGAAAAATAAAATGGAAACTTTTTCAACATTATTTACAAATGGTAATTTCTACGCATATATAGGAGTAGCTATAGCAGTTGTACTGGCAGGCATGGGTTCTGCAAAGGGTGTAGGTATAGTAGGTGAAGCTTCATCGGGAGTCCTCAGTGAAGACCCTGAAAAGTTCGGTCAGTGTCTCGTACTTCAGGCGCTTCCAGGTACACAGGGTATATACGGGTTCCTTATCGGATTCATCATCATGCTCAACTCAGGAATGATGAGCGGAGACGTTAAACTTTCTGTAGGTACAGGAGCAGCTATACTGGTAGCATCACTTCCTGTAGGTATCGTGGGTCTCATATCAGGTATAGCTCAGGGAAGAGTATCAGCTGCAGGTATAAAGATAATCGCTAAAAAGCCTGATCAGGTTTCAAAAGCCATGGTATCAGCAGCCCTCGTAGAAACATACGCTATCCTTGCTTTCCTTATCTCAATGCTCCTCATATTCAACATAAAGATGTAATAAACACTGAGCATAAATGGAGGAAAAGCAATGGAGAGCATTTCAAAGATACTGGATGCGATCTCGGCTCAGAGCCTGGCTGAAACCGATAAAATAATGGAAAGCAGCAGGCAGGAAGCCGAAGAATTGCAGAAATTATATGAGAAGGAAGCTTTGAAAGCCAGAGACAATATACTGTCGAAGGCAAATGCCGAAGCAGACGGTATACGTCAGAGAAATCTTTCTCAGGCTGGAATAGAAAGCAGGAATCTCCTGCTTTCGGCAAGAAGAGAGGCAATAGAAAAAGTATTCGCAAAAGCAGCTGAAAGACTTGCTTCGATGCCTGATACAGAAAAGAAAGCTCTGTATGAAAAACTTATCAGCAGGTACAGCGGCAGTGATGAAGTCATCGTGCAGCTGAACAGCAATGATAAGGATAAACTTGGCAGGAAGATAAAACCGGATGGCGTGAAGATGACCATAGATAAAGAAAACGGTGATTTTTCCGGAGGACTTATCATAAAGGAGAAAACAACAGAGACGAACTGTACATTCGAAGTTATGGTAGAGAATGCAAAGAAGGAAATGGTGTCGGAGGTCGCTGCAATGCTTTTTTCGGCAGATACAGGGAGGTAGCTTATCATGCATTATAAAGATACAGATTTCCTGCACGCATCTGCCAGAGTGACATATCTGGAAAACCAGCTTATAACCAGGGACGATCTGCTGAAGGCTGCAGATGCAGAAAATTCATCTGAAGCATTCAGACTCCTGTCCGGCAAGAATCTTTTCAGAGATCACGGCATAGATGATTATGAAAAAGCATTCGAAGAAAGCCTCAGCGAAACATACAGCCTTATCGAAGAGATAACCGGCGATATGGGTATCACTCATATCTTCAGATATCCTGTTGATGGTCACAATCTCAAAGTCATGATAAAAGACAAGGCTGCAGACGGCGACTATTCAGGACTTTACAAATCCGGCGGCACTGTGGATATCAGTGCGATGAGGGTGGAAATGGACGCAGGTGAGTTCGGTCAGCTGCCTGAGACTCTCGGGCAGGCAGGACTTGAGGCAAAAGATGCACTTGCGAAAACCGGCAATCCACAGACGGTGGATCTGATGATAGACAAGGCTGTGATATCTCTGATGAGTGAAAAGGCAGAAGCGATAGACAGCGAGGCTCTCAGCGAGTATGTGAAATCAAAGATCGATCTGATGAACATCAAATCGGCTCTCAGACTTCTGAAAATGAAAAAAGATACACACAATGCATCAAAGGCATTTGCAGAGGGCGGAAGTTTCTCTGTACGTGAACTTGAGGAAGCCTATGCATTCGGTTTCGACGGCATAAAAGCTCTGACGGAGAAGACTGCTCAGAGCGAACGTATACCGGAGGCGGTGGCGCAGATCAAGCAGGGAAGCTCCATAGGCGTATTCGAGCAGCAGGCAGACGGATGCTTCAGGGATCTTTTTGAAAAAGCCAGGATAATACCTTTCGGCATAGAACCTGTGATAGCGTTCCTGTATCTCAAGGAGCAGGAAGTAAGAGCATGCCGTCTTGTGCTGGTATCGAAGCTGTTCGATATACCTAAGGACATCATAACGGAAAGACTGAGGTGTATTTATGCAGACTAAAATAGCTGTTGTAGGCGACAGAGGAAGTGTCATGGGTTTCAAAGCTGTGGGGTTCGATGTTTACGAGACAGAACGTGAAGCATATATCGGTGATCTTGTAGCACAGCTGGTGAAGAAACAGTACGGTATAATCTTCGTGACAGAGGATATATTTGCAGTGAATCTTGATGTGGCGGAGCAGTACAAGGATGACATGCTTCCTGCGATAATACCTGTTCCCGGAAGAAACGGCAGTCTGGGTATAGGAATGAACAACATACACAAAAATGTAGAAAGAGCCGTAGGTGCGGATATCTTTAATAACTGATAGTAGGAGAAAATTATGGACTATGGACAGATAATAAAAATTTCCGGTCCGCTTGTAGTAGCTGAAAATATGAAAAGCGCCAATATGTTTGACGTTGTGCATGTAGGCGAACTGGGTCTGATCGGTGAAATAATCGAGATGCGCGGTGACAAGGCATCGATACAGGTATATGAGGAAACCGCAGGTCTCAGGACAGGCGACAAGGTAGTTTCTACGGGAGAACCTCTTTCGGCAGAACTGGGACCCGGGATCATGGAGATGATCTTTGATGGTATACAGAGACCGCTGGAGATAATAAAGAACAGGACTGGCAGTAATATAGCAAGAGGTATAGAAGTAACTTCTCTCGACCATGAAAAAAAATGGGACTTCAAACCTGTCGTAAAACCCGGAGATAAAGTCCAGGAGGGAGACATCATAGGCGTGGTAGATGAGACAAAGCTCATCATCCATAAAATAATGGTTCCTCCGGGAATTGCAGGAACAGTGGCAGAGATAACCGGCGGCAAATATACTATAATCGAACCGATTGCAAAGATAAAAGATAACAACGGCAATATGCATGATATAAAAATGATGCAGAAATGGCCGGTAAGAAAGCAGCGTCCGTTTAAGACCAAGCTGTCACCGGATGT
>CAJJPZ010000027.1 GCA_905193765.1 uncultured Eubacterium sp.
GATACTGTGTTTTAGCGGATAATCAGATTTTTATTGTGTTTTTTGTACAAAAAACTATTGACATTTTGTTACTGGAACGTCCGATCCCCAATTTCTACGAGCTTGTCGGAAAATCTGCGGAGGTCGATGTGACCGTGCAGGATGGAGATGTCATCTATCTGGAAGATGGCATGGAAATACAGGTGGTTTCCACGCCGGGCCATTCCGCCGAAGGAGTTTCATACCGGCTGGGAAACAGTCTGTTCATCGGCGATGCGATCCCTGTAAAAGGCGACATTCCGATTTATATCAATGCGGAGGATGCACTCGAAACTTTGCATACGATCCGGGATCTGGACGTGATCCATGATTATTACCCTGCATGGGATCGTACTTACACGTTTTCAGATATAAATGAAAAAATCGATGATGCAGTACATATCATCCGCACCCTGGATGAGCAGGTAAAGACGATCCTTGAAACTGACAAAGCTGCGGACATTGCTGCGATCACGGATATGGTCTGCGAGGGGCTGAACATGCCGTATCTGAAAGAAAATCCGTTGTTTCGAGGGACAATATTGGCGCATTGCCTGAATTACCGTGATTTTCCGGATAAATAACGAAACAGCAAGGAACGTCGAGAGAATCCCTGCGCAGTACGGTAGAATGTATGCTGCAGGAGGTCAGCAGCGACGTCTGGGGCACCCTTGTGAGCATGAAGTCGCTCTGCGGGGAACCCGTCTCCATGTGGCTGCCCGAGCATTATAAAAAGCCGGGCACTTCTACCTATGTGCAGGGCGTGGAGATCGAACCGGATTATACGGGCATAGTTCCCGAAGGCTTTGATACCATCCGCCTGCACAGTCCTCGCCGTTCGTTTTTCCCGCTGGGAGTAGATCACCTGACTCATATCTGTGTGGATGTCCCCGGATCCCGGTTCTTGGGAACCGGGGTTCGTTGTTTGGCATCAAAAGGTATAAGTAAACCATCGGCTCAACTGCAATGACATATTACATGAGCTTACAGGATAATTATCAATATGTATAAATAAAAAGATATCCAATTCGTTTAATTTTGATTGATAAAAGGGATAATATAAGTGAAAACAACGAAATCAGAGAAGAAATATATACAAAATGTATTTATTTCTTCATGGCGTTGTGATATATTTTTATCAGGGAGGCAGTGGAAATGAAAATGAAAGGTTTTTATTTAGTGAGTTATTCTGTGAAAGGTATAAAAACTTTAGAAGACTTAGTCACGTTATCCTTTTATAAGAAAACAATCTCAAAAAATCCAGATACACAGGAATATAATATCAAGGGAATTTATGGAATGAATGGCTCCGGAAAAACTGGAATTATTACTTCTATGGATATTCTTAAAAGTTTGATCGTTAGTCCGGGATATTTAAGCAATCCTATGGTACAAAACAACTTAGAAGCGATTATTAACAAAAAAACAAAATCATTGTTTGTTGAAGTTGAATTTTTAGCAACTCTTAAAGATGTTTTAGTACTTTTCAAATACAGTATAACTTTAAGCAAAGACAATATGGGAAAATATGTAATATCACAAGAAAAATTATTATCAAAAAAAGCCACTTCAAGGAGTACTGAATTTGATATGATTTTTGAAGTAGCAGATGGTAAAATAGTTTATATTGCGGAAAGTAAGGATGACGATTTTAATGGCATTATTTCAGAAAAATCAACAAATCTTTTATCTGCTAATACAATGAGCGGATTGTTTTTTGAGAAAGTCGTGTACGATATAATAAAGGCGAATAAAAGATATGATAATCCATGCTTTGAGGGATTGTTTGTTCTGTTGGTGTTTGGAAGAAGAGTACATGTTTATCTGGATAAAGCAGATGACCATCGGGAATTTTTTATCCGCAATACGATCGGATGGACAGGATCATTTGTAAAAGAGGGTTCAGAAGTTGATGATATAGTAAGAAACTTTGTTGAAATGGATGGTGATTTTCTAAATGTGGTATCTGCATATGGGAACTATGTGCCGAAAACCGAATATAAGAAATTTGCGGCAACAGTAAGAAAATTGTATGCGTTCATTTCTATTTTTAAATCAGATTTGCAGGATATTGAAATAGATAAAAAAGAAGATGAAAATTTCTTCGTATGCAATTTGATCATGGTATATGACTCATATAAAGTACATGCCGAGTTTGAGAGCACAGGTATAAAAAAATTAATAAAATTGTTTGCATATTTAACAGAAATGGTACAAGGAGATATTGTATTTATTGATGAGTTTGATTCCAATTTACATGACGTTTATTTATGTGCATTACTGGAATATCTGATGGAATATGGAGAGGGACAACTTTGCTTTACAACACATAATGTTGGACCTATGGATATTTTAAAGAGAAACAAAATGTCTATTGATTTTCTTTCTGAAGATAATAAAATATACTCCTGGAAAACGAATGGCAATTACTCTCCTTCAAAGCTTTACAGAAATGGAATGATCGAAGGCTCACCGTTCAATGTGGATTCTATTGATTTTATTGGTGTGTTCGATTCAAGTGGGGAGGGAGAGTAATGGGTCTCCAGCTGATATTTGTCGTAGAAACCAGGAAGTCGTGTAAATCAGACTGGATATATATCAAAGATACTATTGACCAGTTCTATGAATATGAAAATACAAAAGTTAAACTGACTCCGGTATATATGGATGGTAAAGGAAAATATAAAAATAAGGAGCGGGAAATAAGGAGCTATATATCTCAGTATGCCGCCACGTCTAAAAATAATAGATCTGAGGTTATTTATTGCTTTGACTGCGATGACTATGACAGTAAACCTGAAGATTCAGCATTTTTGAATAATGTACGAAAGTATTGCAATGAGAAGGGTTATGAATTTATTTGGTTTTGCAAAGATATAGAGCATGTTTATCTGGGGAAAAGAATTGCGGATAAACAGAAGAAGGCTGAATCAGCAAAATTCAAGTCCCGAAAAGGGATCACTTGTGTTGAGGTGGGGAGATTATCCGCTGAAAACTATCAGGTAAAGTCAAGCAACATTCTTAAGGTTTTAAACAAATATCTATCACGAAAATAGTGTATATGCAAAAATAAAAGACAGGTAAGGTATCGACAATGAACAAAACAGGAAAGATAATACTCATATCACTGCTGTCGGCAGTTCTGGGAGGATCCTCCGGGGCTGTACTGTGGGCAGTGCTGAAAATAATGGATCTGGGGATGGAGCTGCTCTGGACCGTGATCCCGGAGCGGGCAGGCCTTGAACATTCACTTGTATATATGCTGGCGGTGACGCTGGCAGGCGGGCTCATCATAGGTCTGTGGCAGCGCAGGTACGGACTGCTGCCGGAAGAGATGCCGCAGGTCATGGCCCTGGTGAAAAGTGAAGGTGGCTATCCCTATGACAGGCTGCATATACTGATAGTATCGGCTCTGCTGCCGCTGATTTTCGGCGGAGTGATAGGTCCGGAGGCCGGACTCACAGGAGTGATAGCAGGGCTCTGCTGCTTTGTAGGAGACCGCCTGAAATACAAAGGCGACGAGCTGGCTGCACTGGCGCAGACAGGCATCTGCGCGACCCTGGGCGTCATATTCAACGCGCCGCTGTTCGGGATAGTCAGGAACGTGGATGAAGACATAGATAGCAAAGCCCGGAGTTGCAGAGGGAAAGACCGTCCACGCCTGGTCAGCAGACCTGTGCGGATATTCATATACTGCATGGGAGCTGCCGGAGGCATGCTGGCTTTCCGCAGTCTGAGTGCGCTGACAGGAGGCGGAGCCATGGGACTGCCGCGGTTCGGAGCAGAACATGATATCGGTCTGATCCAGTGGGCGTGGATGCCTGCCATCATAGTATCAGCAGCTGCGATGGGGCTTTATTATCTGCTGACAGGCAGGCTCATGCAGACTATAGGAAGGAAGCTCAGCGACCACAGAGTGATCTCCTGCATGATCGCCGGAGTGTTCATCGCAGTCATCGGCTATTTCCTGCCTTTCACCATGTTCTCCGGAGAGCATCAGATGGGGGAACTCATGGGATGCTGGCAGGAAATGACCACAGCAGCGCTGATCCTGACAGCCCTTGCAAAGGTATTCCTTGTGAACATGTGCGTGGAGCTCGGATGGCGAGGAGGAAGCATTTTTCCTGTTATATTCACAGGTGTATGCGCAGGATATGCATTTGCAGCGCTGACGGGGATCGATCCCACATTTGCAGTGGCAGCAATGGCGGCCGGGATGTACGCATATATAGGCAGGAAAGCGGTGATGACAGTGGCGATACTGCTTCTCTGTTTCCCGGTGGTCTACATACTCCCGATAGCAGTATCGGCGCTGATAGCATCGCATATCCCGCTGCCAGGGGCATTGAAGGAACAGCGTTGAATCATGGATCACCGGCATGCAGAATCGCTTTCAGGGCAGTATCTGCATGTCAGTGATCCGGTGGAAGCATATGTGCCGCATGAAACGAAATATGATACCGATCTGACGGATCGAACGAAAAAATGACTTCCCGTCCTGCAGGAAGTCATTTTTCATTTGTAGAACCGCTCTTGCGATCCCCGGTATAGCTATTTGACTGTTATTTTCACGGTCTTTCTGACGCCGTCCGGAGCGATCACATAGATCGTGCAGGTGCCTTTGCCTGCTGCGGTGATCTTTCCGGAACTGCTGATTTTGGCCACAGCACTGTCAGTGGTGCCGTATCTCAGCCAAGGTGAGTGGACTTTCTTTATCAGAGGTTTCTTTTTATCTGCCTTTTTTATCTTCGCCTTGAGCTGGTACGTCTTGCCTGTCTTCAGGACTTTAGTGTCAGGAACTCCCGTTATTCCGGAAGCATTGGTATATTTGTTTCTGCTTCCCGCAGAGTGGATCATGGCGCTGGTGGCGATGTACTGCTTCTTGCCCTTGACCATGCGGTAAGCCTTGACGTATGCCTTGTAGCACTGGCTGCTGCTGACTTCCTTACCTCTGACTTTAGCAACGGATACTGTCAGCTTCTTCGTTGTCACAGAAGGCTTCCTGCTGAAATCGGTGCCGCATTTCGTGAGGAACACATCGTAGCCGTCTGCGGTGGCAGCCTTGCCCCATTTTACAGATACCTTCGTGCTCTTCGTAGTGATACGCAGTTTCCGGTCAAGCCCTGACTTGTAGAGCGCAGTGTTTTCCTTTATTGTGAAAGCGCGTTTTATCGTACCCTTGTATGCGCCCTTAAAAGTTATCACAGCATACCCTGTCCCCGGAGCCACATTGGACTCATAGCTTACGGTGTAGTCTGTGCCGGCTGTGAGGGTCTTGCCTCCCACAGTTACGGCCACGGCAGGTCTGATTGCTTTGCCTGTGTACTTCGCAGACGCCGGGGAAAGTTTCACATTTACATCAGCTGCCGGATTCCCGTCTTTGTCTGCAGCGATCCTGATATATTCAGCTTCTGCAGTGATGTCGCTGTAAACTGTGATGCTGTCATCGGTCTTTGACTCTTCACCGTTTATCTTCAGAGCCTTGAATTCGTATCCGTCAGCAGGGGAGACTTCGAATTTCAGTATATCGCCGTAGCTGATGGTATCTCCGTCCGCCAGGTCACGGCCCTTCTGATCCGATGCACTGATCCTGCCCTGATCCGAAGTCTTGATGGTCAGGGAGTACTTTTCTACAGGCGTGAAGCATGCCGTTACATGTGTCGTGTTTTCGACATCCAGCTCCATCTCGTATGACGACTTCAGTTCCTTCGTCATGATTTTGCTCTCAGTGCCGCCTTTATTTATGAGCCAGTATTCCAGTCTTGCACCGTCGGAAGGCGTTGCTTTGAAGGTAAGCTTCGTATCCTCCACATGGATCGATCCGTTCCCGATGTCCGTATCTATGCTGCCGAGCTTCGGATCATTGACACTGTAGGACACCTTGTATTTAACAGGTGCGAAGAATACAGCGCCTGCTGTCAGATCCTCGTAGATCGTGTGGGATATCTCTGTCGTTTCTGCGGACACAGATGCAAAATCTCCTGCCCAGGCTCTCAGCACATAGTGCTTGTCAGGCACGGCAGTTATCTTGAGCGGAGTTCCTACATTGACTGTGACTTTGCCCTCTGACGCTCCATATACATTGCCGTCGTTATCCGAGATCCTGATAGAGCCGCCCTTGCTGCTGTCTACAGTTATGGTCCTTGTCACAGCAGGATCGTCACTGGTCGTGAATACTGCCCTGACCTCATGTTTTGCTGCGAACGGTCCGAAACTGTATGTGCTGCTGCCGTTGGCTGCGAATGTCTGAGTGCTGCTGCCTGTGGTGATCTGCCATTCTTTGAGGACATATCCCTCATCGGCTTTTGCCTTGAAAGTCACATCATCGCTGACCATGGCGCCGGACTTGAATTCCTGCCCGCCGGACGCAGCCGATACGATGCTGCCGTGTTCACCGGCACTGTAGATGATCTCACTTTCGGATACATTCTTCTTTGATCTCACTATGACCTCGGTGTCGCCTTTGACAACGAAGCTGAACATGCCGTCTGTCGAGGTGATATCCAGTTCACTGCCGTCAGCCTTCTTCAGGAGTATCTGTGTGATGGTATATCCTTCACTGGCTCTGGCTTTTATACTGACAGCATCGCCCTCGAATACTTCGTCGCCGCTTTGGATCTCTTTTTCAGCACCGGTGGCAGTGATCACGGAGCCCCGGTCATGTTTCAGAGTTATGTGATACCCCTGTCTCGGTGTGGTGATCGAAGCTTCTTCAGACCATACACTGTTGGCTGTGGTATTCGTGTCCTGTCCTGTCACATCGGTGCAGGCTTCTGTTGTCACCACGAATATATAGTTCGTATTTGTATCAAGATCACTCACAGTGTATTTCGTATCCTTGACAAGCTCGGTATTTATCTGTCTGTACTCACCGCCGTCTTTGATATATATGTTGTAGCCCCGCACCAGCTTGCTGTCCACAGGATCCCATGTCAGATCCACACTGTGGAGACCGTCAGTATCGGAATTATCAGCTTCCAGGTTTTCCGGAGGCTGAGGCGGCATTTTGACATTCCACACTCTGTAACCGAAGAACGGTGTGTAATCTCCTGATTTTGTTGTAAGTTCACGTTTCCATGTACCGAATTCCCAGTTGAAGCCGTATGCACGTATCACCGGTTTCGGAAGTCCGGAGGCCATGAGTGTCTTTTCATTCAGGTTTTCTACCTGTCCGGAAGAACCTTTTTCTTCGGTCTCTGTCGTGAAGCTTCCCTTAGAACGCATATATTCCAGACTTACATAGGAACCTGCCTTGACATTGTTGCCAAAAATGCCGGCACCGGCCATTAGCGTGGAGTCGAAGGAGAATCCGTGACTCATCTCGGTGGCTTCTGTAGCAGATGTCGATGTACTCCATTCACTTGATGAATGACCTGAGTTATATGTCAGAGCCAGAGGGCTCCTGCTGAGATTCGTAGCGCCTTCGCCTGCTGCAGCCCAGCTTGCCCAGTAGTTCTGAGGATTTCCTTCATTATCATCAGGCAGATCAGATCCATCCTTTGATATTTTCTTTAATTTGAGCTTAGGCTCATCGTCTTTGCTCAGCTCGTCGATCTTGCTGTTGTATTCATCCACGAATTCATTGTATTCGCTTATTCCCATCTGAAAATATACAGGTTTCCCCGGGACTGATACAGAGTATCCGTCTTCATTTACAGTGTAACCGCCACCTGCCTTAGGTGTATAAATGTCATATCTGTAAACTGTGACCGGTATACGGCTGACGATGACCTGATCATGTCCCTGAGCAGTGAAAGAAGTCTTGTAGGACTCTGTTACAGATTCTTCGAATGTCTTGTTCCAGTCGAGAGAATACCCAAGCTGCAGGCTGATTTCAAGACTGGCAGCTGCAGATATTTCAAGACTGCCGGAGACCCCGGTCCCGAATGATACACTGTCTCCCGATGACGTGCCACGCTCGAATGACGTGGAAAGTGAGTATGATGTCTCACACGGGTCATCATATCCGCCCAGGTCCTCCAGCGTACCAAAGTATGGTCCTGCCTGAAGTACAGCGGCATTCTTAGGATCAGTATAAATGCACTTCTTATCTCTGAAGCTGCCCAGCAGACCATCATTATCGTTGTCGGAGGCTGCTATACAGAGATTGACTCTCTTGTTGTTTACATCGTCGCCTTTATTCGCGATGGTGTAGTGGTCACGGTCCAGATTGCTGTCATAGTAACTGCCGGCAATATTTGTTTCTTTGCCATATTTGCTGCCGCCTATGGCACCCATGGTCATGGAGTAATCGTTATAATTGATTCTCTTCTCTCTGAGAGTTGAGACGAACATCACCTGTTCCCGGCCCTGATCATTGCCGTCGAATACTCCTGAAACCACATCCGTTATCCCGGCAGACCCGGTGAAAGAGCTGCCGACACCTTTGTCTTCTTTAGTGAAATATTCCGGTGTGTACACTTCTGTGAATGAGGCTCCGGAGTATTCATAAAGAGAACCATTGATGAATATGTGCTCTGCAGATCTCTGTCCGTTGATGGCAACACATTCTGTCGATATCTGTACCTTTACATCATAATCTTCATCTCTTGCAGTTGTAGACTGCGTCCACTTATTAGACGACATCTGATGCCCGCTGATATTGATCGAATTTCTGGTAGCAGATACCGCTGCTGCAGTGATCCTGCCATGGTCGATCCCCTTGTTATAGCCGGTGGTATCACCGTCATCCTGGATCCTGCACCAGAATCCGGAGCATACCAGTTCATCCACGCCGTTACCGTCGATATCTCCGGCGCTGATGGAAGGCGATCTCATCGATTCATAGACATCAGTGTCTTTCTTGTTGATCTTTTCCCGGGTCTTGTTCAGATCGGTATAAGTTGTCTGTATCTTACCGGAGGAAACCACGGACCAGCTGCTTCCGCCGGAGTCCTTGCTGTGATCATCCCCGAATACGGCAGCCACCATAGGTGTGTAAAGTCTGTGATCTGCATCTTTAGGTGCTGATGAATATTCCTGACCAAATGAAATGACGCCCAGATCATCTATGCCGTCGCCGTCGAAGTCACCGGTAGTCAGGTTGCAGCCCAGCTTGTCTCTGCATCCTGTCTTCTGTGCTATTTCAGAGTGCTGCCGGTATATACCGTGGAGCATCCTTTTGGAATTGTCCATAAGCTCCAGTTTGCCGTAAGCTGAAGGTTTGGTGTATCTGTATTCCGCTACACCGTATCTGTTGCCGCCGGAAGGAACATAGACAACGATAGTATCCCTGCCGTCGCCGTTATAGTCGCCGGCTGTTATGGAATAGAAGCTGCGGGAAATGAGATAATTGAGGCCATTAGCATCATATGTGCCGGGCAGATCCTGTGTGGTCGTCCATGTCTTTTTCACAGTATCATAAACCAGCAGATAGTTGCCGCCGTTGTAGTACCCCACATAGGCTATATGATCCTTGCGTCCTGTGCCGTTGGGGTCGAAAGCCACAGAGTCCAGATAATTGAGAGCTGTCACCTGGCCGCTGGTATCAGCAGTTACTTTCTCCCATCCGCCTTTTACCTGGGCATCACTTTCATTATCTCCGGTCATCAGCTTCATGCTGCCACCCGGTGTGTAGTTATCGAATGTGGATACCCACTTGTTTTTTGTGCTGGTAGAATCGCTGCCCACATCCCATGATTTGTAGACGGTGAGCTCGTTGTTTTCGGCCAGCAGGAATTTCTGCTGGCTATTGTTGTATGGATTCGTTGTGTCATCGGCATCGAAGTCCGACGGCAGTTCCGGATCCATGATCTTGTCGAATCTGGAAGCTGCGCTCGCTTCCTGCATGTTCCATGACATGCCTCCCCAAAGGGAAAGCAGCATCATGAAGGCAACTATCGCACAGCTGGCTCTGCTGCGCCGTCTGCGATGACCTGTTGCATGTCTGTTCATAGGCTCTTCTCCTTTCATCCCCGGCATACATGCCGTATGTGCGTATATCAGGCACAAGGCGTATACACGCAGCAAAATAAAAACGGTTATATTATCAATTATACAATCGTTCGGATAATAGGACAATACCCTAACGGGTAGTATGATGTGAAAAAAGATAGTTTACGGTTGGATAGAAACAAAAAGAGATGTTATCTGAGCATCTCTATAAGCTTGCTGCGTCTGTCTATACTGGTCTTGGAGAAAATGTTCTTGAGATGGTATTTCACTGTGTTCTCCGATATGGAAAGCTGCGATGCGATCTCGCTGTTGCGCAGCCCCCGGGCAGCCAGCCGGGCTATCTCGAGCTCTCGATCTGTGAGTCCGGCAAATGATCCGTCGGCTTCCTCCAGCATGGAGAATATACGGCTTTCATCGGCACGGGTATAATTTATATCAAGGGCCTTTATCTCTTTTATGACATTTGAGTATTTGGAAAATCGCGGCATGACGAAAAGCACCTGGAAATATCTGCGGAAGCATGCCAGGAAAGTGTAGTTGTGATCTTCTCCTGCCAGTTCCAGAGAATTCTCAAGATAATCCGCCGCTTTGAAGATCCGCCCTACAGCCAGATAGCACAGTGCCAGACCGCAGTACATGAAATTCCTGGCAGCGACAGATATAAGACGGCTGTCCATATCCAGCGACAGCTCTATGGATGCGATGGCCTTCTTGTATTCTTTATTGAGCAGCAGATCAGTGATCCGGCAGGTTTTTATCATGAAATTCGTGAAGGTGAGATCCGAGAGCGTATCGGATCCGCCGCGGGTCCACAGCGGAGAACGGCTGGTTTCCATCATCAGTCCCAGCAGATAACCGCGGACTGTCTCCACCATATGTCTGTTCAGTGATCTGCCCTGCATGAAAGCACAGCTGCTGGACTTTGTTTCCAGATAGTCTACTGCCTTGCCAAGACCTGTCATATCACCGCGGTATATAGCATTGATGCCCAGCAGGAGTGATGATCCGTAAATGACCGTTATATTCCCGGCCTGTTCAGCAAGCATGGCTGCCCGGTATGCTGTTATATCGGACTCCTCGAACCTGCCCTGCACGCTGAGGGCTTCCCCCAGATAGAGTTCTGCAGCCCCGGCGCCGTGATCACCGGTAAGCCTGTTGTAGATATCGATCGTCTCGGCAAGGGCCTCTGCTGTTTTCATCATTGCTCCGGCCCGGGAATAGAAAAGATACCACATGGAGGTGCAGCCGAACATGAAAGGCTCTTCCTTCACGAATATGCGGGAAGGCTCTGACATCAGCTTTTCAGCTTCGATGTACATACGGCGCATACCTTCGGGTTCAGGGAAAAAAGAGAGTGCCTGCATCAGATACCACTCACCGGTGAGCTGGGGATCGTTTTTTTTGTCTATGATGATGCGGATCCTGTCCATATGCCGGTGGAAACTATCGAAATCGCAGTCTGCGAAAAGTGCATAGCAGAGCTGCAGCAGTGAAAGCGGATATTTCTCCTGTGTTTCTTCCGGGCAGTCCGACAGCACCCGGGTGGCGATCCCGGCATATGATGTGCCGCTGAAATTTTCTGTGATGAGGCATGTCAGGTCACAGCTGAGTACTCCGGCAAAGTCTCCGGCTCTGAAAAAACAGTCAACTGCAGGTCTTGAAAGGCCCTGGCTGCGGTAGATCCGGCCTGCACATGAATGGATCTCGCTGTGGATGGCGGGGTCCTGGGCGTCCAGCTGCTCTCTGAGGAATCCCAGCAGAATCTGATGAAGGTAGAAACTGTCATTGTTTTTCTGATATCTGATAAGTGGAGTCCGGCGCAGCAGGGCGGCAGCTTCGTCCGGTGTCATGGGACTGCCCTCCAGCATCTCAGCCAGCATACCGGTGTCGGCCCGCTCGAAGAGACAAAGCCTAAGCAACAGTTCCCTGTGCAGCGGAGAAAGATCCGTCCACATCGGAGACAGGATGAGCCTGCTGCTGTCGACATTATCAGGTCGGTCTCCCGAGGCGGCTTTTTCCAGATATACCGAAACTGCAGCTGCCCATCCATCGGTTTTCCGGAATATCCTGCTTATCTCTTCGGATGCAGGATGCAGACCTGCTGCAGCTGCGAAATCCCTGATATCATTTTCGTTCAGGAGGAAGTCGGCGGCATTGATGCGGCAGACGGAACTTTCCAGAGCATCCGTGATGCGCCGGTGTCTGCCGAGATCCTGGGTTATGAGGATCACATGAAGTCCGTCATGTGGGCGCTTGGCGAGGCTGTCGATTATCTGCGGCTGCCAGCCCTCCAGGACATACTGGAAATTGTCGATGACAAGATAGATCTCTCTTTCGGTCCTGATATCGCGTATGATCTCTGCGGCAGCGCGGGCATTGCTCCTGTTGAGGCTGCCGAGGCTGCGGAGCTTCGCCGGTGCATAGGTGTCGGCATCTTCCAGGTGGTGCACGAACCAGCTGAAGCTGCTGTCGGCAGTTTCCTTCACCGCTGTATACCAGAATACATCGCTGTCTGTGCCATCCAGGGCTCTATGGACTGAGGTAGTCTTGCCGTAACCTGCAGGTCCCTCTATGACGGACAGCGGTGCCCTCCTGAGATCATCGAGTTTTTCTGATAGATGCTGTGAAAAAAACAGCGGTGCCATTGCTGTGCCTCCCTTTTGAATGTCGCGGATAAAGATATGTTATATTAGTACAATTATATATGCCGGGAGATGGATTGGCAAGGTGTTTGGAGAGGGTGGAGGAGAAGTATACAGGCGAAACTTCCCGTTCATTACAAAACTGTAATGAAACACTCCGGGGGTATTATGATATAATTTTCAGTAAGGATAACGGAAAGGGTGATGGTATGGCAGTGGGTAACGGATACAGGATCCTCGTCCTTGAGGATGAGATAAGTATGAACAGAGGTATCGCTTTTTCAGCGGAAAGGATCGGATTCGAGGTGATCCGGTGCGAGACTGTGGCTGAAGCGCAGAAGGCCGCGGCTGGCGGCGGTGCGGACATCATGATATGTGACATCAGCCTGCCGGACGGCAGCAGACTGGACTTCATCAGAAGCATCCGGGAGGGGCAGCAGGACAAAAGACCGTATATCATATGCCTGACGGTGCTGGATACCGAGAACGATCATGTACTGGGATACGAGGCAGGAGCCGATGACTATATCGTCAAGCCCTTCAGCCTGTCGGTGCTGATGCTGAAGCTGGAGGCCTTCGTGAAAAGGAACAAAGGGGCAGCGGAACATCGGACCGGATCCGCAGGCAGTACCGGGGCAAATACACGCAGCGGGGATATCGTATCAGGAGCTCTGAGGTTCAGCCCGGAACGAATGGAAGCGTCGCTGGACGGTGAGCCTGTGCAGCTGACACGCAACGAATACAGGCTTCTGAGCGTGTTCCTCAGAAATCCCGGACAGGTGCTTTCGAAGGAACAGCTGCTGATGCAGGCATTCGACATATACGGAGATTTCGTGGATGAGAACACGCTGGCAGTAAACATAAGCAGGCTCAGGGAAAAGCTGCGGGACGATGCGCAGGATCCCGTATACATCAGGAATGTGAGAGGACTGGGATACATATGGATGAAAAAACTGCAGTGATGGTCATCATAGCAGCAGCCGCCGTGCTGGCCGCAGCTGCGGTGACGGCGTACATAGAGAAACGCAGGAGACACAGGCTGTACAGGGAGCTGGAGATGATCCTGGATTCCTTCCGGGGGATCACCGGCAGCTTCCCGGAGGAGGACGCACTAAGATGCGAGATCAGCGACAGCGATGCGGACAGGGTAAACCGGCAGCTGCGGAGGATCAGAGACATGCTGGGCACTGTCCGGGAGAGATCCCGCATGGAAAAGGAAGAAACAAAATCAGTCGTGACTGATATCGCTCATCAGCTGAAAACACCTGTAGCCGTGATGGAGATGAGCATGGAACTGCTGGCAGACGACAGCCTCAGTGATGAAGAACGCGAAGAGTTCCGCAGCCGGGCAACAGATTCTCTGGAAGAACTGAAGACGCTGGTGGACTCGCTCATACAGATATCCAGGATGGAAACAGGACTGATAGAGTTGAAGCCTGAGAAAAGTCCCGCCGGGGATACCATCAGGAAAGCAGTCAGCTGCATCATCAGCAAGGCAGACGAAAAAAATATCACCATAGCCATGAACGACCCTGATGGAGCCGCTGCCCACCCTTTGCAGCACGACAGCAGATGGCTCAGCGAAGCGCTCATCAACGTGCTGGACAACTCCATCAAGTACAGCCCTGCGGATACAGCGGTGACCATAAACGTGTCGGAGCGCAGCAGCTTCCTGCGGATAGAGATAGAGGATCAGGGGATCGGCATACCGAAGGGCGAATACCATAAGGTCATGACACGCTTTTACCGCGGCAGCAACGCCCGGGCGGCGTCTCGGAAGGGCTCCGGCGTGGGGCTTTATCTGGTGAACAAGATAGTGCGGATGCACGGAGGGATCGTGTCTGTGAAGCCGGGCCGGGGCAGGTCTGAGGGGTATCCCGGAACGATGATAGTGATACAGATACCATGCTGAGGCTTACAGAAATGTAAGCCTTGTTTTCTGCCGGATGTAAGCGTTCCGTAAGGATCGGAGCGCAGAATAGCTGTATCGGATAAATGTGATGAAGATACAGGGAGGGAAATATGGAAACCATACTCAGGACTGAAAAACTTTGCAAATACTACGGCAGGGGCAGCAGCGCCGTCAAAGCCGTGGATAACGTGGATATCAGCATCGGGAAAGGCGAATTCGTGTCGGTGATCGGCAAGTCGGGCTCGGGCAAAAGCACACTGCTGCATCTGCTGGGCGGACTGGACCGCCCCACGTCAGGCCGTGTGTTTCTCAGCGATATCGATCTATACTCCGTGAAGGAAGACAAACTGGCAGTCATAAGAAGACGGAGGATCGGGTTCATTTTCCAGGCATTCAATCTGGTATCATCGCTGAATGTCTGGGAGAATGTGGTGCTGCCGCTGGGGCTCGACGACAGGAAAGTCAACCGGGAATGGGTGACCGATGTGCTGGAGACGCTGGGGATAGAGAGCAAGACGAGGAATCTGCCGGAGACGCTGTCAGGGGGACAGCAGCAGCGGGTGGCCATCGCCAGGGCCATGATCACCAGGCCGGATGTGATACTGGCTGACGAGCCTACGGGAAATCTGGATTCCAGAGCCAGCGACGAGGTCGTGGCGCTGCTGAAGCTGTCTGCAGAGAAATACGGACAGACGGTGGTGATGATCACCCATGACGAGGAAGCGGCCCAGGTGGCAGACCGTATCATGACCATAGAGGACGGACGGGTGGTGAGCTTCAGATGAAAAAGGCAGCAGAGAGACGAGGCACAGGAAGGAAGACTGTGAACAGACTGGCTGTAAGCAGCATAAGGAAGAACCGCAGCCGTTCAGCGCTGATAATGCTGTCGGTTTTTCTCAGCACTGTGCTGCTGACGATGATATCGTCATACGGTATGGGACTGGCAAAATATGAAAAGGCCTCAGCTGAGATACAGTACGGTTCGTTCTATGGCATGTTCATGGACATCAGCGAAAAGCAGCTGGATGCTGTCAGAAAAAACGAGGCCTTCACCGATACAGGACTGATGTGGGACTGCGGGATCGTGGAGTCCGGGAGCAATATCGGACTGGCAGCAGTGGATGACGCCGCAGCGAGACTTTGCGCCTTCGGGAAAAGGACGGAGGAGGGAAGCCTCCCTGAAAAGGAAAATGAGATCATGGCAGACCAGGGGATGCTCAGGGCGCTGGGATATCCAGATGCGAAGGTCGGTGACAGGATAACGCTCTCTTTCAGACCTGATATGAAAAGCACTTACCAGGAGAAGTCATTGGTGCTGTCGGGGATCCTGGGCGGAGTTTCCGATGAGGATACGGGAAACGGCAGCTACAGAGGACTGGTCTCGCCGGAGTTTTACAGGAAATACTGCGGGAGCAGCGACGGACTCTGCAGCGTCATGTTCAGAATGGCCGATGATATAGCGCTGGACAGCGAGTCAGCAGAAGATGTGATAAAAGGATACGCCAAAGAGTGCGGTATAAGCAGCAGTCATGTGTCGGTGAACACCATGTATATCATGCTGTCGCTGTCGCCGGGCAACGAGATACTGATGGCCTGCATCGCGCTGACGGCCTGCGTCGTCCTCTTTTCGATGATAGTGATATACAACATATTCCAGGTGTCCCTGGTGCGCCGGATGCATGAATACGGCAGGATAAAGGCCGTTGGCGCCACCGGCAGGCAGCTGAAACGGATGATAAGCAGGGAAGGAATGGCTCTGGCGCTGCCGTCTGTTCCGGCAGGCGTTGCAGCCGGGTACCTTGTCGCATATATATCCTTTGACTGGCTGACCAACACAGTGAATGTGATACAGGAAAATGCCGCCGTGGACTTCACGTTCTTTTCGCCGCTGGCGGTGTTCGGCAGTGCTCTGCTGGCTTTCGCGACGGTGTGGCTGGCCATGGTCAGACCTAAACGATCCATCGCACGCATATCTGCGGTGGAGGCCATGGAATACCGCGAGGGGACACAGTATGTCGGCCGCAGGCAGCGTAAGGGCCGCAGGTCGTCGCGTAGTTCCATCATGCGCAAAGGTCACAGTGAAGTGAATGTGCTGAGGCTTGCCTTTGCGGATATAGCTTCCGACAGGAGGCATACTGTGATGACGATGGTGACCATGGGACTGACATGCGTGCTGTTCGTGGTGATGGCCAACTGTCTCGGGAACATCGATACGGAATATGAAGCCAGAAAGGCTGTGCCTCACGGACGGTTCGAGATAGCCCTGGACTACACGTTCTACGATGAAGCATACCCGGAAAACGATCTGGACAACATCCTGAAGGACGATCCGCTGAACAGCGATCTGATCAGCAGGCTGAAGGCTACAGACGGAGTGACGGAGGTGACGGGCAGAGATATACTGGTCAGCGATATGGGCGGACAGCTGGACTCCGTGGAGGTGCTCGGCAGAGATGATTTTGAGAGAGCATACAGCGAGGGGGCGGCGGCAGGACAGCCGGATTATGACACTGCTTCGGAGAGAAATCAGATGATCTACGGATGGAGCGCGTTCCTGGAGGATACCGGGATGAAGATCGGAGACGGACTTGAGACGACACTGTTCAACGGCAGTAAACACGTACCTCTGACTTCTGAGCTGGGAGGATCCTTTGGGCAATGCCGCAGCGGATGGGTCATAACGGAGGATACATACAGGAAGCTGGGATTCATGCCGGGAAGCAGTCTGGGAACTTTATGGGTGGACTGCAGTGAAGAGGATGCGCCGCAGGTAGAGGAAAGTATCAGAGGGATCATCGACAGCGAAGACCATCTCGATATGACGACGCTGCAGCGGAGCAGACATGAGCAGGAACTGGGTGCAATGATGATAAAATATGCTGTATATCTGCTGCTGGCAGTCGTGGGGATCATAGGCTTCGCCAACCTCGCAAACACCATGATAATAAATATAACGATGAAACGGAGAGAGTACGGCATCATGCAGGCTGTGGGCATGACCGGAAGGCAGCTGGGCAGGGGTCTGTCTTATCAGGGACTGTTGTATACAGGGGGGACGCTGGCTGTGTCAATCGCAGCAGGGATACCTCTGGGATATCTGGCGTTCAAATGGTGCAGGAAATCGGCGTTATTCGGCATGAACGTGTACCACTTCCCGTGGATGGAGATCCTGCTGATGACGCTGGTTCTGGTACTGATGCAGCTGAGTCTGTCGTGGCTGCTGAGCAGGAACCTCAGCAGAGAATCCCTGGTGGAGCGGATCAGGATATAGCGGGAGAGACAAGGCGTCATGTATACAGTGTGCAGCAAATCTGTCATAAATGTAGACAAGAAAGTCGGAATACTGTAAAATAGTAAAAATGGAGATTGTTAAAATATAAGCAGCTTTATTCACAAAACTTGGAGGATTTTATGCGGACAGCATTCCGTATTTTCAGACGCGATATAAGACGGGTAGCATTCAACCGGGCGGCGGCCATTGTAATGATAGGTGTGTGTCTGCTGCCGTCGCTGTATGCCTGGTTCAACATAGCAGCAAACATGGATCCCTACGGGAATACAAAGGGCATCAAGGTGGCCGTGGTGAACAATGACACTGGCTCGGCCAAAGGATCCATCGATATAAATGCCGGGGATACGATAATAGAAA
>CAJJPZ010000028.1 GCA_905193765.1 uncultured Eubacterium sp.
TGGATATCACAAGGGTGGTTGCGGAAGCGGACAGACGCATATGTCTTGGCAATATAGAATATCACTATTTTGCAGGGTATTCAGGAGGAGCCAAAGCAATAATGCCCGGTGTATCGACGCCGGCAGCTATACAGGCCAACCACAGCATGATGGTGCAGGAAAAGGCACACGCCGGGAATATAAAAGATAATCCGATCAGGAAGGATCTGGAGGAAGCGGCAGCCATGTGCGGCGTGGATTTTATAGTGAATGTGGTGCTGAATGAACATAAAGAGATCATAAAGGCAGTAGCAGGTGATCTTACGGAAGCGCATCGGGAGGGGTGCAGGTTCCTTGACAGCCTGTATCAGGTCGAGATCTCTGAAAAGGCGGATATCGTCATAGTTTCACAGGGCGGAGCACCGAAAGATCTGAATCTGTACCAGACCCAGAAAGCTCTGGATAACTCGAAACACGCGGTAAAAGACGGCGGTACGGTCATACTTGCAGGATCATGCAGAGAAGGACTGGGACAGGCTGTTTTTCAGGAATGGATGACAGAAGCAGACGAGCCTGCGGATCTGATCAGAAGAGTAAAGGAAAACTTCAGACTCGGAGGACATAAAGCCGCAGCAATAGCTATGGTCCTGGAGAAAGCAGACATATATCTTGTGTCTGAGATGGAAAGTGGATTTGTAAAAAGTATATTCATGGAACCATACAGTGATCTGCAGACAGCATTCGATGATGCGATAGCAAAATACGGATCGGATGCAAAGGTGATAGTTATGCCATACGGAGGTTCGACATTGCCCAAAGTGACGAAGAATACAGGAGGGATCTAATGGATTACGCAAAGGAATCATTAAGATTACATGAAGAGTGGAAAGGAAAGATAGAGGTGGTGGCAACAGTGCCGGTGAAGACGAAAGATGATCTTTCGCTGGCATATACACCGGGTGTAGCGCAGCCTTGCCTCGAGATCCAGAAAGACATAGAGAAAAGCTATGAGCTTACAAGAAGATGGAACATGTGTGCTGTCGTGACAGATGGCTCAGCTGTACTTGGACTGGGGGACATAGGCCCCGAAGCAGGGATGCCGGTCATGGAAGGCAAATGTGTACTTTTTAAGGCGTTTGCAGATGTGGATGCTTTCCCTATATGTGTGAAGTCAAAAGACGTAGACGAAATAGTCGACACGATATATATGATATCAGGGTCTTTCGGAGGCATAAATCTGGAAGATATATCAGCACCAAGGTGTTTTGAAATAGAGAAAAAACTAAAAGAAAAATGCGATATACCGATTTTCCATGACGATCAGCATGGGACAGCGGTGATCACACTGGCAGGGCTCACCAACGCACTCAAGGTCACAGGAAAAAGGAAAGAGGACATAAAGATAGTGACCTCAGGAGCGGGCGCTGCAGCGATCTCAATAACGAAGCTCCTGCTTTCAGCAGGATACAGGAACATTATCATGACGGACAGAAGAGGGGCTATATACAAGGGAAGAGAAGAAGGCATGAGCTGGATAAAGAATGAGATGGCTGAAGTGACAAATCCTGAAAGGCGTTCGGGAAGCCTTGCTGATGTGATAAAGGGTGCTGATGTATTCATCGGAGTATCGGCGCCGGGGCTTGTCACTGCGGATATGGTCAGGAGCATGAACAAGGATGCGATAATATTTGCATGCGCTAATCCGACGCCTGAAATATTCCCTGATGATGCAAAGGCAGCAGGGGCAGCAGTAATAGCTACAGGCAGATCGGATTTTCCTAACCAGATAAACAATGTGCTGGCATTTCCGGGGATATTCAGAGGGACCTTCGACGCTCATGCAAAAGATATAAATGAGGAGATGAAGATGGCAGCAGCAGAAGCTCTTGCCGGCCTGATCCAGGATGATGAACTCAGTGCAGACTATATAATACCAAAGGCATTCGATCCGAGGGTAGGCCCGGCAGTTGCGGCAGCAGTTGCAGAAGCAGCCCGGAAATCGGGTGCTGTGAAAAAAAGGTAGAAACTACTTATAGCAAATATATGAAAGGACTCAGCATCGATCTACGGCTGAGTCTTTTCACTGTGCATCGCTATATACGCCTGTCCCAGGGCGAGGCCGCCGTCATTGGGACTGACGGAGATGTTGTAGTACGGGGTGAATCCGCTGCTGCGGAGCTTTGCCAGGGTGCTTTCCATGAGGACCTTGTTCTGGAAAGTGCCGCCGGTAAGGGCTACCTGATGTGCGCCGTACTCGCTTCTTGCGGCGATACACTGTTCAACTATCATGTCTGTTATCCTGTTGTGGAAGGAAAGCGCCAGATCGCACTGACGTGATGCGCCGGGATGTTTCAGGGCAAAAGCCGCAGCGTCTTCCAGCATGATAGCGCACTGTCCTTCGTAATCGTTATATGTCTTTATGCCAAGGAGCGCCGATACCCCGTCGAAAAGGCGGCCCATGCTGGAACTGCGCATCGTGTTTATGCTGTTCTCTATGGCTTTTAGCGCAGTGGAGGCGTTGGGAAGATCGAGTACGGAGCCTCTGCCGTATTCGATGATATCGGAAATATCTACAGGGATCTCATGACACGATGATGCGTCTGAGGCATGTGACATATAGCCGGTGTCAAATGCATGTATATAACCCAGCGCCGACCGCATCGCATCTTTTGCAGATGAGTCGCCGCCGATAAGATCAACGTATTTAAGATGGGAGATGCGGCGGGAGTCGCCTTTATTGCACAGGAAGAATTCCCCACCCCATACAGCGCCATCAGTGCCGTATCCTGTACCGTCGAAACTTATGCCGATGACGTCGCCGTCAAGATCGTTTTCAGCGATCACTGAAGCTACATGAGCGTGGTGATGCTGTACTTTTATCAGGGGTATATCATGTTCAGCCGAATATCGTTCTGCAAAACCGGTCGTAAAATACAGCGGGTGCATATCGCACACTATAAGCTCGGGTTTTATCCTGAACAGATTCTCCATGTGCCGGAGACTTTCCTCGTACAGCGTCTGATTTTCGATGGTGTCCATATCGCCGAAATACTGGCTGACATATGCGAAGCTGTCTTTTGTCAGGGCAAATGAATTCTTGAGCTGGCCGCCTGTGGCAAATACAGAACCTCTGCCTGAGTTCATATAAAGAGGAACAGGTGCATATCCCTTGGAACGTCTTATCATCTGCGGCTGGTCGTCTATGACTCTTGCAACGGAGTCGTCGGCACGCAGCAGGATGCGGCGGGTATTGTACAGTACTCCGTCTATGAGTGGTTCTTTTTCGAACATGTCGAACATTTCGGACTCATCTTTTATCATTGGCATGTCAGACAGATTGGCACTCGTGAATATCAGAGGACTTATGCGGTCCAGCAGCATATACTGCGCAGCGAAACTGGGAAGAAAAGAACCTATAAAACGACTACTGTTTATTTCGGCGCTGTCTGATTCTCGGTGTTCAAGCAGGATGATCGGACGTGCAGATGAACTTATGAGTTTCGTTTCGGTGTCGCTGATATAGCTGAATGACCTTATCTCATCGAGGTCTCTGAACATGACTGCAAAGGGTTTGCTTTCGCGTTTTTTTATGGTACGGAGTTTAAGCACAGCTTCATCGCATAACGGATCAGCGACCAGATTATAGCCTCCGACACTTTTGAATGCGATGACACCGCCGTTTTTCAGGATGTCTGCTGCACTGTCAAGTATCGCTGAATTACGTGATCTGTGTTCATCTCCTGTCATATCCTCAGGGACATATGTCATGTCGCAGGATGTAGTCCTTGTTTTCCAGAGCAGCTGAGGTCCGCATCCATGGCACGATATGGTCTGGGCATGGTGGCGCCTGTCATGCAGGTCCGTATACTGATCCTCACAGTATCTGCACATAGGAAAATCCACCATAGATGTATTTTCCCTGTCATAGGGAATATGGTCTATGATGGTGTATCTGGGGCCGCAGACCATGCAGCTTATGAACGGATGCTGGTATCTGGTATCATGTCTGTCATAAAGTTCTCTGAGGCAGTCCGGGCATATTGCAAGGTCGGCCGGTATCATGGCTGCCTCATCATCTCCGCGGTCGCTGCTGATTATCGTAAAACCGATGTATTCTCTGAATTCTGAAGGAGACCGCCTGATGTGGACGATCTCCGCAGGTTCTGGTTTGTCAGCTATGAGTCTGTCTATGAAATATGTGATGCGTTCTGCGGTATCAGTGACATTTATCTCAACAAGGCCGCCTATATTCAGGACTTCGCCTTTCATACCGAGAGCTTCTGCTGTTTTGGCAACATAGGGTCTGAATCCGACACCCTGGACTATTCCCCACAGCTTAATTTTTTCGCTCTGTCTGTCAGCCACTTCGCAACCTCCTCGAAACCTTCGCCGGTTTTGCCGGAAACCTTTATTACCGGCGCGTCTTTATTGAGCGCGCGAACGCCTTTCATAAAGAACTCTTCATCGAAGTCGAGGTAAGGTATGAGATCGACTTTGTTTATAAGTATGATGTCGGCTTTTTCAAAAGCGAGGGGATACTTGTACGGTTTGTCGCTGCCTTCGGTAACTGTGGATATGAGCATCATAACGTGCTCTCCGATACTGAATTCCGCAGGGCATACGAGGTTGCCGATGTTCTCGATAAACAGTATACCGGGCTCTTTGAATTCTATATGGCCTGTCATATGCTCTATCATCGGTGCATCCAGGTGACATTCACCGTGGGTGTTGATCTGATGAGTCTCTATACCCAGTTCATTGAGGTTCTTCGTATCGATGTCGGATTCGATGTCGCCTTCGATGACATACGGCTTGAGCTCCAGATGCTTCACGAGATTCCTGAGAGTAGTCGTTTTTCCTACGCCGGGAGCTCCCATTTCATTTACTACGAGAACACCGTGAGCAGTCATGTGTTCGTTTATATGTTCTGCTATATGGTCGTTTTCGTCGAGTATTCCTTCCATGACATTTATTTTTCTGATATCGTGCATTTTTTTCCTCCGTTGTTTCCTGGTTTTAACAAGATAAGTTATATTATATATGAAGTGTTATTCGATTTCGATACTTTCTATATAAAATTCTTTGCCTATATCGGTAGGTTCACCCTGGCCTCCGCATTCGGGGCAGTCGAAAGTCAGCGGCCGTTTCTTGAAAAGTGTACCGCATTCAGGACACTTGAGCTTAGGCTCTATGTGTTCGATCTCCACGACAGCGCCTTCGCATACAGTGCCCTGGGAAATGATATCGAAGTACATCTGTACCGATTCGCCTACATATCCGGAATAATCACCTATGACAAGATTGACTTTCAGGACTTTGCTGCCTCCCGATTCACGACAGTGCTTTTCAGCTATTTTAATGATCTGCTGAGTGATGGGGTATTCGTGCATATGATTTCCTCACTTCCATTGTCAGAATATAATGAAATTATGACAAAAAACAAATTTTCTTTTCTATATTATAGTGCTTTTTATGGAAATGTACAAATTATTTTTATAAACAAAAAAATGTTGAATTCTTTATGCTTAATAACATATAATTCGTTGACAAATCACATTGTGCCCAATATAATAGAGGTTGTCTCAAAAAGAGACGTATCATTATTATTATTTATTTTTGAGGAGTGTGAAATATCTTGAGAGATCAATGGAACAACAAACTGGGCTTCCTGCTTGCAGCGATAGGCTCAGCAGTAGGTCTCGGCAACCTGTGGAGATTCCCGTATGTTGCTGCGACCAATGGCGGCGGCGCTTTTCTGGTGCCTTACTTCTTCGCTATAATAACAGCGGGCATACCTATTCTTATACTTGAATATACAATGGGTAAGACATACAGAGGCGGAGCACCTGTTACATGGGCAAGAATAAACCGTAAGTTCGAATGGCTGGGATGGTTCCAGGCAATCGTTGCATTCGTAATAGGTACATATTATTTCGCTATAATCGTATGGGTACTGAGCTATGTGGGATTCTCCTTCACACAGGCATGGGGATCCGATCCTTCATCGTTCTTTGTGGAATATCTCGGACTTACAGACAGTGCTCTGAACTTCGGTGGAATAAGGACGAACCTGATCATACCGTTCATAATAATATGGGCGATCGTTGCATTCGTAATGTACAAGGGTGTAAGTAAAGGTATAGAGACGATCTGCAGGATATGTCTTCCTGTACTTATGGTTCTGACACTGATACTTGTTATAAGAGGTGTAACTCTTCCGGGAGCTGTTGACGGTCTGGAATACATGTTCAAGCCTGACTGGTCGAAGCTGATGGATTCCAGCGTATGGGTGGCTGCCTACGGACAGATCTTCTACAGTCTGTCCATCGGTTTTGCAATAATGCTGGCATATTCCAGCTACCTGCCTAGAGAAACAGACGTGGTCAACAGTGCGTTCATAACAGCTACAGCTAACCACGGATTCGAAGTATTCGCAGGTATCGGCGTGTTCAGTATCATGGGCTTCATGGCAATGCAGCAGGGCGTTGCGGTAGAGGATGTCGCAGCGTCAGGTATCGGGCTGGCATTCATGACTTTCCCTACAGCTATCAGTGAGCTTCCGGCTCTGAATGCACTGTTTGGCGTATGCTTCTTCGGAGCGCTGCTGACAGCAGGTATCACATCGATGGTATCGATACTTCAGGCCGTTATATCGTCATTCCACGACAAGTTCGACATAGAGCACAAGCGAGCGGTAACTCTCGTACTGGTGCCTACGTTCCTGATAAGTATACTGTTCATCACAGGTGCAGGAATGAACATACTGGATATCGTCGATGCGTTCATAAACAATATCGGCGTTGCTACAGGCGGACTTATCGAGGTAATACTGATCACAAGGTTCTTCAATCCTGAGAAACTCAGACAGGAAGCGAATGAATTCTCGAATTTCAGTATAGGAAAATGGTGGATCTACTCGCTGAAGGTAGTTACGACTATCGTTCTGGGAGTGATGCTCTTCCTCAATACGAAAGACTTTGTCCTTAACGGATACGGGGAATATGCGAGTGCAGATGTCAAAATCTTTGGATGGGGATGCATACTGTTTGTTGTAGTCGTAGCAGATGTTCTGAATACGATGAAAGGCAAGCCGGGATATGCAGACCTTGACAAAATTTCTCAGAAAGAGGTGGCATAAATGAGTACAAGTGCTATTATACTGATGGTGATCGGCTGTGCCGGGCTCTGGGGAGGATTCGGAGTCTCCTGCGCAATAGCTTTCAGATGCGAAAAAAGAAGGCAGGAAGAACAGGCGAAAGCCGAAAACAATTGATCATAAGGATATGACCATAACATTACAGAAATAAAAAAAGGACGGTTCACCGCAGTATCAGACGGTCAGCCGTTCTTTTTGTATAATGGGGCAGCTGACTTTCTTGCAATATCATATGCATTGGGATATAATAAAATGTATATTCAGATTTATGATAACGGAGGGAATGATGGCAGGAAAAGACTGGGGCGATCTCGGACAGGATCTTAACAGACTGATAGAGGACGCGATACATGTAGGTGATTTCCGTCGTCTCAATGACAATATACGAGGGGTCTTCGACCAGACTTTCTGCGGTATGGAGAATCGTAAGGGCAATGGAGAAAACGGAAACTGGGAGTTCGATCTCAGCGGCAACAGTCAGCCCGGGAAAGCTGCAGATCATCAGCAGAAGACATACGGCAGTGGAGCGCAGAGCAGTGGAAGTGCAAGGCGAAATGGATCTCAGTATGGTGTACATTCTGACGGTACAGGAAATGTGAACGTATCCAAATGGAAGAAGGCTCCGTATTTTGCGGGAAACGGCAGGAAATACGGTGCGACAGCAGGTTTCATGGCAGGAGGTATATTTCTGCTGATACTCAGTTGTCTGCCTCTGACGATGATGATCATAGACTCGATGGCAGGGAACGGGAACGGTACAGCCATGCTGATCTCATTCTTCGCATGTCTGGCGGCAGGGGTCGTACTTACGGCAAGAGGCGGAGTGCTGCTGGGACTGGCAGGGCGGTTCAACAGGTATGTCAAAATACTGAGCGGAAGACAGTATGCGGATATAAAGATGCTTGCTGCGTACTCTCAGCGCAGCGAACGCGATGTCCTGAAGGATATCAGGAAGATGATCAGAAAGGGATGGTTCACACAGGGGCATCTCGACGAGAATGAAACATGCCTTATGATCTCGAATGAATCATATCGGCAGTACCTGGATACAGTAAGGAATATGAAAATACAGCAGCAGGAAAGAGAAGCCAGGGAACGCGCCGAAAAACAGCGCAGGGACAGGCTCACTCCTGAAGCTGCGGCGATACTTGAAAAGGGCCGCGGATATGTGGCGAAACTCAAAAAGAGCAATGATGCGATACCGGGTGAGGAAATGTCAGCCAAGATAAAAAGGATGGAGATACTGGTGGCGCGTATATTCCAGCAGGCAGAGACACATCCGGAAAAGATAGGCGATCTGAGGAGACTGATGGATTACTATCTGCCTACGACCATGAAACTGCTGGATGCATATGAGGAACTGGACAGACAGCCTGTTCAGGGCGGACATATATCTGCATCGAAGAAGGAAATAGAAGATACTCTTGACACTCTGAATCAGGCGTTCGAGAAACTGCTGGACAGCCTGTTCAGGGACAGAGCGTGGGATGTGTCGTCAGATATATCGGTCCTTGAAACTATGCTGGCACAGGAAGGTCTGACGGAGAATGATTTCGGGAATATAAATGTGTGATGCCTGAAGCTTTTTATGGCAGGCGGATCAGAAAGAGGAGGAAATTAAGTAATGTGCATAGCAGTACCCGGCAGGGTCGTTGAGATCACAGACAATATCGCTAAAGTGGACTTCAATGGAAATACGGTAAAGGTCAATACAGGTATCGTGGATCCGAAAGTCGGACAGTATGTGCTGGTCCACGCGGGTTGTGCGATCGAAGTGATGGAGAAGGATAAAGCGCAGGAACTCATCGATCTGTTTGATGAGATAGAATCACTGCAGCAGGAGAGTGCCGGATCATGAAAATAGAACAGATAGTCGATTATCTGAAGTCATACGACGGCAGAGAACTCAAGATAATGGAAGTGTGCGGGACACACACGGCGTCGATATTCAAAAATGGTATAAGGAGCCTGATTTCACCTAAGATCAGGCTTATTTCAGGGCCGGGATGTCCTGTATGCGTGACGCCGACTGCATATATAGACAAATGTATAGAGTTTGCCACAAAGGAAGATACAGTACTGCTTACTTTCGGAGACATGATGAAAGTTCCCGGAAGTACAGGCAGTCTGTCGGAGGCTAAGGGAAACGGAGCCAATGTGCATATTATGTATTCTCCCTTTGAAGCTGTGGAGCTGGCTGCTGAGAATCCGGGCAAGACTTATGTTGTGGCCGCTGTGGGCTTTGAAACTACAGCTCCGGCATATGCTCTGATGCTCCAGCAGGCGAAAGCTGCAGGGCTGAAAAACGTGAAGGTGGTCACAGCACTGAAAACAGCGATACCGGCGCTTGAATGGATATGCGAGAATCAGAAAGATGTGGATGGGTTCATATGTCCGGGCCATGTCAGCGTCATAACAGGCAGCGACGTATATAAGGATCTTTCGGACAGATACGGGAAGCCTTTCGTTGTAGCTGGTTTTGAAGCAGAACATGTGCTTGCTGCCATATACAGGATAGTGAAACAGATCGAAGACGGCCTTGGGCTGACGGAGAACCTGTATACCAATGCTGTGAAGCCTGACGGCAATCACAAGGCAATAGACGCTATAGACACTGTGTTCGAACCGGGTCCTGCAATGTGGCGCGGTCTGGGCATCATAGAGGATTCGGGTCTGTATGTGAACGATGAGCATGCAGCCTTTGACGGAGGCAGCAGGGATCTCTTTGAAGATATGAAGCTGCCTGAGGAATGCTGCTGCGGTAAAGTCATAGTAGGGATAATGAACCCGGATCAGTGTCCTATGTTCGGCAAAGGCTGTACGCCGATGAAACCGTTCGGTCCATGCATGGTGTCTGCAGAAGGTTCATGTGGCATATGGTACAGGAACGTACACTGACATACTTCATCATATAATTTATTCGGACAGCAGTCGTAAGACAGACTGCAAGGAGGAGATAATGAAGATTACAATGGCTCACGGCAGCGGCGGAAAGTCGTCTGCACAGCTTATGAGCGATATATTCGGTAAACATTTCAAAAACCAGGTACTTGACAGGATGGAAGATGCTGCTGTGCTTGAAGTCAGTGGCAGGATAGCCTGCAGCACGGACTCTTTCGTTGTTACGCCTCTCGTTTTCAGAGGCGGGGACATCGGCAAGCTCTGTGTATGCGGTACGGTCAACGACCTTCTGATGATGGGTGCGGTGCCGAAATATCTGACCTGCGGATTCATACTGGAGGAGGGGCTGGATACGGAGCTTCTGGATGGGATAGTGGAGTCCATGGCAGCGCAGGCTCGTGAAGCAGGAGTCATTATCGTTGCCGGGGACACAAAAGTCGTTGAAGGCAGCGGCGGTCTTTATATAAACACTACAGGTATCGGTGAGATCCCCGACGGACGTGATGTGAGCAGCAGAAACTGCAGGCCAGGCGATGTGGTGATACTTTCCGGCAATCTCGGAGACCATCACGCATGTATACTCAGTCACAGGATGGAGATAGAGAACGAGATACAGAGCGACTGTGCAGCACTGAACGATATCGTCGATGCACTTTTTGCGGAAAAAATAGATGTCAGGACCATGCGGGACGTTACAAGAGGCGGTCTGGGAACTGTCCTCAATGAGATCGCAGAAAGCTCTTCATGTATGGTTGAGCTTGAAGAAGAGAGCATACCTGTCCACGATGACGTCCGCGGATTTGCGGATATACTGGGACTGGATCCGCTGTATATGGGCAATGAAGGAAAGATGATAGCCGTAGTACCGGCCGAAGACGCGCAGAAGGCTCTTGAGGCGATGAGAAATACAGAGCACGGCAGAGATGCGGCTATAATAGGAACTATAAAAGAAGGCGAAGGTACATATCTTAAGACGAGACTTGGAGCAACGAGACGCTTTGACGTGCTTTACGGAGAAGGTCTGCCGAGGATCTGTTAGGATATGCATTTATCCTGAAGGATCAGGAAATATATGAATATTGATGAAAGGCGTGACAATGAAGCTCAGACCGGCAGGCAGCAGGACATATTATATAGAACACAGCACCAACATAGGTGTATACATGATATCAGACAGGAAAGTGTGTCTGATAGACACAGGCCGGAACGGTGATGGAGAAAAAATCGACGAGCTGATATCTTCGGAAGGCTGGGAGATCGAATATATAATAAATACACATACACATATCGATCATCTTGGCGGCAACCGATATCTTATGGGGAAATATCATGTGCCGGCATACTGTGCCGACATAGAGATACCTTTCGCACACTGCAGCGAGCTGGAGGCGGCATATATGAACGGCGGCAAGCCATGCAGGAAGCTAAGGGAGGTATTCACCCATACAGGCAGGATGGGATTCAGATCTGTAGAGACCTCTTATGAAGGAGATCTTCAGTGGATATATCTTCCGGGACATTCATTCGGCATGATCGGAGTGAAGACTCCCGACGACGTGTGGTTCACTGCCGATGCTTATATGGGACGCGATGGCCTGAAAAGGCACAGTTTCGCATATATGTGTGATGTAGAGGCGTATATGAATACACTGGAGAAGATAAAGACTCTTGAAGGCAGACTTTTCATACCGTCCCACGGAGATGCCGAAGAGTCGGCAATGGAAACAGCGGAACTGAACCTGGAAAAGACGAGGGACACTATAGATCTTATCAGAGATATATGCAGCGAGGAGATATCTCTCGATGATATACTGAAACAGCTGTATATGAGACTTGAAATGAGGACAAATATCGTCAACCATGCGCTGATATCATCGACTGCAAAATGCTATCTGACGTATCTGCAGGACAGAGGCGAACTGGAATGCAGTTTCAGGGACTGTATACTTCACTGGAAAAGAGTGTAATAGAAAAAAATACCGGTTTCATATCATCAGCTTATGACAGCTGACGGTGTGAGACCGGTTTTTGTATGCAGTGTATGGATCAGGATCCGCAGTCCTGAAGTTCTATCTGTTGGAGTAATATTCTTTCATTATGCTGACTGACGCGCTGCATCCCAGCCTGTCAGCTCCTGCATTTATGAAAGCTTCTGCATCTTCGAGAGTCCTTATGCCTCCCGATGCTTTGACGCCCAGCCTGCTGCCGACACATTCTTTCATGAGTCTGACGTGATGTATCGTGGCACCGCCGGTGCTGAACCCGGTGGATGTCTTTACAAAATCGGCACCGGCTTCTTCGGCTATTTTGCAGAGCTTCATTATCTCATCGTCAGTAAGCAGGCATGTCTCAAGGATGACTTTCAGCACAGCCTGGCTTCCTGATATATTTACGCTGTGGCAGATGTCTGCAAGAGAGGCGATCTCCTCTCTGACATATGACCAGTTGCCGTCTTTTACAGCACCAACGTTTATTACCATATCGATTTCCGACGCTCCGTCTGCCAGTGCCTGTCTCGTTTCTGCCGCTTTTATTGTAGCTGACATTGCTCCGAGAGGGAACCCCACCACAGTGGCTACTTTGACATCTGTATTTTTAAGCTTTTCATATGCATGGGCCGTGCGGCATCCGTTGACGCAGACTGATGCGAAACCATGTTCGGCAGCCTCTTCACAGAGCCTGTCTATATCAGCAGATGAAGTATCAGGTTTTAACAGTGTGTGATCGAAGTACTTGCTGAAGTTCTTCATGTATGTGACCTCCATGATCAAAGTGTGATATCCTCATTCGTGTCGTATCTGAGCTGGTCTTCATAGGTTTCTCTTCTCAGTACTATACGTGCTTTGCCGTCCTTTGCAAAAACGACCGCAGGTCTGCCCGCTCTGTTGTAATTGCTTGCCATGGAGTAGCCGTATGCCCCTGTTGAGTACATGATGAGCAAGTCTCCAGGCTGTGCTGTATCAGGGAGATCAGCCTGCTGTATCAGGATATCTCCGGATTCACAGTTCTTACCGGCGACACAGTAGGTCCTGTTTTTAGGTTCGTCCATCCTGTTGACTATGTCGCATTCGTACTCGGCCTGGTAGAGCGCCGGTCTGATATTGTCGCTCATACCTCCATCAACGAAGAGGTAGTGTTTGGTATCCGTGTCTTTGAGGAAACCTACTGTATATAATGTCGAACCTGCCTCGCCGGCTATGGAGCGTCCCGGCTCGATCAGCAGTTCATCTATACTGAGATCCTTTTCTTTCAGGAATCTCTCGCAGTTGCACGCCAGCTCAGCGGCAATGTCACCGAGAGGTACCGGCTTGTCGTCTTCTGTATATCTGATACCGAATCCTCCACCGATGCTCAGGCTGGAGGAACGGATACCGGAGGTCTCCTGCATTTCATTTGTGAAATCCAGCATTATGCTGAGCGCTTCATTGAACGCAGTGGTCTCTGTTATCTGCGAACCGATGTGGCTGTGGAATCCTCTAAATGCGACATGGCTGCTGCCGTCGATGCATTTCATTATCCTAAGGATCTCATCTTTTCTTTTTATGGAGATACCAAACTTCGAGTCCGAGCCGGATGTCATGATATATTCATGGGTGTGAGCTTCGATGCCGGGGTTTACCCTGAGCAGAGTATCGATATGTCTGTCTGCTTCGGCAGCCAGATTTGTCAGCAGTACAGCTTCATCTTCGTTGTCTATGACTACAGTGCCGCATCCGTATTTCAGTGCCAGCTCGAGTTCTTCAGCCGATTTGTTGTTTCCATGAAAATATACGTTTTCCATAGGGAAGCCTGACTGCATTGCGCAGTATAGTTCTCCGCCGCTGACTACATCGAGGCATGCGCCGGCCTCTTTGACTTTTTCGTACATTGCCTTGCATGAGAAAGCCTTTGATGCATATACGACTTTCGTGCTGAACTTTTCAGAACGGAAACTGTTTATGGCAGCTTCGAGCTGAGTTTCGATCTTGTGCTCATCATAGACTATGAGAGGGGTCCCTGCGGCTTTCGCAAGCTGCATGCAGTCCACGCCTCCGATTTCGAGTACCTTGCTGTTCATTATCTTTTCTCCTGATTCTTTTTATTTCATTATTACACATTAAAAAAGTCAATGAGCGCTCCTCACTGACCTAAATAGCAAAATTTAAGCTTTGTCGGATAGCTCAACTGCTTTTCAGAAAGCAGACAGTCATACGGCTGTTGACCGCATGCCCACCGGGATACCACGCCTGATATGTCCGATTCGGCGGAGATCACCTCCGGATCAGGTCGATGCCTGCCGGCTATCTGATCCATCTTTTGCTCCGCACCTCTATCAACTTGTGCTTAGTTTACTATATTCCGACCTGTTTTGCAACTGTTTTTGTGAGTTTTAACAATTATTTTTATGTGGATTATTTGAAATGCACAAAAATGTTTTGACAACGGACCGCGATACATGTATGATGAAAAAAATAATATAAATATCTGAGGTGTATAGTATGGATTATCAGGAATTACTTACGAAACACAGGAGGGAGCTGCACCGGATACCGGAGCTCAGCAGGGATCTTCCTGAAACGAAGAAATATATAAAGAATGTCCTTTCGGAACTGGACTGCATGGTATATGACGTGCTCGAGTCAGGCGTATGTGTTTTTTTTGACAAGGGAAAAGAAAAGACCACAGCGTTTCGCGCCGATATGGATGCGTTGCCGGTGGAGGAGGCTGCGGTCCATGACTATGTTTCTCAGCACAAAGGAAGGATGCATGCCTGCGGACATGACGGTCATATGTCCGTACTTCTGACACTGGCTCAGTATGTGAACGATGCGGAGGATCTGCAGCGCAATGTACTGTGTATATTCCAGCCGGCGGAGGAGACCACAGGGGGCGCTAAGGACATATGTGAGACAGGCATACTTGAGAAACACAATGTCGAGCGTGTTTTCGGACTCCACATGTGGCCATTTGCGGATGCAGGCTGTATCGAATCCAGGCCGGGTGCTCTGATGCCAAGATCATCTGAGATAACGGTGGAGATAACAGGGAAATCAACACATGCCACTGCGCCGGAAAACGGGATCGATTCTCTGTACGCAGGCGCATGTTACATACAGGACCTGTATGAGACACACAGGCTGTTCAAGGAAAATAAAATCGCTGAAGGCAGGACGGCGCCTGATGAGAAGACGATAATACAGATATGCTGCATGAACAGCGGTACTGCCAGGAATGTCATACCGGGCACATGTTCTCTGCTGGGGACCATGCGGGCATTCAGCGATGAGGACTTTGCAATGCTTGTAGGGATGCTGGAGGATACGGCGGAAGAAATAAGCCGGGAGACAGGCAGTCGCATATCGGCCATGCATAGCGAAGGATATCCGCCGGTGATAAACGACAGAAGGCTTTATGAAGATATAAGGCCTGTCCTTGAAGCGTCAGGAACCTATCGTGAGATGGAAAAACCGATAATGATATCCGAAGACTATTCGTTCTACGGACTGCATGTTCCTTCGGTATTTTTTCTGCTGGGTACAGGCACCGGTATAGCTCTTCACAGCGACCATTTTGATTTTGATGAATCTGTGCTTATGAACGGGTTCATGCTGTTCAGATCGCTGATATGAGGATGAGTGTTACTGTTGCAATGAGCTCGTTTCAGAGGTATAATATATAGTCAAATAAATGGAGGCATAATAATGAAGATACCTGAATTATATGAAAAAAAGAAACCTGTTTTTTCCTTTGAGATTTTCCCTCCCAAGAGAAAATCGGGACTCGATAAGATATACAGCACTGTTGAACAGCTCGCCGTATGTGAGCCGGACTTCATAAGTGTGACTTACGGAGCAGGCGGGAATATTGCAGACAATGCGACCTGCGAGATAGCATCGACGATAAAAGAACGTTTCGGGATAGAAACGATGGCGCATCTGACATGCATCAATTCGACCAAAGAAGACGTTGCTGAGATGATAAACAGATTCAAGGCAGCGAACATCGAGAATGTACTGGCTCTCAGAGGAGATATAGTGCCGGGTGAAGATATAAAACGCGAATTTGCCCATGCCAACGAACTGGCGATAGAGGTGCAGAGGAAGTGCAGCGACGATCTTGAAATACTGGGAGCGTGCTACCCTGAAGGGCATTATGAGAGCAAGTCGCTGGAAGAAGATATACAGAACCTTAAATACAAGATAGGTGCAGGGGTCAAGGTGCTGATAAGCCAGCTGTTCTTTGACAACCAGTGTTTTTACAATTTCCTGGGACGTGCGAGACAGATGGGGATAACGGTACCTGTTTCAGCCGGTATAATGCCTATCGTGAATTCGAAGCAGATCGAGAAGACAGTGGCGCTCAGCGGCGCCAGCCTTCCTCATGATTTCACGAAGATGATAGGACTGTATGAGAACGAACCGGAAAAACTCTTCGATGCAGGCATAGAGTATGCCGTTATGCAGATAAGAGATCTGATAAAGAGCGGTGTTGACGGGATACACCTTTATATAATGAATAATCCCGATGTTGCTATAAAGATATATGAGGATATAAAGGACCTCCTTTAGGGAGCAGATGATATGAATATTACAGAGGCGATTTCAAGAAAAAACTGGCTGGCGTATCTGCAGGTGGATGGTGACGCCGACCCTGCGCTGGAGGCACAGCTCGACGAGGCAGAGAATCTGTTGAGAACACATGCCCGTCCCAGGGCGATATACCGTGTGGTGGATATTTCGGCCGTACCGGTGAAAGGCTTTTCGATACAGAAACATCTTGAAGGATGTCATCATGTGGCAGTGATGGCGCTTACCCTGGGGATAGGTGTTGACAATCTGATAAAGAAAACACAGGTCACGGATATGGCTATGGCAGTGATCCTGGACAGCGGGGCCTCTGTTATGGTGGATCAGCTGTGTGATATGTACCAGAAGAAAATAGATGAAGAGACTGAAGGGTATACGACGCCGAGGTTCAGTCCGGGATATGGTGACTATCCCGTGGAGACACAGAGCAGTATCATAAGACTTGTGGACGGGCAGCGCAAGATAGGTCTGAACGTCACATCCAACAGTCTGATGATACCGAGAAAGTCCGTGACAGCACTGATTGGCATAGCGGATCATCCTGTAAGCGGCAGGCTTGCAACATGTGGGGAATGCGTATTGAGAGAAAAATGCACATTAAGGAAAGAAGGTAGATTCTGTGGAGAATAGTTTTAGCGACAGATTATATATACTTGACGGCGGTATGGGCACGATGCTGCAGAAGGCAGGCGCGGGAGCCGGAGAGAACACTGCGCGTTTTGCGGTGACTCACCCGGAGATACTGAAGGATATACACAGACAGTATGTGGAGGCCGGATCCGACATAATACTTGCAGCAACGTTCGGCGTAAGTCGTTTCAAGGAAAAAGAGCTGGGAATGTCTGCAAAGGAAGTCATAAAAAAAGCACTCGATGTAGCTGTTGCGGTCAAAGAAGAGGCGGCTGAGTCCGGTCGTGAAGTCAGAGTCGCACTGGATGTCAGCAATCTGGGAGAGCTGGTAGAGCCCATGGGCACTTTGTCTTTCGAGGATGCATACGACGAATATGCAGAAATAGTCAGAGCCGGCGCAGAGAACGGCGCGGATATCATAATGATAGAGACCATGACTGATCTCTATGATACGAAGGCAGCCGTGCTGGCAGCAAAAGAGAATACAGATCTTCCTGTCATCGTTTCCATGACCTTTGAAGTCGATGGAAGGACTTTCACCGGCGTGAGTATCGAGGCCATGGCAATGACGATGGAAGGGCTGGGTGTAGATGCTA
>CAJJPZ010000029.1 GCA_905193765.1 uncultured Eubacterium sp.
CTCTGCATAATAACTTTCCAATCGCTGGAGGACAGGATCGTGAAGGAAGCGTTCAACAGACGTCTCGATCCGTGTACCTGTCCGAAGGAATTTCCGGTATGTATATGCGGGAAGACTGCTGATGTCGTGAAAGTTACAGGCAAGCCCATAGTTTCAGGAAAAGATGAACTTAGTAATAATCCCAGAGCCAGAAGTGCGAAGCTGAGGGTTATAGAAAAGAAGAGGTAAAGAACATGATAGCACCTGAAAGATGGTATGAGTACGAAAAAAAATATCAGAGATACGGCTTTGACATGAAGCCTGAATCCGAGCGCAGGGAAAGAGCAGGACGCAGACCTGAAAGAAAAGTTACTGTTCCTTTCGGCAACGGCAGGAAGATCGCGTTTTCCATGGTACTGGCAATAGGCGCTGCAATGATAATAATGATCATCATGACTGCATACTCGGCAAATATAAGGTATGATATAAACTCAACGATAAAACAGAACAATGAGCTCCAGGGGGAGATAGAGAACCTGCAGGTAAAGGTATACAGCGCGAACAATATAAATTATGTTGAGCGTGAGGCGAAGAGCACACTGGGGATGGTATATCCTAATTCCGGACATCAGATCTATATATCATCGGAGGATGTGCCGGCACAGGGTTTTGCGGATATTATAAAAGAAAAAGCATATAATTGAAATGTGAAAAGTATAATGTTTCAATGAAATTGTATTCATAGAGATGCAACATACCCGGGCAGTCGAAAAACAGTGTGTCCGGGTAATTTTTAAGGGAGCGGTATGGTATCAACATCGAACAAGAGCAAGAAAAACCTCATAGTTATAATGATCATCGTTTTCGTGTGTCTTACGGCACTCTGTCTCCGCCTGGGCTGGATACAGATCGTCAAGGGTAGCGAATACTCTGAGAAAGCCGTGGAGCAGCAGACAAGGGATACGCCGATAGAGGCTAAAAGAGGCAGCATATATGATACTCACGGCAATGAACTGGCAGTCAGCGCGACATGCTACACAATATGGGCAAGACCATCTGATGTGAGATCCGGTAAAACCGAGAAGGAAAAGGCCGCGAGTCTCGAAAAGACCGTGAAGACACTTTCAGATGCAACGGGCATGAAGGAAGATGAGATACGTGACCTGGTGACTCAGGAGCAGAGCATCGTGAAAATAAAAAAAGGATTAGATAAGGCTGCTGCGGACAAAATAAGGAAAGCGGAACTTTCGGGTATAGAGATAGCTGAAGATACGAAGAGAAGTTACCCGATGGGTGCGTTCGCTTCTCATACGATAGGTTCTGTGACCGATGACAATACAGGCCTTTCGGGGCTGGAACTCCAGTACAATACATATCTCAGCGGAGTTTCGGGACGCTGGATAAAGTATACCGACACCGGCGGCAACAGACTGTCATACGGTAAAGAGCGGTATTATCAGGCAGAAGACGGATACAGCATAGTGACGACACTGGATCAGGCGATCCAGCACTACACTGAGAAAGCATTGAAACGTGTGATGAAGAAGACCAGTGCGGACAGAGCCATGGCTATCGTGATGGATCCTAAAACAGGCGATATACTTGCGATGGCACAGAACCCGGATTTCGATCTGAATGACCCGAAGACACCGACCAGCGAAAGCGAGCAGGAGAAACTCAGGAACATGTCGGATTCAGAGAAAGTGGATTACTGGAACAAGATGTGGAGAAATTCACTGATTTCAGACGTGTATGAGCCAGGATCGACATTCAAGCTGCTGACGACCTCTATAGCTCTGGAAGAAGGCGTGACGGATATGAATCATACATACAACTGCAGCGGATCCATACAGGTGGCAGGCGAGACGATACACTGCTGGGCGTATCCGAACGCCCATGGTACACAGTCTCTGAAACAGGCTGTTGGTAATTCCTGCAACCCTGTGTTCGTGCAGCTGGCTACAAAGATAGGTATAGATAAGTTCTACGATTATATGGCAACATTCGGGATCACAGGTACCACCGGCATAGACTTCCCGGGAGAAGGGTCTGCGATCCTTCAGTCAAAGGATGATGCAGGTCCGGTGGGACTGGCGACGATCGGTTTCGGTCAGGGTGTGGCAGTCACACCTATACAGCTTATAACTGCTGTAAGTTCGCTGGGAAACAACGGCAAAATGATGAAACCGAGACTTGTGAAAGAACTCAGGGATTCCAGTGGGAAAACCGTGGAAACTTTCAATACGGAAATAGTGCGTCAGGTAGTATCCGAGGAAACAGCGAGCGAAATATGTGATATAATGGAATACGTCGTTGAAGAAGGCGGCGGCGGAAACGCCAAGGTAGAAGGCTACAGAGTCGGATGCAAAACAGGAACTGCCGATAAGATAAATTCGTCGGGAACAGGCTACAGTACGGATACATATTCGTCATGTATAGCCATGGCTCCCATCGATGATCCGAAAGTAGCTGTCCTTGTCATCGTAGATAGTCCGAAGGGGGCTCATTACGGCAGTGTGACAGCAGCGCCGGGCGTGAAACAGATACTGTCGGATACTCTGAGATACATGAATATATCTCCGGATAAAAAGAGCCAGGAAAAGGCAAATGCGAAAAAAGTGACAGTGCCGGATGTGGTAGGCAAGAACATAAGTGACGCTGTGGGCATCCTGGGAGGTGATTCGCTGTCATATGATACAGACAAGAAGGCTATGGCGAAAGAGGATTTCGTGGTAGTCAGACAGTATCCGGCGGCAGGTACAAAAGTGAGGAAGGGAAGCAAAGTTTATTTGTATAATAAATAGGGTGATATGAATAAGATAACAGTAGAAGAAATTTTAAAGGCAGTCAGCGGCAGGCTGATCACAGGACGTGATGATGTCACAGTCAGCGGCGTAAAACATGACTCACGGGAATGTTCCGCAGGAGACATGTTCGTTGCCGTGTGCGGCGAGAATCATGACGGCCATCAGTATATACCGGCAGTGCTGGAAGCCGGGGCGTCAGCTGTCATGGTGTCTCATGAAGGAGCCTGGAAAGATAAAGCTGAAGAACTGGGTGTACCGGCAATAATGGTGGACGATACCGTATACGCCATGGGAGAACTTGCAAAATACTATCTCGGTACGCTGGATATAAAGAAAGTTGCGGTGACCGGAAGCGTAGGAAAAACATCTGTGCGTGACATGACATATTACGTCCTAAGCGAGAAGTACAACTGCGGGCGCAATATGAAGAACTACAACAATGAAATCGGACTTCCGCTTTCTATCTTTCAGTTTGACGACAGCACTGAAGCAGCAGTCCTGGAGATGGGGATGAGCGACTTCGGCGAGATCGACAGGCTGGCAGAGATCGTGAAGCCGGATATAGGGATCATAACCAATATCGGCGTATCGCATATAGAGAATCTGGGCAGCAGAGAGGGGATCTTCAAAGCGAAGATGGAGCTGGCCGGGCATATAGCGGAAAATGGTACGCTGATCTTTGCAGAGAGCGATATGCTGACAAAGGTGTCTACAGCGGGAATTTACAGCCAGATATCAGTAGGATATTCGGAGAATGACGATTATATCATCTCTGATGTTGACGACAGGGGTATCGGAGGTATAGAATTTACACTGGAACATGGCTCAGACAGCAGCAGGATAGATCTGCCTGTGCCCGGGGCACACAATGCTGTGAACAGTTCTCTGGCAATAGCTGCAGGGGAAGTTCTCGGCGTGACCGTCGGAGAAGCGGTAAAAGGACTTGGTAAAACAGAGCTTACAGGAAGAAGGCTCAGATTCATAAGAGGAGAACGGCTCGATGTGATCGACGATACATATAATGCAAGTCCGGATTCCATGAAGAGCGCACTTAAGGTGCTGGAACAAAGCGGTTTCAGAGCAGGTGCGGGCGCACACCGGATCGCAGTGCTGGGAGATATGTTCGAGCTGGGATCTGAAAGCATGAGACAGCACCGTGAAGTAGGTGAGTTTGCCGGGAAACTCGGCATAGATCTTCTGATCGCGGTGGGCAGTGATGCGAAGTATATATGCGATGGCGCTTCCGGCGGTAGCGTGAGTACTGTATTCTTCAGCAGTAAAGATGAGCTTCTTGAAAAGATATGTGATCTTACAGGATACGGAGATATAGTACTTGTAAAAGGTTCCAGGGGTATGAAGATGGAGCAGGCAGTAGAAAAACTTTTAGAATATCAGGAGTTGTAATAATGTATATCAGTATAGGAATAATTATAGTAATAGCTTTTGTGATTTCGGTAATAATAACCCGGTTCGAGATACCGGTACTGAGGAGAAAAGCCGGACAGAACATAAGAGAGGATGGCCCTCAGTCACATTTGTCCAAGGCAGGGACTCCCAGTATGGGCGGGATAGCTATAATAATAGCGGCGGCAGTTGCGTCGATTGCAGGACATTTCATACTCGGAGGATCTGCAGCGGAAGCGTTCATAATAATAGCTGTTTTTGTAGGATTCGGACTGATAGGCTTCTTTGACGACTACCTCAAAGTCATAAAGAAAAACAATCTTGGGCTCAGAGCATATCAGAAGTTCGGTCTGCAGATAATCTTTTCGATGATACTGGCGGTGTATCTTGCGAAGTATTCAGACGGAAGTACTTTTGTGTTCATACCTTTCGCTAATATCTATGTCGATTTCGGCATGCTGTATATACCGTTCATAGTTTTCGTGATGCTTGCCATGACCAATGCTGTCAATCTGACTGATGGCCTTGATGGACTGGCATCGGGATCCACGGCGTTCATATCACTGTTCTTTGCAGTGGCAGGAATCATATACGGGGTGTATGCAGGATCGTTTTTCTGCAGTGCGCTGTGCGGTGCATGTCTGGGATTCCTCGTGTTCAACAGGCACCCGGCCAGAGTCTTCATGGGAGATACAGGTTCCCTGGCCCTGGGCGGTGGTCTGGCGGCGGCAGCTATAGTGATGAAGCTGGAACTCCTGCTGCCGATAACAGGTCTGCTTTATGTGATCGAAGCGCTGTCGGTAGTGATACAGGTAGGATATTTCAAACTCAGCGGCGGTAAAAGGATCTTCAGGATGGCGCCTATACACCATCATTTCGAGAAATGCGGATACAGCGAGGTACAGGTGGTGGCAGCGTTCTGGATATTCGCGATACTGTGCTGTATAGCAGGATTTATAATTATTTGAAAAAGCATGATTTAGGAGATGATTCAAATGGTCAATAATAAATATACAAGTATGCATAACAAAAAAGTCCTTGTGGTGGGGCTGGGTAATTCAGGCAAGGCTGCAGCCCAGGCTATGGTGAAACTCGGCGCGGATGTTTCGGTACAGGACAGCAAGACTGAGGGCGATCTGGACCCGCAGCTGATAACGTTCCTTCGTGATAAGAAGGTGACGTGCTATCTCGGGTGCAAGCCTGAAAACATGAACGAGTTCGATATACTGATACTCAGTCCGGGCGTTTCTCCGGAGCTCGATTTCATAAGAGATGCAAAGGCTGCCGGTGCGGAGATCATAGGCGAACTTGAGATAGCGTACAGAGTGGGTCACGGCAGATATGTGGCGATAACAGGCACGAATGGCAAAACCACCACCACTACACTTGTGGGAGAGATATATAAAGCTGCAGGAAGAAAGACATATGTTGTCGGCAATATAGGAGTAGCAGTTATTTCAAAAGCTCTGTCAGCAGAAGACGACAGCTGGCTGGTAACTGAAACGAGCAGCTTCCAGCTCGAAACCATAAAGGAATTCAAACCGGAGATATCGGCGATACTGAATCTGACGCCGGATCATATGGATCGCCACAAAACGATGGAATGCTACGGTGCGGCAAAGGCGAACGTATTCAGAAACCAGGATCCGGATCAGTACTGTGTCATGAACTACGATGACAAGACATGCTTCGCGCTGGCAGAAAACTGCAGAGCGAAAGTGGTACCTTTCAGCAGGAAAGAAGAACTTGATTTCGGAGCATTCGTGAAAGACGGCAGGATCGTGATAAAGGATGAAAATGGCGATGTGACGGATATCTGCGGTGCAGATGAACTTCAGATACCGGGCATGCACAATCTGGAAAATGCCCTCGCTGCCTGTGCGATGGCATATTTCGGAGGGATAGACCACGAGGTGATCGCAGAGACCCTGAGAAGTTTCAGAGGCGTTGAACACAGGATCGAGCTGTGCAACGAGATAGACGGCATAAGATTCGTCAACGACTCGAAGGGAACAAACCCGGATGCCGCCATAAAAGCCATAGAGGCTATGAAAGAGAATATAATACTCATCGCAGGAGGATACGATAAGAATGCGTCATTCGATGAGTTTGCGGCTGCTTTTGACGGAAAGGTGAAAGCGCTTATGCTCATGGGAAAAACCGCGACGAAAATAAAAGAAGCAGCGGAAAAGGCAGGCTTCACGAATTCTGTCATACTCAAGGATATGGAATCATGTGTCAGAGAAGCGTACAGGATAGCAAGTCCGGGAGATGTGGTGCTGCTTTCGCCTGCATGCGCAAGCTGGGATATGTATACAAGCTTCGAACAGCGCGGCAGACATTTCAAATCCTGTGTCAGAGAGCTTGAAAGGTAGAGTGCGATATTGGAAAAGCGGATCAAGAGAAAGAAAAAAACGGCAGATCTGAGGTCAGGGGATTTCCCGCTGGTGATGATCACTACGATACTGGTGCTTTTCGGACTGATAATGGTATTCAGCGCGAGCTATTACTATTCCATAAGTCAGGCAGGAAATCCGTACAGTTATCTGATCAAGCACGGGATGTGGGTCGTATTCGGATTTGTTGTCATGGTATTCGGCGCGTCTTTCGACTATCGTCGGTATAAGAAGGCGGCGATCCCGGGTCTGATAATATCATTCGTATTGCTGGTACTGCTGTTTACCCCTCTGGGGCAGACTGTCAACGGCGCAACGAGATGGATTGGCGCAGGACCTGTGACGATCATGCCGGGAGAGCTTGCAAAGCTGGCGGTGATACTTTTTACCGCGTGGTTCCTGAGCAAGGATACCGGCAGGATAAAATCGGTACTGCACGGAATACTTCCTCTGGTGGTCATAGCGGGGGTGTTCGGTGTGCTGATAATGAAGCAGCCGAATCTGTCTACGGCAATAACAGTATGCGGCATAATAGTATCGATGATGCTGGTGGCTGGCATGAAATGGAGATACTGCATAGGAGCTGTCGGCGCCGGCGCCCTGGGAATAGTTGCGATACTCGTTACGAAAAGCGGCCACTGGTACAGCAGGCTTACAAGTTTCACAGATCCGTTTGCTGATCCCCTCGGCGACGGATATCAGGTGGTGCAGTCTCTGCTGGCGCTGGGGTCAGGCGGCCTCTTCGGAGTAGGTCTTGGCAAGAGCGTTCAGAAGAACCTCTATCTGCCGGAACCGCAAAATGACTTTATCGCTGCTATCATAGGTGAGGAGCTGGGCTTCGTGGGTCTGATGCTGCTTCTTGTGGTATACTGCCTTTTCATATGGAGAGGCGTCCATATAGCGATAAATGCTCCGGATCAGTTCGGTATGCTGCTGGCATCGGGTATCGTGCTCATGGTGGCTATACAGGTTATCCTCAATATCGCTGTTGTCACGTCATCCATGCCTGCGACAGGAATAAATCTGCCGTTTATAAGCTACGGAGGCAACGGTCTGCTGATGTTCATGTTTTCAGTAGGTGTGCTGATCAATATATCAAGACACGAAATCAGAAATACAGGAGTAGAATAAAATGAAAGTGATTATGACAGGTGGAGGAACAGGCGGCCATATATATCCGGCCATAGCAATAGCAGATGAGATAAAGCGTCGTGACAAAGACGCTGAGATCCTGTTCGTCGGCGCAGAAATAGGGATGGAGACCACGATAGTGCCGGAGAACGGATATAAGATCAAGCTGATAACGACAGACGGTTTCAACAGAAGGAACCTGCTTAAAAATATCGATGTGCTGAGAAAACTCAGAAAGGGAAGCTCACAGTCGAAGAAAATCCTGAAGGACTTCAGACCTGACGTGGTCATAGGTACCGGAGGATACGCCAGCGCACCTGTTGTAAAGATGGCGCAGAGACTCAGGATCCCGACATTCATACAGGAACAGAATGTCATACCGGGCGTCACAAATAAACTTCTTGAAAAAAACGTGACGAATGTTTTCCTGGGATTCAAGGAAGGATCGGAACACTTCAGACATCCTGAAAGGCATATAGTCACGGGCAATCCGGTAAGAGCGGATTTCCTGAATATAAACAGAGAAGAGGCCCGTGCCAGCCTGGGTATAAAGGACAATGATTTCGTCCTGCTGTCCTTTGGCGGGAGCCAGGGGGCAGGACAGATCAACAAGGCTATGATGGATGTTATAGGGACATTCAACGGCGTAGAGGATTTCAGGATATTTATGGCGACCGGCGGATACTATTATGATGCGATACATGATGAGCTCAGAGAAAGAGGTATAGAGCTGTGTAGCAACATCACCCTTATAGAGTATATACATGAGATGGCAAGGTATCTCATGGCTTCGGATCTTGTTGTGAGCAGAAGCGGAGCACTGAGTATAGCAGAGGTGACCATGTGCGGCAAGCCTGCTGTTTTCATACCATCTCCGCTGGTAACGGGAAACCATCAGTTCTTCAATGCGATGTCAGTTGCTGACAGAGGTGGAGCTGTAGTAATAGAAGAAAAGGATCTGGGCGAGAAGACTCTTACAGAAGAGATACTCAGGCTGAAAAACAATCCGGAAGTACTGAGGGACATGGCACAGAAAAGTGCAGGATGTGCTCCGGTAAGAGCAGCAGGAATAATATGCGACAGTATTTTCGCAGCCATGAAGAAATAACAGTCCGGTATGACACCTTCAATGTATGATGTATATCGACTGAAGGTGTTTTTTGAGCAGATATTGAAATTATAAAAAAACAGGTTATAATAAAAAAGGAAAAGCCTGCTGCGCGTAAAAGCGGGTACGACGGGATCTGAGAACATGGCAGGCGGTTGGAGATATAAAAGAAGGATGCGCAGGAACAGACACGGTACAAAAACATCCGGCAGAAAGAAAAGGCGGAAAAAGCACTATCTGCTGAAATTAATAATAATAATAGCAGTGCTCGCAGGGATATATGCGGGACTGCATATAGAACGCTTCGATATAAACGGCGTAGCCGTAGGCGGGAACAAGGAAATATCCGATGAGGAGATCCTGAAACTTTCGGGTATCAGCACCGGAGACAACATATTCGATACCCACCCATGGTTTGTGGAGAAGAAGATAAAGAAAAACCTTTACATAGAAACTGTCGACGTCAAAAGGAAACTGCCTGACAAGATAGAGATCATAGTCAGGGAGCGCAGCGGTAAGGCGCAGTTCGCCATGGGGGACAAGTATGTGATAACGGACAACACGGGAATGGTGCTGGAGGTAAGCAATGACGCCAGGAACGTGACGACGGTATCAGGCGTGACTGTGACGGAAGCCGAACCTGAAAAGACCGTGAAAGTCAAAGAGCGTTCTGAATACAACAAGGCGATGTCACTCATAAAGGCGGCAGAAGAAGGCGACCTTTATTTTAAAAGTATAGATATAAACGGCAGCAGAGTGACTGCAAAAGTATATAAAAAACTCAGGTGTCGCGGACAGTACAGCAATTTCATCAACGCTATAGAGAACCAGACGCTGAAAGCCGTTATATTCGACCTGTACCAGAAAGGTAAGGATCGAGGTGTGATCAGTATCGGAAGCAATGATTACTGCTCATTTTCACCTAAAAAATAGTGTGTACTCGTTGGAATTTATATGTTATAATATTAGCTATAACATATGATAAGTTAATTATAAGCATGGGAGGTACTTCTGGATGTTACAATTTGAGATAAATGACTCTACGCTGCAGGAGATAAAGGTCATAGGTGTTGGCGGCGGCGGATGTAACGCAGTTAATAGAATGATAGACAGCGGTATGAAAGGTGTTACTTTCATAGCGGTAAATACGGACAAGCAGGCGCTGGACAAGAGCAAGGCTGAGACGAAGCTTCAGATAGGCGAGAAACTCACAAAGGGCCTCGGTGCCGGAGGAAATCCGGAAGTTGGACAGAAATCAGCAGAAGAAAACCTGGAGGATCTGGAGAAGTTCGTTGCAGGTTCTGATATGGTATTCGTTACATGCGGCATGGGCGGCGGAACAGGTACAGGAGCAGCTCCTATAATCGCAAAGACAGCGAAGGATATGGGCATACTTACTGTAGGTGTAGTAACCAAGCCGTTCAGATTCGAAGGCAGAAAAAGAAGTGAGCATGCTGAACTGGGAATAAAATTCCTCAAGAAATATGTGGATTCGCTGGTTATCGTACCTAATGACAAGCTTCTGGAAACGGTACAGGAACAGACGTCCCTGCTGGAAGCTTTCGAGATGGCTGATGAAGTTCTCAAGCAGGGCGTACAGGGCATATCTGATATCATAGTAGACGATGCTCTCATCAACCTCGACTTCGCGGATGTCACTACGATAATGAAAGACAGAGGCGTCGTACATATGGGTGTCGGCAGAGGCAAAGGCGACACGAGGATCGAGGATGCCGTCAGAGATGCAGTCAACAGTCCTCTTCTGGAAACAAAGATCTCAGGAGCAAGAGCCGTACTCATCAACATCACAGGTGGAAGAGATCTTACGATGTTCGATGTGGATAAAGTCGCTACTCAGATCGACGAAGAAGCTGATGACAATGCCATCATAATACTTGGTGCATCCATCAAGGAGGAAATGAAGGATGAGATCACAGTTACAGTGATCGCAGCTGGATTTGAACGCGCAGGTGCAGCTGATGTATTTGAAAGTTCAGTTATACCTGGCAGCGGTCAGGCTGAGGCCGTTGCTGCAGAGCACAAGGAGGCTGATACAGCATCTGCAGCTGCAGATGACGGCTCACATGGCAAGTTCTCATCAAGAATCGATATTCCAACATTCTTACAGAGATAAGAAAAGAACAAGCTGATTCAGATAGCCGGTTTGACAAAACCGGCTATTTTTAAGATTTTACATACAGGGACAGCAGGTACTACCGATATGAAAACAATAACATCAAAGGATAACCCGGTATACAAGTCGGCATGTAGGCTGACAAGAAAGAAGTATCGCGATGATGCCGGCATGTATCTGATAGAAGGCGTTAAGTCGCTTGAAGATGCGCTGCAGCTGGGCATAGGGATAAGGAACATTTTTATCAGAGAAGACAGAGCTGTGCCTGAGTCGTTCCCTGCTGAAAAGACATCACTCATGGATCGTGAGCTTTTTGAAAAGCTTTCGGGGACAGAGACCTCGCAGGGAGTGATCGCCACGGCAGACAAGAACATAACAGATATCAGCAGTTTTGCAGGCAGGATGGGAAACAGCAACGACAATGTGGTGATACTTGACAGGCTGCAGGATCCGGGCAACGCCGGGACGATCATAAGAACAGCGGAGGCGGCAGGTTACAGAGCTGTAATAGTTATGAGCGGTACGGCAGATGTCTATTCGCCCAAGGTCGTAAGGGCAGCGGCCGGTTCATTGTTCAGGATGCAGCTTTTCAGCTCGTCGGATATGAATGAAACAGTCAGGATACTGAAGGCTTCAGGGAAATGTATCGTTTCAGCTGATCTCGATACAGATGTGATGTACAACAGTGTGGATCTAAGTGAAAATATCGCTCTTGTCATCGGCAATGAGGGACAGGGCGTGAGCAGGGGCTTCCTGGAAGCTTCTGATATAAAGGTGAGGATACCTATGGAGGGGTCTATAGAGTCTCTGAACGCGGCGGTGGCGGCCGGAATACTTATGTATCAGTCACACAATAAAACAGAATGCAGGTGAGAGGTAAAAAAATGCAAGCTCAGTTAAACAAAATTTTGGAACAGGCCAGGGAACAGCTGGTAAAAGCCGAAACGATGGCGCAGACAGATGAAATCAGAGTAAAACTGCTGGGAAAAAAGGGACAGCTTACAGAGATCCTGAGAGGAATGGGTAAGCTTTCTCCGGAAGAAAGAAAGACGACAGGCCAGATGGCCAACAAGGTCAGAGCAGAGATCGAAACACTTCTTGAAAAGAAGTTCAGCGAAGTTAAGGCTGCAGCAAAGGAAGCAAAATTCAGACTTGAGAAGATAGACGTGACGGAACCCGGACGCGAAGTGAATGTAGGTGTGAAGCATCCTCTTACGATAACGATGGATGAGATCTCAAAGGTATTCATGAACATGGGATTCTCTATAGTAGAGGGTCCTGAAGTGGAAACTGTATTCAATAACTTCGATGCACTCAATGCAGGTCCGAATCATCCGGCAAGAGACATGACAGATACATTCTACATCTCAGAGGATATCCTGCTGAGAACACAGACGTCCCCTGTACAGGTCAGGACTCTGATGAAACAGAAGCCTCCGATCAAGGTGATCTCACCGGGCAGATGTTTCAGATGCGATACTCCTGATGCTACTCATTCACCTATGTTCCATCAGATAGAAGGTCTGGTGGTAGATGAGGGCATCACCATGGCTGATCTCAAAGGTACTCTCGACAGCTTCGCCAAGCAGCTGTTCGGAACTGCCACAAGAACTAAATTCAGACCTCATCACTTCCCGTTCACTGAACCGAGTGCAGAGATGGACGTGTCATGCTTCAAGTGCGGAGGTAAGGGTTGCAGAGTATGCAAGGGCAGCGGCTGGATAGAGATCCTGGGCTGCGGAATGGTGCATCCGCATGTTCTCAAAGTGGGAAATATAGACACGGAGAAGTACACAGGCTTCGCATTCGGAATGGGCGTTGAGAGAGTAGCAATGCTGAAATACGGTGTAGATGATATAAGATTGTTCTATGAAAACGATATGCGTTTCATAAATCAGTTCAAATAGGAGGATGAAGTAGATGTTAGTTCCAGTAGAATGGCTGAAAGATTATATAGATTTGGAGGTTTCGGATGAAGAATTCTGTGACAGGATGATAATGTCAGGATCGAATCTCGAAACCTGTGAACGTTTCTGCGAAGAAATGGAAAACGTTGTAGTAGGCAGGATTGAAAAAATAGAAAAGCACCCTGATGCTGATAAACTCGTGGTATGCAGAGTTAATACCGGCGGGGATGATCTGGTTCAGATCGTTACAGGAGCTCCGAATGTGTTCGAGGGCGCCTACGTTCCTGTAGCTCTGCACAAGAGCAGGATACCGGGACCGCTCCACGGACAGCCGAAGCAGGAAGGCGGAGTGAAGATAACAAAGGGAAAACTCAGAGGAGTTGAATCTTTCGGTATGCTCTGTTCTGCCAGCGAACTGGGATTCGAAGATAAAGTCGTACCGGTGGCGCACAAAGAAGGAATATGGATCCTTGAAGATGAATATCCTTTAGGACAGGATTTTGCAGAGGCTCTTGGCCTCAGACAGTCAGTTGTGGATTTTGAGATAACACCTAACAGACCTGACTGCCTGGCTATGGTAGGTATGGCAAGAGAAGCTTCGGCTACATTCGGGAAACCTTTCAGATATCCTGACACAGCAATAGAAAATGAAAACGGCAAAGGTGAAAGCAGCGATTATGTTTCGGTGGAAATAAAGAATCCTGAAAGCTGCAAGAGATATGTTGCAAGAGTCGTGACAGACGTCAAGGTGGAACAGTCACCGTGGTGGCTGCAGAAAAGACTCATGTATGCAGGCATGAGACCTATAAACAATATCGTCGATATAACCAATTTCGTAATGCTGGAATACGGTCAGCCGATACATGCATTCGATATCAATCAGGTGAGAGGCGGCAAAATAATCGTAGAGAATGCACAGGATGGTGAAACGTTCACTACGCTGGATGAGAACGAGAGGACTCTGACAAAGGATATGCTGCTTATCAAGGATGCAGAGAGAGGCATCGCCATAGCAGGCGTAATGGGTGGACTCAACTCGGAAATAGAAACGGATACACAGACTATCATCGTGGAATCGGCAAACTTCAGCGGTGACAGTGTGAGGAACACTTCCAAGAAGCTCACACTCAGAACAGAAGCATCATCGAGATTCGAAAAGGGTATAGACCCGAACCTGTGCGAGGCTGCTGCAGACAGAGTATGCAGGCTCATCGAACTGATCGGAGCAGGTAAAGTCTGCAAGGGAAGTGTAGATGTATATCCTTCACCGGAAACTGCAAAGACGATAGATGTAAGAGTAGACAGGATAAACAAGGTACTCGGCATTGAACTCACAAGAGATGAGATGACTGATATTTTCAAGAGTCTCGAGATAAAGACAGCAGGAAGCGGCAACATCATAACTGTTACGCCGCCTACTATTAGACAGGATCTTCTTGAAGAAGAGGACTATATAGAGGAAATAGCAAGGATGTTCGGATATGACAGGCTTCCGGTGACTCTCCCGAAGAGCAATACGGAAGCAGGGATACCTGAAGCCAGAGCACTGAGAGATCTTGCAAGAGCATCACTCTGCAGCATGGGACTCAACGAAATACAGACATATTCCTTCGTGAGCCCTAAGGGCGTGGACAATGTAAGGATAGATGAGGATTCGTGGGAAAGGGCATTTGTCAGGATAATCAATCCGCTGGGAGAAGAAAACTCAGTGATGAGGACCATCCTTACTCCGAACATGCTCGAAGTGCTGGGCAGGAACTATTCAAGAAACATCGACAGTGTAAAAGCTTTCGAGATAGGCAATACGTTCATGGCGAACATGCTGGGAGATGACAAGCTGCCGGATGAGCAGTACTCATTATGCATAGGTATGTACGGCAAGGATGAGGATTTCTACAGCCTCAAGGGAGTCGTTACTGAACTTCTCCGGATAATGGGTATCAGGAATATAGGATTCGTTGCAGAATCCGAATACGGCGTATACCACCCGGGAAGATGTGCACGTATCACAGTGACGCCTAAGCCGGAGGCAGAATTTCATGACGGAGAGCAGGAAGAGCTCGGTATAATGGGCGAAATACACCCGGATGTAGCTGAGAACTACGGAATGGACGGCCTGAGGATATACTGCTGCGAGCTGATGTTCGACGGTATAATGAGACACGCCGATACTGAGATCGTTTACACACCGCTTCCTAAGTATCCGTCAACATCGAGAGACATCGCGCTTCTCGTTGATGAGAAGATGGAAGTAGGCAAGATAGAGACTATCATCAGAGAGAACGGCGGTCAGATCCTTGAAAGCGTGAAACTGTTTGACGTATACAGAGGCAAACAGGTAGATGAAGGGAAGAAGAGTGTTGCATTTACACTGACTTACAGAGATATGAACAAGACGCTCACAGATGATGATGTTGCAAAGGTTCATGGAAAGGTGCTGGATGCTCTTAAAAAAGAACTCAACGCAGTATTGAGAGAAATGTAGGAGAAGTTTCATGGAAAACAACAGAGTAAAAGTTAAGATTTATGGTCAGGAATATGTTGTTGCCGGAGAAAAATCCAAGGAAGAGATAATACAGGTAGCGGCACATGTGGATATGAAGATGCAGGAGATCGCCGATGCGGCAAAGTCCGCAGGCGCTTCACCTTCAAATGTGGCGGCACTGGCAGCAATAAATATTTCCAGCGAATATTTCCAGGCTCTTGAGGAGATAGAAGACCTCAAGAGAATGAATCTGCAGCTGGAAAAAGACGCACAGCATTACGTACAGCTCTGGGACGAATCCAAGAAAAATTATATGGATTACAAAGAGGAGACACAGGCTGTAGTCCTCCAGAAAGACGAGATGATGAATCAGCTCAGACAGCGTGAGGAAGAGATACAGCAGCTGAAGAGCGAAGTGGAATCAGCTAAAGCTCAGGCACAGAGCAATATGGAAAGTGTTGTGAAAGAAATCGAAGATAAATGCAGAGAACTTGAAAACAGTTTCTTCGATCTTCAGATGGAAAATCTTCAGTTAAAGAAAGAATTGGGAAAACAGAAAAATAACGGATAGTTCTGAATGAAAGATAAAACACTTAAGATTCTGGAATATAATAAAATAATAGATATGCTGAAGGAACAGGCCGGTTCAGAGATGACGCGAAAAGTCATTTCTGAACTCAGGCCTTATGACAACATATCTGAAATACGTGACCATCAGAGTGAAACCACAGAGGCGGTGAGGCTTATCAATTTCAAAGGGCCTCTGCCGGTCGGTGGTTTTTATGATATAGGAGAGAGTGTGTCATTTGCCCGGAAAGGCGGCATACTGACCATGGCTCAGCTGCTGAGGGTACTGTACAACATGAAGACCGCTGAGCGGATCGTCACATTCCTGAAAGGCGAGATACCGGAGATCCCGGTGATATGTTCGGTGGCAGAGCTGATCGCAGTCCATAAGAATCTGGCTGGAGAGATAGACAGATGTATCATTTCAGAAGACGAGATGGCAGATAATGCAAGTCCGGAGCTGCGGAGCATCAGACGGGCCATAATCAGGCAGAACGAAGCGCTGAAGGCTAAGATGAACCATATACTGAATTTGTCCGACAACAAAACCATACTTCAGGATTCGATAGTCACGATGAGGAACGGCAGGTACGTTATACCGGTCAAACAGGAGCACAGGAACCGGGTACCGGGTATAGTCCATGATCAGAGCGGCACAGGCGCGACGCTGTTCATCGAACCTCAGGCCATTGTTAATCTGAATAACGAGCTGCGCCAGCTGGAGCTAGATGAGAAAGCAGAGATCAACAGGATACTGAAAGAACTGTCGGAGGGCGTTTCGGAACACTGCCATGATCTGCTGAACAATCAGAAGCTGATGCTTGAGCTTGATTTGTTCATGGCAAAGGGCAGACTTTCTATAGAAATGTACGGAGAAGAGCCGGAGATGAACGATGAAGGCATACTTGAGCTGAAAGCAGCGGCTCATCCACTTATCGACAGGAAAAAAGTGGTCCCGGTAAACATATCTCTCGGCAGAGACTACGATACGCTGGTCATAACCGGACCGAATACAGGCGGAAAGACGGTGACCCTGAAGACTGCGGGGCTGCTGTCGCTGATGGCTCAGACAGGACTGCATATACCGGCAGCGCTGGGGAGCAGGGTACCTGTATATGGTGATATATTTGCGGATATAGGAGATGAGCAGAGTATAGAACAGAGCCTGTCAACATTTTCATCGCATATGAAGACCATCGTTGATATAGTGAGAAGTGCAGACGGGAAGAGTCTTGTGCTTCTTGACGAGCTGGGGGCAGGCACGGACCCGACAGAGGGAGCGGCGCTTGCTATAGCCATACTGGAACAGCTGGCTTTACAGGGAGCGAAGTCCATCGCAACGACTCATTATACGGAATTGAAAAAATATGCGATATCCACCGATGGCGTGGAGAATGCTTCGATGGAGTTCGATGTGGAGACCCTGAGCCCGACATACAGACTGATCACGGGTCTGCCGGGAAAATCCAATGCTTTCGAGATATCACACAAGCTGGGACTTCCCGACGGGATAACGGACAGAGCCAGGACTTTGCTTGATGGCGGAGACATAGCTTTTGAAGATGTCATATCGTCTCTTGAGGACGATAAAAAGCGCGCTGAAGAAGAACGTGATGAAGCAGTACGTATAACTGCAGAGATGCGCAGGCAGAAGGAAGAACTGGAAAAGCAGGCTAAGAAGTTCGAGGCAAGGAAAGAAAAGGAGCTTGAAAAAGCAAGAGAACAGGCGAGAGAGATAATCCGAGAGGCCAAGGAAGTCTCGGATGATGTGAAGGCAGAGCTCAGATATCTGT
>CAJJPZ010000030.1 GCA_905193765.1 uncultured Eubacterium sp.
ATTACGTAAAGATTTATCGCATCTTATTAAACGAAACGGATACATTTTTTAATAAGATGCGCTGAGCACTCGTGATTTGCTCGTGATTTGCTCGTGATTTGCTCGTGATTTAAAGTAACTATCAATGAAAAACCTTGATATTTCAACATTTATCAAGCGTCATTTGCTCGTGATTTTAATTAGGAAGGAATATAAGTTAGATCATGGAACATATTAAAGATATGAAGCAATATCTAAGCAAGGCAACGGAGTCAGAGACTCTTGAATTAAAAGAATCAAAAAATAGTTTGCCGAAGGAATTCTGGCCAACATATTCTTCCTTTTCCAACACAAAAGGAGGCCGAATTATCTTAGGCGTTAAAGAAAGCACGCCTCAAAATATTATTACAGGAGTTAATTCTCCCGATAAAGTAATTCAAGACTTGTGGAACAATCTGTCAAACAGGCAAAAAGTAAGTTTCTGTGCCATGAATAACTCTAATGTCAATATCATCCCTCTTGACGAAAATCGTTCTGTAATATTTGTGGACATTCCAGAAGCGGATTTAAAAAACAAGCCAGTATATTTAAATGATCAATATAAGCAATCTTATATTCGTAAGGGGGAGGGAGACTATAGAGCCACGGACACGGAGCTCAGATCCATGCTTCGCAATAGCAATCCTATTGATGACGCTTTATGCTCGGAGGAAATCACTATCGAAAATCTTGATCCGATTTCAATCTCTTCTTTTAAAGAACGCATATCGGCTCGCTATCCGCAAAAGCATTTTGAAACACTGGATCCAAAAAGCTTCCTTCACAGAATAGGCGCTATCAAAATCGATGCTAATAATAAAGTATTTGTGAAAAATGGTACATTATTGTTTTTAGGAAAATACGAAAGCATCAGGGAAGTATATCCTTCGTACTTTTTAGACTATATAAATCGACCTACTGAAAACTCTCGCTGGATTGACAGGGTATCTACTGATGAACTCAGCAACACTCATATGAATATTTACAACTTTTTCAATATTGTGTTTGAAAAGTTGCGCGCAATTGTAATTGATAAATTCGAACTCGATGAAAGCAATACACGAACTAAAAATCCTAACTTCGATATCGCAATACGTGAGGCACTAACGAATTGTCTTGCTCATGCTGATTACGTGCAAGGTTTCCCTTCTGTTAAAATAGAAGCTCGCAATGGTTGGTTTCTATTTAGGAATCCTGGACAATTACTAGTCTCTGTCCAGCAATTTATAAACGGTGGGGATTCCAGACCACGAAATGAGACCATAATGTCTTTCTTTAGATATCTAGGAATTTCCGAGCGGCAGGGCGAAGGCGGCCCTAGCATCTATAGGACAGCCATTGAAAATGATTATAGATTGCCGGAAATAAATACCAGTCTTGAATCTACGGAACTCAAAATATGGCACATAGATCTGATTGATTCGCATCCAGAACTTAATACTAACGAACGCGATGTGTATGTTTATTTATATAAAAATCAGCCTATGCAAAAATTTTCCGATATACAAACCGCTGTAGGATTGACTGAATACAAAACACGAAAAGCTATTGATTCTTTAGTGAAAAAAAATCTAATAATAATAGGTGGTCAAGGGAAAGGAACGCGATATGCCATTGCTGACACGTCTCGATTCCTGCACCAGTTAAAAGATATGATTGATACTATGCAAAATAAGCTATAATAATAATAATAAAGCAAAAGCCCCACCGAAGTGAGGCTGATGCTATGGGCTTGATGATACAAGCCGAAATTTGCAACTTCATTGTATCATCACAGCCCTGAAAAATCAATATTCAGGGTATTTTTATACCCAAAATTCAGGAACGGAGATGATGATATAATGAGACACCCGAACGGCTATGGAAGCATCAGAAGACTCTCAGGAAAGAGAAAAAGACCCTTTGCGGTATATATCACCACAGGCTTTGAAATGGCGTCTGCAGTGCCTGAAATCGGCTTCCTGAAAGGTATCCTGACGTCTGATCTGTATCAGCAGGTTTCGGATCAGTATGAAGCATACAAGGCGGCACGGCCGCAAAAGGCAAGGCAGGTTCAGAAGTGCATCGGCTACTACGAGACCCGATCTGATGCCATGATCGCACTGGCAGAGTACAACAAGAACCCGTTCGATATCGACCTGAAAAACATCACATTCGAGCAGGTGTATGATCTGCTGTACGAAAAGGAAATCAAGAGCATGAGCGGATCAGGCAAGACCGTGTACACAAACTCTTATAATAAGTGTGATGCTCTGAAGAAAATGCGGATCAGGGAGCTCAGACTGACACATCTGCAGGACGTGGTGGATCAGTATTCCGGCATGTCGAGATCAACGCAGAACAATATCATTGTGCTGCTGCACGCTATGTATAAGCTGTGTATGGAAAACGATATCATAGAAAAGGACTATTCGCAGTTCGTCAGGATCACGACCAGGGCAGAGAAGAAAGAAAAAACTCCGTACAGCAAACAGGAGATACAGACCATATGGGATAATATCGACTGGCTGCAGACCACGCCAAGGAAAAACGCACTGACCGGAGTGCGCATGGTAGACAGCATAATAATCATGCTGTACACAGGCGTCAGGATAGGCGAGCTGCTGGATATTAAAATCGAAGATGTGCATGTGAGCGAGAGATGGATTGACCTGCGAGGTACTAAAACAAAAGCTGCGAAACGTATCGTGCCGATCCATAAAAAGATTCTTCCGCTGATCGAAAGACGGATATCGGAATCCACTGGTGAATATCTCTTCAGCGACAATACCGGAAAGCGGATCGGTTACTCAAGATACAAGACGGTGTTCTTTGAGTTGTTCATGAAAGAATTCAAGATCGACCACACGCCGCATGAATGCCGCCATACTTTCGCAACGATAGCGGCGGCATCCGGCATGAATAAGATCTTACTTAAAAAGATAATCGGCCATGCATCCAGCGACATCACAGAGAGTGTTTACACTCACGCATACATTGAAGATTTGATCGCTGAAATCAATAAATATGACCTTTAAATTTGTTACTTGTGTGTTACTTACGGGTCTGAAAAAGCGCACTTTTTTAACGTTTTTACATTTTATGTAAATCGTCTAAACCATTGAAAAATACACATTTGCCGGTATTTTTACAATTTTTCTTACATGCTTTGTTTTAAGTTCATGTTAATTTTTCGTTAATATGTTATCCATCAGGACGTCTTTATCATTGGGAAGCTTCTCGTCTATAACATCCGACAGGAGCCGCTTCAGCACACCCCCCACCTCCGGGCCCGGCTCTACGCCTGCAGCTATGACGTCCCTGCCGTTCACTGCAAGGTCCCTGAGACTGAAGCACTGCTGCTCATCGAGGATCTGCTCCATCATCTGCCGGATCTCGTCAAATTTTACTTTCAGGCTGTCCTCCATGTTGCCTGTGGCGAAGTTGTCCGCTTTCTTGATCTCAAGGATCTCCAGCATGATGTCCGCTCCGAACCTGTTCATCCAGCGTTTCAGCAGTCTGCGGTCTTTCTCAAATACCAGATCGTGGTACTTCACGATCCTGCACAGTCTGTCCTTGGCGAAGTTGTCCGCATGGAGGCGGTTCATGATATCCCGGCATACCCGGCAGCTGACAGAAGGATGTCCGTAGAAATGCCCGATGCCGTTTTCGTCCTCTGAGTATGTTTCCGGCTTGCCGATGTCGTGGAAAAGCGCTGCCAGCTTCATGTAAACCGCATTGTCCTCCATGGTCTCCACTGCCTCCATAGCTCTGACGCAGTGTTCCAGCACATCGTATCTGTGATATGGGTTGTTCTGTGCAAAGCCTTTCATCGGCAGCATCTCAGGTATCACCACGCCCAGTACGTCTGTGTATCTCCTGACCATATCGCCAGCCCTTTCGCCTGTCACCAGTTTGCACAGTTCTGAATATATGCGCTCCGCTGATATGTCCGCAAGCAGTCCTTTGCACACCGACAGCGCCTCCGACGTCCCCGGTTCTATGTCGTATCCCAGCTTCGCAGCGAACCTCAGGGCTCTCATTATCCTCAGTCCGTCTTCTCTGAATCTCTGTTCAGGATCGCCTACTGCCCTTATGATCTGCGCTTCGATATCGGCAGCTCCGCCGAAAGGATCCGTCAGCTCGCCATGTCTGTCGCAGGCTATTGCGTTCACTGTGAAGTCCCGGCGGGCAAGATCCTCCTCAAGACTGGACGTGAACTGTACAGACTCGGGATGTCTGCCATCGCTGTATTTTCCGTCTATCCTGTATGTAGTTATCTCAACAGGTATCCTTCCGCCCTGATTTTCCATGTTTACATCATCTGCCGGACCCTCCGGAGTCCGGAGTTCATCTGCGGGAAAAAGCACCGTGACCGTGCCGTGCTTTATCCCTGTGTCCAGCACCGTCATGTCGTGAAAAACGGCTTTTACCTGCTCAGGTCTGGCATCTGTAGCTATGTCTGTATCCGTTATGACCTCCCGTGGACTTTCTTCTCCGCACCCGCCAGAAGTCACTTTCCTGTCTGATGTCTGAGCCATCTCCTTTCTTATGGCTTCTCTGACACAGCCACCCACGAAATACCCTTCGAACCCGGCTTCCTCGAGACGTCTCAGTATCTCTGTCTCTCTTTTTTCCGATAGTGCATTTATTTTCATGGCTACAGTATACCACAGATCGTGCTATTTTTTCACTATGCTGTAATATAACCTGGCTGTCAGTCTGTATACTATAGTATAGAACAGTGCGAACCCTGCGAATACACAGGCTGTGCATATGGCGAACAGCTTCATGTCGAACAGTCCCATCAGTGTCATTATCTTGTATACGAAGGGGAAGGCGAAGCATACATGCACGCCTGCTGTCACCAGCGGAAGGAAGAACACCGTAAGGATCTGAGAATTTATCGATCGTTTCACCTCACGCTGGCTCATGCCTACGTTCTGCATTATCACAAACCGCTCTCTGTCCTCATAGCCCTCTGTGATCTGCTTGTAGTACATGATCAGCACTGTAGCCATGATGAACAGCAGTCCCAGGAATATGCCTATGAAGTACAGACCTGCAAAATCCACAAAATAAGCATCGGACTGCTGCATCCGGCAATCGAAATATCCGTTGAGTTCTCCTTTCTGCCCATTCACATCGTCATATACAGCCATGATCCTGTCCTGATCTTCCGTCGCTGTTCCTTTTATGTCTGTCATGTAGTGTAGTCTGAAATATGAATTGTTCTTTCCGTATGCTTCTCCGCCTTTCCTGAAAAGACTATCCAGGACAGTCTGGTCTTTCACCACCATGAAATATGTAGTCGTTACATTAGCAAGAGCCACTCCTGTCTCCGGAAAACTGTTGAGCCTGCCTGCCACCCTCAGACTTTCTCCGAATATATCTATCTTTTTCATGTCGTCATCTGCCCTGCTGTCTGTATAGAGCAGGACGTCGCTGCTGCAGCTTATCTTTTCATGGGTGCCCGTTACTCTGTTGTAGTCGTCGAGAGTTATGAACATCAACGTGCTGATCCTGTTATATGCCGACGCCGCCATCAGGACGCTGTATTTGTCCGGATCGGTGTCGAAGGAGTCGCTGTCCGGGTCATACACGGCCGAATATGAGAGGTCCGTGAAAGTCCGCTCATTCTCTTTCTCAAGGCCATGCTCGGCTATCGCCGATTTCAGTATATCTACAGCTTTATCCGTTACAGGATCATCTGCTACGGCAGTTATCATGAATTCCGCAGGATAGCGTTTCTTTATGGAATCATCTGCGCCCACGTACATGTTGAGTGTGGCAGACAGTATCACCAGCACCATGGTGGAGAGTATGCATATGTTGGCGAGGCCTGCGGCGTTCTTTTTCATCCTGTACATCATGGACGACACGCTTACGAAATGTTTTGTTTTATAATAATACCCTTTGTTCTTTTTCAGAAGCTTCAGCAGTGCGATGCTCCCCGACGTGAACAGCAGGTATGTACCTGCGATCACAAGTATCACCGCAAGGAAAAACATCATGAACGCCGCTATCGGATTCTTCGTCAGAACTGCGATGAGATAACCTGCCGTAAGGCATACACAGCCCAGCACAGCCATGACCCATCTGGCCTTCGGTTCCCGCTCCCCCGTCCTGTCGCTCTGAAGAAGCTCCACCGGCTTCGCTTTGCGGATCTGTCTTACGGAATTCAGCAGTATCAGCAGCGATATGATACCGAACAGAACGAATGAACTGGTCATCGCAGGCGTGGATATATAGAATCCCATAGGGATCACTGCATTCAGCATCCTCAGCACCACCATGTACATCAGCTTGTCCAGCAGGATGCCCGCCGCCACTCCCAGTATGTATGAAGCCAGGAAAAAGTAAAGTGTCTCGAAAAACACTACTCTGCATATGTGTTTCTTTTCCATGCCCAGGATGTTGTACAGTCCGAACTCGCTCCTGCGCCGTTTCATCAGGAAGCTGTTGACATAGAACAGGAAAATCAGGGCAAACAATGCGATGATGACCCTGCCCATGTTCATATAGCTCTGTATTATATCCCCGCCCCAGAGTTCTTTCAGATCACTGTTGTATCCCATGGAGCACACGATATAGTACATCAGTATCGTAACGGCTGATGACAATATGTACGGCACATACATCCTGCGATTCTTTCTGATATTCGTGAAGGCCATCGCCGGGTAGATCCTAAACATCGCTGCCACCGCCTGTCGCCATCACCGTCAGAGTGTCGGATATGCGCTGGAACATCTCGTCCCTGCCTGCGTTACCTCTGTACAGCTGGTGGAATACCTCTCCATCGTTTATAAACAATACACGACCCGCATGGCTGGCAGCCTTTATGGAATGCGTCACCATCACTATTGTCTGACCGTTGTCGTTTATCCTGTTGAAAAGTCTGAGCAGTTCGTCTGCTGATCCGGAATCCAGCGCGCCTGTAGGCTCGTCTGCCAGTATCAGCTTCGGAGATGTTATCAGCGCCCTCGCTATGGCTGCCCGCTGTTTCTGTCCCCCTGACACCTCATACGGATATTTATACAGCAGGTCCTTTATCCCCAGCATGGATGCCAGCGGTTTGAGACGCATGTTCATCTCATGGAACTTCATGCCCGACAGCACCAGTGGCAGAAATATATTGTCCATCAGGTTGAATGTATCCAGCAGATTGAAATCCTGGAAAACAAAACCCAGATTCTTTCTCCTGAACGCTGATATATCTCTCTCACTTATCCCTGACAGGTCTTTCCCTTCAAGGAGCACATGACCTCTCGTAGGTCTGTCAAGAGCCGCCAGTATGTTCAGCAGAGTCGTTTTGCCTGAGCCCGACTCGCCCATTACTGCTACATATTCACCATCCTCCACGGAAAAATCCACATTTTTCAGCGCCTGTACTTCACTGCCTCCGGAACGCGTCATATAGATCTTCCGGAGATTCTTTACTTCAAGTATCGGCATTATCCTGTACCTCCCTTTGTTTTGTTCTGTGATAAAATGATACCATACGACCGGACCTGCAGCCATCGAATGACCTTACAAATGGGTTCCTTATCTTACAAAAATGAAAGACCGGCATGTTACCGGTCCTGTAGTCTTTATATTCATCATTCGTATATACGTTCCTGCCGTGAGAGATCCAGGGACACCCTGGTCCCGACGCCTTCCTCCGAATCTATGCTCATACTGTGTGAAAGCCGCTTCAGCACTTCCCCCGACAGATAGAGTCCCAGCCCTGTAGATTTGTTCCCTGCCCGTCCATTGTAGCCGGTGAATCCCTTCTGAGTCACCCTGCTGATATCCTCGGCGGCTATGCCTATACCCGTATCTTCTATAGTCAATATGTCATCCTTATCCGAATATATAATGATGCTCCCCTTCTTCGTGTATTTCAGGGAGTTTGACAGCAGCTGTTCTATAACGAACTGAAGCCATTTCTCATCCGTCACTGCTCTGATGCCGGTATCCCGGCAGTCCACAGCTATCTTCTTTGCGATGAACACAGGTGCGTATTTCCGCACTGCACGTCTCACTACAGTATCTATGTCGTACTCTTTCAGCACATAGTCCGTTTGCTCCGAACCGAGTCTGACATACGACAGCGCCATTTCCACATACTGTTCGATGCGGAACAGTTCTATGCCTTTCTGTGAATTTTTCTCGTTCTCATCCATCAGCAGTCTCATGGCCTGTATCGGCGTCTTGATCTGATGTACCCACATGGCGTAGTAGTCTGACATCTCAGAGCGGGCTGCTGCTGATGCAGCCAGCGTCTCATTGTGCTTATCATAAAGCTCTCTTACCAGCCTGTCGTAGTCCTTCTGTATCTGCCCCGACGGTTCCGGCAGCATGCCTGTGATATCCCCGGTACTTCCTGATGCATCACTCAGTGCGCTGTGCCTCCTGCAGAATGATATGAGATCCACAGCAGCCGCTGCCACCATTACACACGCCGCCAGCAGCAGAGCATAGAAAATGCTTTCGGCCGGCACTCTGTAAAGATACAGCACCAGTACAGCCATTCCTGCCGATGCTGTTATAGTGATCAGCAGTCTGACACGCGATCTCAGATACGGAATTATATATCCCGAAACGGGTCTTTTCTTCATTTGATGATATACCCTATACCTTTCTTCGTTTCTATCAGATCAGTGACGCCTATGGAGGCCAGCGCCTTTCGCAGCCTGTTTATGTTCACGGAAAGTGTGTTCTCGTCGATGAAGGCGTCACTTTCCCACAGTCTGTTCATGATGATCTCCCTGGAAACAGTGCGCCCTTTGTGCTCCATCAGCAGCGCCAGTATCCTGTTCTCGTTTCTGGAAAGCTCTACGATTTTTCCCTCGTACTCTGCTGTGCATGCTGCACTGTTGAATATCATGCCGTTGTGCTCCCTGATATCCGACCCTGATGCACTGAAATCATAGGAACGCCTCAGCAGAGCCTGTATCTTTGCAACGAGGACGTTCATCTCGAAGGGCTTCACCACGAAATCATCAGCCCCCATACTGATGGCCATAACGATGTTCATATCTTCCCCTGCCGATGATATGAACATCACCGGTATCTGCGACTCCTTTCTTATCTCGCTACACCAGTGGTACCCGTTGAAAAATGGCAAAGAGACATCCATCAGAACCAGATGAGGTCTGTACTCACGGAATCCCTGCATCACATTCCTCAGATCCATGCACTGCTGCGCCTCGAATCCCCAGTTTCTTAAGTTGTCAGCGATTGCACCAGCGATCACATCATCGTCTTCTATAATAAAAATCCTGTACATAAGTTTATCATATCATGTACAGGTCAGATACGTAAAGGGGAGTTTGGATAACGTACATCTGGCGCTGCATGTCTTTTGTGAAGTTTTATTCATTTGAAATCACAGCGGTTTTATGATAATCTTGAAATATGCTGGGCTATGTACGTATCGACAAAGGCGAGCTGAAAGTTCGTGAATATGAAATATACACAGGCTACTACTGCGGTGTATGCAAATCCATCGGAGCCAGATACGGTCAGCTCCCGAGGATGACGCTAAGCTATGACGCTGCGTTTCTTGCGGTGCTGCTGGCGTCCTTCGATGAGTCGCCGGATGTGCCGGAGCCTGAACACTGCATAGGCCATCACATAAAAAAGAAAACCGTGATACGTAACAGGGCTGTGGACTTCGCGGCGGATATCATGCTGATACTGGCATGGTACAAGCTGGCAGACGATATCAGAGACGAAGGCAGCATGTCGGCCAGAGCCGCCATGACAGCATTCAGGCGTCTCCACATGAAGCTTTACAGTCAGTATCCGGGTCTGTGTGACAGCATCGGCAAAGATCTTGCGAAGCTGGCCGGACTGGAAGCTGCAGGCTGCTCCGATCTGGATATGGTCTCTGACCTGTTTGCAGGTATAATGCAGACTATATTCATCTCAGGGCTCCATCATCTTTACGGCAGCCGTTTCGATCAGGATCCCCGTGAAGAGGAAGACAGTATGTCGGACGACCGTACAGATCCTGCCCCTCTGCTGAGCATAGACTCCTTTGATGAAAAGCCTCTTGCACTGGCAGAGTCGCTGTCATCAGCCGGATATCATCTCGGCAAATGGATATATCTGATAGATGCGGCCGATGATATCGGTGAAAACACAGAGTCGGGAGCCTACAATCCGCTGTTGAACAGATTCGGATTCGACAGCGACACAGAAACTGTATCTGATTTCAAAGACAGGATAAAAGACGATCTGTCAAGGAACCTTTACAGCTGTCTCGCAGCTCTTGGCAGATATCTGGATCTGCCGGACATCAGAAAAAACCGTGGTATAATAGAGAACATCATTTACCTGGGGCTTAACAGAAAAACAGAAGAGATCTTAAAAGGAGATATGAATGAATCCATATGAAGTGTTGGGCGTTTCAGAAAACGCCAGTGATGAAGAAATAAAAAAAGCATATAAAGAGCTGGTAAAGAAATATCACCCTGACAAATATCAGGATAATCCGCTGGCAGATCTTGCCGAGGAAAAGCTTCAGGAAATAAACGAGGCGTATGATATACTCATGAAAGGGAACAGAGGAGACAGTCGAGCAGGAAGCTACGGCGGCGGCCGCTCCGCATCCTTCGACTCCATGCAGGTGAGGAGATATATCGACGCCGGCAATCTCGCTGCTGCGGAACAGATACTGAACAGCACCAGCGACAGGAGCGCTGAATGGTTTTTCCTTTCAGGCATGCTTTCCTACAGGAAGGGCTGGTATGACGACGCCACAAGCAAACTTCAGACGGCGGCCGACATGGATCCTTCGAATATAGAATACAGCCAGGCATATGGCCGTATCATCAATATGGGCAGACAGTACCAGGCACAGTCTTTCGGCAGAGGATACAGAAGCAATGACGATCTGTGCTGTCAGGCACTCCAGTGCTATATATGTGCCGACTGCTGCATAGACTGCATATAAGGAGATCGATTTGAATAATAATAGGAAGATATTCAGGATGACACTGGGAGGCATATGCCTCGCACTTACGGTAATATCCATGTACGCCGCTTCGGTAGTACCTGGCATTGAACTCACACTTCTGGCGGTATCATCGCTGTTCACAGCTGTGATGCTCCTTGAAACAGGCGTGGGAGGTGCGTTCCTGCTGTACGGCGCGACAGTGATACTGGGGATTGCGTTGGTACCCAACAAGCTGGCGGTGATACCCTATGGATTTTTCTTCGGATATTACGGTATCCTCAAATACTACATAGAGAAGATTCACGGAGTTCTGCCTCAGCTGGCGCTCAAGCTCCTGTTCTTCGCTGCGACAATGTGCACAGGTATGCTGGGATTCAAAGAGCTGCTGATCGGCAGCGTGATGTTCCCGAACCTTCCTGTCGCCCTCATTGTGATCGCAGGTATAGTGCTGCTGATGCTGTATGATTTCATATTTTCAGGACTTATAAACTTTTATGCCAGACGTATCCGCAAAAAAGGTCTGGATGATACAAAACTCAGCTGATAACGACACAGAAAAAGGAACAGAGTTTTATTGCTCCGTTCCTTTTTCTGTTTTTGTTTATTCATATGAGGTTGAAGTTGTTATGGTCTATTCTGTCCTGAATGTCAGTTTGCTGCCATCGCTGTCCATGATGACTCTGTCGCCGTCGCCTACGGTACCCTTTATCAGTTCTCCCGCCAGTTCCGTTTCCACGTTTCTCTGGAGGAATCTCTTCACAGGTCTTGCGCCATATGCAGGATCGTAGCTTTCATCAGCTATGAACTTCTTGGCTGCATCTGTCATCTCAAGAGTTATGTTCCTTTCTTCAAGACGTTTCTCGATATCCTTCATGGCAAGCTCTATGATCTTAACGATCTGATCTTCTGTCAGTGGCGAGAATACCACGATGTCGTCTATCCTGTTGAGGAATTCAGGCCTGAAGTATTTCTTCGTCTCGTCTTCGACTTTCTGTTTCACTTCTTCATCCACTGTACCATCCTGTCTGATGCCGTCGATCAGATAGTTGCTTCCGATGTTGGAGGTCATGATGACGATGGTGTTCTTGAAGTCCACGGTCCTGCCCTGGTTGTCTGTCAGACGTCCGTCATCCAGCAGCTGCAGCAGGATGTTGAATACATCAGGATGCGCTTTCTCTATTTCATCGAACAGTATAACGCTGTATGGTTTCCTTCTTACAGCTTCTGTGAGCTGACCGCCTTCATCGTATCCGACATATCCCGGAGGCGCTCCTACAAGTCTCGATACCGAGTGTTTCTCCATGTACTCCGACATATCGATACGGATCATGTTCTTCTCGGAATCGAACAGTGCTTCGGAAAGTGCTTTTGCAAGCTCTGTCTTGCCCACACCTGTAGGCCCCAGGAATATGAACGATCCGATAGGACGTTTCTCGTCTTTCAGCCCGGCTCTTGCTCTCAGCACAGCTTCTGCTACAGCCTTGACGCCTTCTTCCTGACCGACTACTCTCTTATGGAGTATCTCTGGCAGCTTCAGGAGCTTTTCCTTCTCGCTCTCCACAAGCTTGCTGACAGGGATACCTGTCCATCCGGAAATGACCTCGGCTATCTCCTCTTCTGTTACTTCTTCTTTGAGAAGTCTTGCTTCCTCTGCCTTATCAGCTTTTCCCTTTTCTTCTTCCAGTCTCTTCTCAAGATCAGGCAGTGTGCCGTATTTCAGCTGTGCCAGTTTCTCAAGATCGTAATTTCTCTCTGCCTCTTCCATCTGATGCTTTACGTCCTCGATCTGCTGTTTAACAGCCTTGACTTCAGTTATGGCTTTCTTTTCGCCTTCCCACTGAGCCCGCATAGCATTGCTCTCGTCTCTCAGCTGGGAAAGCTCCTTTTCAAGAGCTTCCAGTCTGCCCTTTGACGCCTTGTCGGTCTCTTTGCTCAGTGCCTGCTTCTCTATTTCAAGCTGCATGATCTTCCTGGATATCTCATCCAGCTCAGACGGCATGCTGTCTATCTCCGTCCTGATTTTTGACGCTGCTTCGTCCATCAGGTCTATTGCCTTGTCAGGCAGGAATCTGTCGCTGATATATCTGTCTGAAAGTGTAGCACATGCGATCAGCGCATTGTCTGTGATCCTTACTCCGTGGTGTATCTCGAAACGCTCTTTCAGACCTCTCAGTATGGATATGGTGTCTTCGACTGTCGGCTGATCCACCAGCACCTTCTGGAATCTTCGTTCGAGAGCTGCATCCTTCTCGATGTATTTCCTGTATTCATCCAGCGTAGTGGCTCCTATGCAGTGGAGTTCGCCTCTGGCAAGTTTAGGCTTCAGCAGGTTGCCTGCATCCATAGCGCCTTCTGTCTTGCCTGCGCCGACGATGTTGTGTATCTCATCTATGAACAGGATTATCCTGCCTTCGGATTTCTCGATCTCGTTGAGGACAGCCTTGAGACGTTCCTCGAACTCACCTCTGAACTTGGCTCCGGCTATCAGCGATCCCATGTCCAGTGCAAAGATGGTCTTGTCCTTCAGCCCCTCAGGTACATCACCGTTGAGTATACGCTGTGCCAGACCTTCGACTACAGCGGTCTTGCCGACACCAGGCTCGCCTATGAGCACCGGATTGTTCTTGGTTCTTCTGGAAAGTATCTGTATCGTATGTCTGATCTCTCCGTCTCTGCCAATTACAGGATCAAGCTTTCCTTCTCTTGCCATCTCCACAAGATCTCTGCCGTACTTGTTCAGTGCATCGTAGTTTTCTTCAGGATTCTGGCTTGTCACCCTCTGGTTGCCTCTGACTTTGTTCAGCGCTTCCAGGAATTTATCCTTAGTGATATCATATCTCTTGAAAATGGCTGCCGACGGAGTGTTTCTCTCATCCAGCAACGCCATGTAGAGATGTTCCACACTTATATACTCATCCTTGAATTTCTCAGCCTTTTTCTCAGCGTTCAGGAAAATCTGCTGCAGTCTCCTGGTTGAGTACATGCTGTCGCCGCTGCCGGCCACCTTAGGCAGCTTGTCGATCTCGGCCTGTACAGCTCCGATGACCTCGCCGGTATTCACTCCCATGAATTTCAGCAGCTTCGGGATAAGTCCGTCCTTCTGCATCAGCAGCGCCAGATGAAGATGCTCTCCGTCCAGCTGCTGGTTGCCCTCTTCCACTGCTATGTTCTGACAATCTATTATCGCACTCTGTGCATTCTGTGTATATTTATCTATGTTCATAATATTCACCCCCGTTGGTTTCCCTTCTTGATGAGTTTATTGTACTCCTGAGAAAATCAAAAGTCAATACTTTTTTAGCACTCACTTAAACAGAGTGCTAATAATTTGACATAAATCCAGTGATACCAACGGGTTTCATATAAAAACTTTTTTGAAGTTTACGCTTCTGATCATGAAAAAAGAGCGTTCCGCATTATGTACAGAACGCTCTATGTCTTCTGATATATACTTAACAGCTTTCAGTTTAGAAGTTGATAAGTCCGCCGATAGCTACGAACAGTGGTGCGAATACTACTGATACGATAGTCATCAGCTTGATAAGTATGTTGATGGATGGACCGGAAGTATCCTTGAACGGGTCACCTACAGTATCACCTACAACAGCAGCCTTATGAGGATCTGATCCCTTGCCGCCGAAATGACCTTCTTCGATATACTTCTTGGCATTGTCCCATGCACCGCCGGCATTGGCCATCATGAGAGCCATCAGCACACCTGATGATAATGCGCCACCCAGCATTCCGCCGAGAGCAGCAGGTCCTAATACGATACCTACTACCAGTGGAGCCAGTACAGCCATCAGACCAGGAACGATCATTTCCTTCAGTGCAGCCTGAGTTGAGATATCAACGCAGTGTGCATAGTCAGGCTTTGAAGTTCCTTCGAGGATGCCTTTGTCTTCTCTGAACTGTCTTCTTACTTCTTCGATCATCTGGTTTGCAGCCTTACCTACAGAGTTCATAGTGAACGCTGAGAACAGGAACGGCAGCATTGCGCCGATAAACAGACCGATTACTACTACAGGATTGAGCAGGTCTACAGCTTCGAGCTTTGTAACTTCTGCATATGATGCGAAGAGAGCCAGAGCTGTGAGGGCTGCTGAACCGATAGCGAATCCCTTACCGATAGCAGCTGTAGTGTTACCAACTGAGTCGAGCTTGTCCGTGATCTCTCTTACACTTTCAGGCAGCTCCGACATCTCAGCGATACCGCCGGCATTGTCGGATACAGGACCGTAAGCGTCAACAGCTACTGTCATACCTGTAGTTGAAAGCATACCTACTGCAGCAAGAGCGATACCGTACATACCTGCAGTGTAGTAAGCAACGAAGATACCCACTGCGATGCAGATGATAGGCCATAATGTTGACATCATACCAACGCCGAGGCCGCTTATGATAGTTGTCGCTGAACCTGTCTGTGACTGTTCTGCGATTTTCTTTACCGATTTGTAGTCTCCTGAAGTGTATATCTCGGTGATCTTACCGATAGCTATACCTACGATCAGACCTGCTATGATAGCGATAGCATAATTGTAGCTTCCCAGCATAGTCTTTGACAGTATTACCGTAACGATTATAACGATTATACCTGCCACATAAGTACCCATATTGAGAGCAGTTGCCGGATTCGATCCTTCCTTGCCTCTTACCATGAGGATACCTATAACTGACGCCAGTATTCCAACGCCTGAAAGGATGAGCGGGAACAGCGCTGCAGTAGTCTGATCGAACAAACCGCCTGAATTAGCTGCTGCTACTGCTGCAAGAGTAATAGCTGATATGATCGAACCTACATATGATTCGAACAGGTCAGAACCCATACCTGCAACGTCACCTACGTTGTCGCCTACGTTGTCGGCGATAACTGCAGGGTTTCTCGGGTCATCCTCAGGGATGCCTGCTTCTACCTTACCAACAAGGTCAGCACCTACATCGGCAGCCTTAGTATAGATACCGCCGCCTACACGTCCGAACAGTGCCATGGATGATGCACCGAATCCGAAACCTGTGATGCACTGAGTCACTGTCGCCAGATCCAGAACGCATAATACGATGCCCAGACCGAACAGACCGAGACCTGATACAGCCAGTCCCATTACCGCACCTGATCTGAACGCGATCTTGAGAGCCTTGTTCATACCTGACTCCTGTGCAGCATTAGCTGTTCTTACATTACCCAGTGTTGCGACCTTCATTCCGAAGAATCCTGCCAGTACTGACAGCAGTGCTCCGAATACATATAAGATCGCAGTTGTCACACTCTGGAGACCGAAACCGATCAGCAGAGCCAGTACAACGATCACTATAGCCATGATCTTGTACTCTCTTGTCAGGAACGCCATCGCACCTTCTCTGATGTATCCGGCGATTTCCTTCATTCTGTCGTTACCTTCGTCAGCCTTGCCTACCCATGTAGCAAGAGAGACAGCAACGATCAGGCCAATTATTGCTGCTGCTACAGCAATGATTGCTAAAATATTCATTCTTACTGATACCTCCCTCTCGTGAACAGCACGATATTAAGAGGCGTCACAGACGCCTCCCCTGAACGTGGAGATCACGAAATATTAAATAATAATATAGAACTTATTCCAACGCAACGAGCACGAGCGAGACCACGATAAACAGGACAGCAGTAACAGTCGATATCTTGCTCAAGATACCTTCATATCCCTGGCTCTTCCTCTTACCGAAAAGCTGCTCGGCACCGCCGCCGATTGAACCTGATAACCCATCGCTATTGCTTGACTGGAGCAATATGCTGATGATCAATACCAAACTTGCAACAGCAAGTATTATTTTCAGAGCGATACTCATCTTCTTTCCTCCTTATAATCATACCCCTTGAGTTTATCACAGTGCTTGTCAAAAATCAACAATTAACATGCTAAAATCATGTTAAAAATGCATAAACCACCTGCTGTCCCGAAACGCCTCCGGCTGCATGACCTGACAATCACTGCAATCACGTCATGACATAACAGATATGCTGTCCCGGATCGTATCATCCCCCGGTCTGCCGGCAGTGCATCGATGCACCTGACGGCGCAGATCTGCCGCCAACGCAAAGGACCGGCATCTCCGTGCCGGTCCATAAGATATGCCTTCACATATTTATTTCTTGATATTGTAGAATGCATCCATTCCAGCATACTGTGCGGACTCATCAAGGAGTTCTTCCAGTCTGAGGAGCTGGTTGTACTTGGCGATACGGTCAGTTCTCGACAGGGAACCTGTCTTGATCTGACCTGCATTGAGACCTACAACGATATCTGCGATAGTAGTGTCTTCTGTCTCACCGCTTCTGTGTGAAACTACTGCAGTATAACCTGCCTTCTTAGCCATCTCGATGGCATCGAAAGTCTCTGTCAGTGTTCCGATCTGGTTGACTTTGATGAGAATAGAATTTGCGATGCCCTTTTCGATACCTTCCTTAAGTCTCTCGGTATTCGTAACAAAGAGATCGTCTCCAACAAGCTGGACTCTGCTTCCAAGTCTGTCTGTGAGAAGCTTCCATCCGTTCCAGTCATCTTCTGCAAGTCCGTCTTCGATAGACACTACCGGATACTTGTCGCAGAGCATTTCATAGTAATCAACCATCTCCGATGCAGTCCTGCTCACGCCTTCTCCTGTAAGGTTATAGATATCCGCTTCTGCATCATAGAATTCACTTGCAGCAACGTCCAGTGCGATCCTCACATCATCT
>CAJJPZ010000031.1 GCA_905193765.1 uncultured Eubacterium sp.
TTCACACAATCTTCAATTAACTCGCAAAATAATGTACCAATTTGCGGTTTCATATACTATTTTGCAGCCAGTACTTCGTCCAGTTTTTCCGTGAAAAGTTTCATCTGCTCTTCTGTTCCTGTGTTCACGCGGATCCATGTATCCCATCCCCACAGGTATCCCGGACGGATGACTACGCCTTTCTTCTGCAGCTCTTCAAATACAGGCTGTGACGGAACGCCTATGTTCACCCAGGAGAAATTCGAGTAGGATTTGAAGTAGTCGAATCCCTTCTTCTCGAAGTAGCTTTCCAGATATTCTGTAGCCTTTTTATTTTCTGATGCGGCAAAATCCTTGTATTCAGCATCGTTGAGTGCTGCTCTCGCTCCGACCTGAGCCAGTCTGTTGACACCCAGAGTCTGCCTTACTTTGTTCATCTCCGCAGCTATCTCCTTCGAAGTGATGATATATCCCAGTCTTACGCCTGCGATACCGTATATCTTCGAGAACGTCCTGAGAACTATGGTGTTAGGACGTTTCTTCATCAGGTCGATGCTGTTCTTCGGATATTCATCATAAAGCTCTGCGAACTCATAGTATGCTTCGTCCATGATGATCACTACATCGTCCGGAACTTTGCTGATGAACGCATCCAGTTCCTCCTGTGTCGCGATATTACCTGTCGGATTGTTCGGGTTGCATATATAGATCAGCTTCGTCCTGTCGTTTATATGAGCCAGGAATCCGTCAAAGTCGAATTTCTGTCCCTTGAACGGTATCTTGTGAGCCTTGCCGCCCATCAGGCCAACTGAAATATTGTATATGTCGAAAGTCGGATCTGTCACGATTATCTCGTCGCCTTCATTGATGAAAGTCATGGCTATGTCCCAGATAAGACCTTCACCGCCGTTGCCTACCACGATGTTTCCCGGCTTCACATCAAAATGTTCAGCCAGATCGTCCACCAGGTCATACGCCGATGCTTCAGGATAAAAGTTGATATGCTCCACTTCATTTTTTATAGCTTCTATAGCCTTTGGCGACGGACCGAACTGGTTCTCGTTGGAAGCCAGCTTCTCTATACGTTCCAGTCCGTAATCGCGCCTCACCTGTTCCACAGGTTTGCCGGCTACATATGGTCTCAGCTGTGCAAGCTGTTTTCTGAATAATTCTCTGCTCATTTATTTCTCCTTAGCTGTTTTTCCCTGTTTCTTCTCTATCCTGTCAACGCCCATATAGCATCTGAGAGCTTCAGGTATCACTACAGATCCGTCGGCCTGCTGATAGTTCTCCAGTATAGCAGCTACGGTCCTGCCTACTGCCAGTCCCGATCCATTCAGAGTGTGCACGAATTCCGGTTTGCCTTTGCCGTCAGGTCTGAATCTGATGTTGGCTCTTCTGGCCTGGAAATTCTCGAAGTTGCTGCATGATGAGATTTCCACATATCTGCCGTAGCTTGGCATCCATACTTCGATATCGTATGTCATGGCTGATGAGAATCCAAGATCTCCCGTGGAAAGTCTCACTACTCTGTAAGGTATCTCAAGTCTCTTCAGCACTTCCTCTGCTGCTGCTGTCAGCGATTCCAGCTCCTGATATGACGTCTCCGGCTTTACGAATTTCACCATTTCCACCTTGTTGAACTGATGCTGTCTTATGAGACCTCTCGTATCTCTTCCTGCCGATCCTGCCTCTTTTCTGAAGCATGGAGTGTATGCTGTATAGTATACAGGCAGCTCTTCCTCGCTCATGATCTCGTTCATCCTCAGGTTCGTTACAGGAACTTCTGCTGTAGGGATGAGGAAAAAATCCTTTGCAGGCACATGGAACATGTCGTCTTCGAATTTAGGAAGCTGTCCTGTTCCTGTCATAGCGTCTCTGTTCACCATGAACGGCGGAAGTATCTCTGTGAATCCGTGCTCTTCCGTATGAAGGTTGAGCATGAAGTTTATCACCGATCTTTCCAGTCTGGCACCGAGGCCCTTGTATACTGTGAACCTGGTCCCTGAGATCTTGGAAGCTCTTTCAAAATCGAGGATATCAAGATCTGTACCTATATCCCAGTGGGCTTTCATTTCGAAGTCCGCCTTTGCAGGCTCTCCCCATTTCCTGAGCTCGACATTTGCTGAATCATCTGCACCCACCTGGACGTCTTTGTACGGTGTGTTCGGGATGTTAAGGAGTGCTTCTCTCAGCTTTGATTCCACTTCGCTGACTTTTCCATCCAGCACTTTTATCTCTTCTGAAAGCTGCTTCATCTCCGCCATCAGTTCTGTGGTGTCTTTGCCTTCCTTCTTCATCACAGGGATCTGCTTTGATGAAGTGCTCTGCCTGTTCTTCATCTGCTCCACTTCTGCAAGCAGCGCACGTCTCTCTTTATCGTAATCCAGTACCTTGTCTATCCCGAAATCTCCCTGTCCTCTGGATTCTACTGCTTTTTTCACATTTTCAAAATCATCTCTTATTCTCTTGATATCCAGCATTTTAGCTTCCTCCGATTTTATTTAAAACAAATTCTTTTTATATATTATGTACAGATCCCTGAGTTCTTCTACCTTTGCCTGCATTTCTATCTGAAGTTCTGATGCTCTGTCGTAGTCTTTTTCATCCAGCGCTCTTACGATCTTTGTCAGCAGACACTTCTCGTCAAGAGTATCCTTACCGATATACTTTCTCAGGCGCTGGATCTTTTCCCAGTAGTGTCTGTCGTAGTCCACACAGTCCAGATCGTCATGTGCCTTGCTGCACGATCTGAGGAGATCCATCGTATCAGGGATGATCCTGTTGCGCAGTTCCATGGTCCACTGTTCTACAACTGCTTCTCTGTATGAGGCCAGTGCTATGTCCGTCATTACATCATCTCTTCTGAATATGTCCAGCTTTTCAGGATACTTGTCGAATGCGCATATGTTTTCCCATACGGTATTCGGTGCTTTGCCGAAGAAGCGGTCTCTTTCCTCCTGGGTGTATTCTTCGAATACATCCTTTTCGCTCCTGTACACTCTGTTCTGTTCCAGATAGAAATCTTCTTCGCCGTATTCCTTGGATATGGACTTTTCCAGTTCCTCCGGTGTCTTTTCGTGTTCCAGAGCTTCCTTGATACCATCCAGCATAGCCATGTATGACGCTGCCATCACCAGGTATGTGTTGCTTTTAGGATTCGGCGCCCTGAGCTCGAATCTCGTAGCCATAGGATTGCCTATCTCTCTTACGAGACCTACCAGTACCGTCCTGTTTCTTGATGGCATCTTCGCGCTGTGTCCCAGGGACGTTACCGTACATACAGGTGCTTCGTATCCCGGTTTCAGCCTGTTGAGGGAATCGTTGCTGGAGCTTACGAAAGGATTCACCACATCGTAGTTTTTAAGAAGTCCCATCAGCGCTCCGAATCCCACCGGACTCATGAACTCGTTGTCAGCATCTGCAGGAGTGAACAGGTTGACCATCCTGCCGTCCTTCAGTTTAGCTGCGACGCCCATGTGGGTATGTTCTCCGTTTCCGGCCACGCCTTCCATAGGCTTTGCCATGAATGTGACTTCGAGACCATATGTCCTGAATATATCTCTTACCACGTACTTTATGTGGTTCTCATTGTCCGCAGCCTGTACTGCCGATGAGTATTTCCAGTCGATCTCCAGCTGTTCCATGACGTGGTCGTAGTTTCCGGAATTGCCAAGCTTTGCCTTTACTCCGCCGACCTCCTTGTGACCCATCTCCATCTCGAAGCCGTATTTCTGAAGTACCAGCATAGCCTCCTCCAGGGCTGTTCTCACAGGGCCTGTGGTCCTCTTCCAGTACTGTTCCTTCAGCATCTGGGCTGTGGACAGCTGTTCCCTGTCGGCGTCATCGTCCGGAGTCTTTACCCAGAATTCCAGCTCGGTAGCTGCCGTTATGGAAAGGCTCTCTATATCATCTACACTGTCTATATCCATATATTCGAACACATATGGATTGCTGCGGAGCAGATCCATCAGATCCTTCTTGAAATTGAATATCGCGTCTCTGAGTATGACTCTGGATCCTACCCGTGAAGAGTCATTGTGCACCAGTGACGACGGTATCCTCAGAGTACCTATCGGCAGACCTGTCACAGGATCAGGGTAGTTGAAGTTGTGATCTACGAACCAGTTCACAGTAGTATCCGGGATTATATCCACCTTGGCGTTGTTCAGTTCCGCTATCTTCGGAAGTACAACGCTGGATCCGTCCGTCTGTACGCCATGTGTGAGTAACTTGTCTATATCCTTGATGAATTCCTCTACAGGTATCTTCTCATCAGTATCGTGTCCGCCAACGTCAATTCCAACCAGGGAAACGAATTTCACTTCAGGGTGAGCCTTGAGTATTTCAGTGATTTCCCCCTCGCTGTGCTTATCGGCCGGCAGGGTATATAACATCTTGTCTAAATCGTATTTGAGCATACTGCTGCCTCCTTGTATATTAAATTATTCTATGTCATGAAAAACAGGACATCCTCTCCGGTATCCGATGATAAACGAACGGGGCGAATGTCCTGATCTGCAAAGTCTTATTTACCTAACATGTTCAGGTATTTTTCAAGTTCATCCAGATATTCGCCGTATTTTGCCCAGTCGCCGTCTTTCTGTGCCTTCTGTGCATTGTCAAAGGCTGACTGCGCTTTCTTGACGATCTCTGTCTGAGTCAGCGACTTGCTGTCCTTGCTTCCAGCTGCGTTATCGCTACTGTTGTTATCTCCTCCGGAACCGGTATCGACACTTCCCTCACCGAACAGCTTGTTCAGTGCCTCTGCCAGTGTTGATTCATATGCTATGTTGTCGTTGTATGCCACGATTATACGTTTTACCTCAGGTATACTTGAATTCGTAGCTTCCAGGTATACCGGCTCGATATAGAGGAGGGAATCCTCTATAGGTACGACGAACATGTTTCCTCTGCTGTATTTCGATCCTGATGAATCCCAGAGCGAAAACTCCTTGGATATCTCCGTGTTCTGGTCTATCTGTGCCTCAACCTGCATAGGACCGTAGACAGTCTTGTTCTTCGGCATCTGGTAAAGTATCAGATCACCGTATTTATCACCATCGTTACGCGCCACGAGAAGACCCATCAGATTCTTCTTCTCATTAGGTGTGAACGGTATGGAACTCACGAATTCTGCACGCTTCTCACCCGGGAGCTTCATGATGTAGTAGTTAGGCATCATCGACTGTTCCTCTGTACCGTATATCTCGCTGGATATCTGCCAGAGGTCCTCATCCTGGTAGAACACCTTGACATCGTTCATGTGATATCTCTGATATACCTTGGCCTGTATGTTCAGCAGTGTGCTCGGGTATCTGATATGAGCCCTTATGCCCTCAGGCATCTTCTCAAAGTCTTTGAAAAGATCAGGATATATCTTCTTGAATGTCTGTGCTATAGGATCCGTATCATCGACTATATAATAGTCCGTATTTCCGTTATATGCATCTATAACTACTTTTACGGAGTTCCTTATATAGTTCGTGGTACTTCCCTTTTCGGAATCATACGGTTCCGAATAAGGGTACATGGACGTCGACGTATATGCGTCGATTATCCAGTAAAGCTTGCCGTCAACAGTCACCATATACGGTGATTCATCATATGAGAGATAAGGCATTATCTCCCTTACTCTCTCCTTGATGTTCCTGTTTATGAGGATCTTCGAGTCGCTCTTGATATTGCTGGATACCAGCATCTTGAGGCTCCTCTCCCTCACGGCGAACATCAGTCTGTTGAGAGGATTCAGCTTTATACCGGCATCTCCCTCATAGGTAGTGTACTTGTTGGTGTTACCGTCAGGATAGTCGAATTCATCCTCTGACGTATTGGTAAGTGCATAGTTGTTTGTGAGTTCCCCGAAATAGATCTCAGGTCTCGTGATCTTTATCTCATCCACATCCGATTCAGGCGGTATGCCTCCTATCAGCATATCCGGCTGACCGCTGGCTGTGATCTTGTCTACACGCGAAAGGGTTATGCCGTATCCGTGTGTGTATTTGAGATGCTTGTTCAGCCATGTGTCATGTATCTTCGTCTCGTCGATCTCCCTTGCCGACAGGAATGTCTGGGTATACTTGCCGTTCACCATGTATCTGTCGACGTTGACATCGTTGAAGTTATAGTACTGCTTGATATTCTGCAGCTGGTTGTAGTATGTCTTTGCAGGATCGTAGTCGTTTATCCTGATGTTGGATATGGTATCCATGTTGTTGCTTATATCGGTGCTGTCCAGATCGGAACTTGCCTTGAAGGTCTTTCTGTCCACACCGTCTATCCCGTAGGCGTACTGCGTATATTCGATGTTCCTTTCGAGATATTTGCTTTCCTTGTTGATCTCGTCAGGTGTAACAATGATGTTCTGCACCAGCAGACCGGCGCCTGCACCCAGTATACCCACGCATATCATGATCACCGGAAAGATAACAGCAGGCTTCACTTTGCGCTTCGATATTCCTACAGCGAATCCGATGGCTGCCAGCACTGAGAGTCCCATGATTATCCTGTATACCCACAGTGTCACATTGATGTCCGTGAATCCGGTACCGTATACAGCACCGGTACTGCCGAACAGAAGGTTGTACTGTTTGAGGAAGAAATGCACTCCCACCATCAGGAAGAACAGGACTCCTACTATCGTGAGCTGTTTCTCAGCGATGGATATGAGTATCCTGAAGTTTTTGTCGTCGAACTGCTTCTTCGGTCTGTGCTTTTTCTGTCCCCCCAGGTTCTTTGCGAATCTTCCGAAAAGATCACTGACATTGTCAAATCCCTGACCTGCGCTGAATCCGCTGCTTTCAGTCTCCGGTTCCGGCTCTGCCTCCTCGAACATCTGAGGCGTTCTCATGGACAGCAGTATAACGTAGTATATCAGTGTAAGCGCTGCGAATGCTATCAGCAGAAGTATTATTATCTGGTTCACTTCTTCGATGAACGACAGCCTGAAAATGTAAAATGCATTGTCCAGTCCGAACAGCGGATCCCCGATATCGAAATCCGTACTGTTGCTGAACTGCAGGAACTGGAACCACAGCTTCGATACTGCGAAATATGTCGTGATTATACCATAAACAGCTGCAAGTCCCCATGTTATGAGATTGAGGTGAAAATGATTGGTTTCCTCATTCGACTTCACCTTTTTGAAATATCCTCTCTTGAGGAATTTGAGATAGACATACGCCAGGAATGTCACGACGATGAATGTCGGTATACCTATCTTCAGCTGAGTGAACAGCTTAGTGAAGAACACCGAAACATAATCCAGTTCTCTGAACCAGAGAAAATCTGTTATGAAACCGATCAGTGCTGCAAACAGCAGGATCACAAGCAGAATCACCACTAACAGGCCTTTCAGTCCCAGTTTTCTCTTTTTACCTTCCTTTTTCAATACTTCTCCTCCTCTAAACTTTATAGCGTGCCGCCATCTTCATAGTGAACTGCTTTTCCGGATACATGGAATATACCAGCTCAGTCTCTTTATCCCCGATCACTTCCTTGACCCACACATAGTAGTTGCTTCCTGCCTGTCTGATCTCGCCTATCTCGAGTCTTGTGAAGTCACCGCTCTTCTTGTTCTTAAGCTTAGATGTCTGTTTGTAAAGTTTGGTGCTCTCATCTATCATTCCCAGCACGCTTTCGTCACCGGAATTCATGAGATCATACTTTCTTGCCTCGAATTCTATTATCTCTCCTACTACTTCTGTATCATAGTATACAGGATAGTTTTCACTGTCCTTTCCCCATTCCACTACCGTCATCGGCTGGGAAAGCACCAGATCCGATACCTGGCCGTCTCTTTCCTCGTCGTAGTTCAGATCCGCATTATATACTATTTCCTTTATATTTTTATTTATGTTCCTGTCGCTGGACTGATTGATCAGGTCAGTCTTGTCCTCCTTGGGTTCGACCCTTGCCGGTGCTGCTGCAAAGCTCATCTGTGTATCATCGCCTGATATCAGCTGCACCACCTTGTTGATCTGCTGGTCTACGAACTCAGCAGCCTTGCTCTGGGACGCGAACACTCTGATACCTATGCATACCAGTTCAAACGCCAGTATCACTATGAGGAGTACGAGGATTATCTTCAGAACGATCCTGCCCTTGCCGCCGCCTTTTCCTTCATCTTCGTAGTCGTCCTCAGAGTCGATGAAGTCTGTATCTGCGTGTCCACCGTTCTTTGCAGCCTTTTTAGCTTCCTTTGCCTGCTGTTTCTCAAGACGTCTCTGTTCTTTCTCGCGTCTTCTGATCTCCTTAGGCGAAAGTTCCTCGCTGTCATCATAGAAGTCATCCTGCGCCTGCTGTGCCTTTTGCTGATTTATGTAGTTCTGAGCCTCTTCGTTGCCGTAGCTGTCGAAGTCATTGGCCGGAAGTTCGCTCAGTTTATCGTCATGAGGTACCACTATAGTATCGCCCAGGTTCTCACCGCCGTGTATCTGCTGAGCCTGCTCTGCGGACATCTGTCTCGTTGCCGCCGGTGTTTCCGTCTGATATGTATCCTTATCGTCTACGCTCTCGAAATGTCCGAGAAGATCGTCAAGATCCGCATCCTGCAGTTCCTGAGGAGCCGTCTGCGGCTGAACATCCTGTGCAGGAGTGCCGAAGAACTCATCAATGGCTGCAGGATCTGCAGCAGATCTCATGGACTCCCGGGAAATGACCTGTGTAGGTTCATCCACTCCGGCAAGTACAGCCGCTTTGTCAACGACTCTTGTCCTGCTCATATCGCTGCCTCCGGAAAGCATCGTCTCTCTGCCTGTCACAGGCTGCTCTGCCTTTCTCGGCTGTTCGTGCTCGAATTCCGCGAAAAACTCGTCTCTCGCCTTTGTCATCTCATTTATCTGGTTTCTGGTAGCGCGATGTGCTTCCTCCACCTCGCTGCGGCTGAGCTGTGATGCAGATTTGCCTGCGCCGGCCTTGATCCCTGCCACTGCAGCACGGATCTTCTCTTCCTCTTCTCTCTGCATCCTTGCAGTCTGCTCGAGGACGCGTCTTACTTCCTCCTGAGCCACTGCCTGGTTCGCTTCTTCAGTTATCCTCTTCTGTTCAGCCTCCAGTTTTTCTCTTGCTTCCTGTTCGGCAAACTGGCGTTTCTGCTGCTCAGCTTTGAACTTCGCTTCTGCTTTTGCTGCAAGTCTTGCTTCCTGCTGAGCCTTTATCCTTGCAGCCTCGCGCTGAGCCTTGAGATCGGCTTCCGCCTTTATCCTTGCCTCTTCTTCAGCGCGGAGTCTCGCTTCTTCTGCTTCTTTCCTGCGTGCCTCTTCCTCTGCGCGTAGTCTTGCCTCCTCTTCAGCTCTGAGTCTTGCCTCTTCGCGCGCTTTTATACGTGCCTGTTCAGCGGCTATCGCTTCTTCCTCGGCCTTTTTCCTTGCCAGTTCCGCAAGTCTTGCAGCTTCTTCCTCTTCTTTTCTCTTAGCCTCGGCTTCCTGTCTTGCCTGCTCTATCGCAGCAAGACGCGCCTCTTCCTCACGGCGCTGAGCATCACGCATGGCTTCCTGTTCCTCTATGCGCTTGAGCACATCCGATTCGAAAGCCTTAGGCTGGTAAGGCTTGTTTATGCCCTCTGCTTCAAGGAAGTCTTCCATCGAAGAATTCTCGTATCTTACCTGGAATCTCTCATCAGCCTTCTGATCTGCAGCTGACAGTTCCTGCTGCAGCGCATTGCCCTGTTTCACCTTGCGGTATTCTCTGTCCAGGAGCTGCTGGAATTCCTCATTCTTTTTATTGAAAGTGTAGAATTTATCGATCCTTTCAGCTGCACTCATGCCGTCTGAAGATCTTTCCGGTGTTTCTCCGAAAATGGATCTTTCCAGATCCTTTCCCTGAAGAACATCCTCCCTGTTATCATATGTGTCAGTGAACGACATTTCAGGAGCTGCTTTCTCCGGCTGCTGTAATCTGTTTCCGGCATCATCAAGATCTGCCGGCCTCGCGTGCCAGTTGAAATTTATTTCTTCCGTTTTCTCTACTCTGTCTCTGCTCGGATAATCACCGACATCCCAAGGTACATCCTCTATTACCAGTTTCCTTGGTGACTCGTATGTTTCATCTGCTACAGCGTGTTCGTGAAAAGAGCCCGCCTGCTCAACAGCCGGTATATCATGCGTCACCGGTGCAGCAGCCGGCTGCGGCGCTGATTCCACAAGGGTGCCGCACTGACTGCAGAATTTTGCTCCTTCCGCGATCTCACTTCCGCAATTTTTACAATACATAGATTCCTCCTTCTGGACAATTTCATTCTTTGATCAATGTTTCCAATTCCGATACTGTATACGTCCTTCCGCTCCTTCCAGTGTTCACGGAGCTGCCGATACCGTGCATCATCTTTTCGTCAGGCACCGTCATCAGGTCGTCGTCGAAGAGACTGCCTGTTCCGCCCGCCATCATATCCTGATCCATAAAGTCAAGGCTTATCTCACCGCTGCCGTCTCCGTCATTCCCGAAGTATCCGTCATGGCTTCCGGAATAATGTCCGGCATTGTCTCTGCCTTCGTATATCGGTCTTTGTGTATTATCATAAATTCCCGCATTGCTGTAGCTGTCATGTTCCGGCCGTCCGCTCTGACACAGGTCCCCGCCTGTGAACACTGCATGCTGCGGTGGTATGTCCGCCTGCATGACAGGTCTGTATGTATCTGCACGCATCTCGGTCTGAGTCTGTCTGCACTGCATATCCGGATATGCCTCCGGCGACGTCTCTGCATATACATCCCTCGTCGGCGTCTGCCCGGAGCCACTGCCGTCGATCCTGTCCTGATGCACCTCCGGTACCTCCGGAGTCTCACGGTTCATCCTGAGGAGCTCGCCAGCCACAAGGTCATTATTTTCAGAAAGTCCGTCCCTTATGTTCACCAGCGTGTCTTCGATAAACCGTATGCTGTTGGTCCTCATCTCCGTTTCACGTTTCCACACGATAAGGACCACCACAGATATCACTGCAAAAAAAACCAAAGCAACAACAACTGCGATCTGAATTGTCGTCATATTCCTTCTCCTGTTTCTCATAGCAAACGTATGCATCCTGCCCTCAAAAGCGCAAAATGCAAAAAACAAATGCTTATAGACCTTGATATTATACTATACATCCTCAATAATTTCAAATAATATAGAAAAAATCAGCCCTGCTTCCGGTCTATTTCGGTCTCAAAATGTAATATATCCGTCTCTATATGACAATACTGTGAAGTTTTTTGAAACTCAGCAAATAAATACAGTTATCACAGCTCATTGATCATTGCAATATGTTGTCTGCACAACACATCTTTATCGTGAATTGATGTATCATATACTCAGGCCGGGGGATCACAATAGTACATTTGAAATTTTCTTTTTACCTCCCCTGCCGTCAAGGCAGCACATTCTGAATAAATGTATTGCTATAACTTCTGACTAAGGCATGTTCTGTACCACCGACCTCACAGAACATGCCTGTTTTTTTAAACGTCTGCAAATGCCTTGCTTTTACATAAAAACATACCCCTTATGATCTGCATGTCAGACCATCGGGGTATGTTTTGTTTTCATGCTGTATCGCTATGCTTCGGTACTGCCTTCCCAGGTACCTACTTTACGTTTGCCTGCGTTTTCATCGAACCAGTGTGTAGTCACGGTCTTTGCTCTCGTGAAGAAGCGGTATCCGTCTTTTCCGAGGACATGCATATCTCCGAAGAAAGAATCCTTGTTGCCTGAGAACGGGAAGTATGCCGTCGGTACAGGTATGGCTACATTCACGCCTACCATACCGCCGTCCGTATCCATCACGAACCTGCGGCTGTAGTAACCGCTCTGTGTGAATATGCACGAGCCGTTTGCGAACGGATTGCCGTTCATCAGAGCAATACCTTCTTCATAATCCTTTACACGCTTGATGCAGAGCACAGGGCCGAATATCTCTCTGTTTCCTACAGTCATATCCTTATCCACATTATCCAGGATCGTAGGGCCCACGAAGAACCCGTTCTCGTATCCCGGCACGGCGATATCACGACCGTCGAGAACAAGTTCCGCACCCTCGTCGATGCCTTTCTGTATCCATGAAAGCACTTTCTCCTTATGCGATGCACTGACTACAGGACCGAGGTCTGTTTCCTCATCATATGCACAGCCTGTTTTCATCGCTGAAGCTTTTTCCTTTATGAGTTTCACGAATTCGTCAGCTATGCTTTCCTGTACACATACTACCGGCAGCGCCATACATCTCATTCCGGCGCATCCGTATGTTGCGTTGACTACAGCGTTGACAGTAGCCTCGAGATCGCAGTCCTCAAGCACCAGCGCGTGGTTCTTCGCTTCAGTCTGTGCCTGGACACGCTTGCCGTGCTCTGCAGCCTTGGAATATACAGCCTTGCCCACACCTGTAGTACCGACGAAGGTAACGGCCTTCACACGCGGATCTGTCAGCAGTATGTCAGCTTCCACTCTGCTGCATGTCACCAGGTTCACCACGCCCTTCGGGAAGCCTGCCTCTTCATAGAACAGTTCCATTATACGCATCGCTGTGAGCGGAGTCTGGGAGCTTGCCTTGAGCACCACGGTGTTTCCACAAGCGATCGAGATCGGCACCATCCATCCCCACGGTATCATTGCAGGGAAATTCATCGGAACGATACCTGCCGTGACGCCCAGCGGGAATCTGTAGCTTGCAGTATCATAACCGCTGGTCACCTGCATGGCTGCATCGCCCTGTATCATCGCCGGCAGCGCGCATGCTTCCTCTGTCGGTTCGATAGCCTTCTGCACATCGCCCCGCGCTTCTTTTATATTCTTACCCAGTTCTTTCGCACATAGGACTGACAGTTCCTCTTTATGAGCATAAAGCACATCTCTCCATCTGAACAGATACTGCTGCCTCTTTGCAAGTGACAGTGACGACCACTCCGGGAACGCTGCCTGAGCGGATGCTATCGCTTCCTCGACTTCATCTGAAGTACAGCATGGAACGCTGGCGATCACCTCGCCCGTACTGGAGTCAGTCACATCCATATATTTGTCTGACTTTGAGATTTTCCATTCTCCATTTACACAGTACCCCATCTTCTTTATACCGGCCATATCTGAATTCCCTCCTGTTTTTATGTTATCTTGATATGATTTTCTGTGATCATATGTTAGCATCATTGCGGTATGTCGTCAATGATTTCTGAGTATTTTTTGAATGTATCCCGGATACACAGCACGATAGTTTATCAGAATATACTCAATTTGTTCTTTTTTATCATGATATAGTCATTTTTTTGGGCAAGTATTGATTTTTCATCTGAAATAAAATAAAATATTATCATATCAACCGTAACAGTGGATCAGAAACGACGGGGGTCTGAATTGAAAGCAACACGAATCGATGAGATAGAACAGTATATAACAGAAAACCGCTCGGTTTCCCTGGAGGAACTCTGCGAGAGGTTCAGCATATCCAAAAGCACAGTGCGGCGTGACATCGACGAACTTGCCGCGTCGGGCAAAGTCGAAAAGGTCTACGGAGGCGTCCGTGCGCCTGAACAGAGCACGTCGGTCACCACACTGCTGCCTTTCGAAGAACGCGATATCGCCAATCACGAAGAGAAGCAGTACATCTGCGGCAAAGCTGCCGGACTCGTATCTCCTCACGATGTGATATTCATCGACACAGGGACCACATGCATCCATATGGTGGAGTATCTGCGGGATATCCCGTGCACCGTCATAACCAACAGCCTGAACGTCGCCCTTAAGGCAATCCCTTATGAAAACATCGGCGTGATGATCCTGCCGGGACGTCTGAACCGCAAGACATGGTCCTTCGCAGGCCGGGACATCGAAGACCATCTGGCATCGCTGAACATCCGCAAGGCCTTCATGGCCACAACAGGCGTTTCCGTGCGCGGCGGACTCACCAACGCATCTGAGGACGAGTATTCCGTAAAGAAAAGCATATGCCGCAGCAGCAGCAGTATATATCTCCTTGCCGACCATGACAAGTTCGGCAGAGTCGCTCTTTATACCTACAGCAGCCTCGACAGCATCAGCGGCCTCGTCACAGACAGAAGACCGCCCGATGAGTATGTGACGTTCTGCGAAAACAGTAACATACAGCTGATATACTGATATTTACGAAAGGAGGTCTGCCGATGATCGATATAGACAGATTCGAAGTCATCCTGGATGACATAGCCGGCGAACTGCCTGCAGAGTTCTACAAAGAACTCAATGGCGGCATACTGCTGCTGCCGGAAGCAAAGATAAGCCCCTATGCGGTCAGCGACGACCTTTATATCATGGGAGAATATATATACAGTATCTCCATGGGGCGCATGATAAAGATCTACTACGGTTCATTCGCCAGAAGCTACAGCCATCTCTCCGAGAGCGCGCTGACAGAGCAGATCCGGGAGGTCCTGTACCATGAATTCACCCATCATATGGAATCCCTGTCAGGTGAAAAAGGGCTGGAACTCAAGGATGAAGCGCAGCTCAGAAGGTATCTCGCGTCCAGAAAACCAACCAGTCGGTCAAAAATTTAGTTCAGGTTTATATTTATTTGTAACATCTTTAATACTTATGTGTTATATTTTAAGAAAGCAATAAAAATCTGAAAGAAGGACATACTGTGACACTTAATATATATGAACTGGGGCATTATTACCGCCATCTCCGGGATCTCGGTCTTGTGGTCAGCTGCATAGCCGGGCCAGCTGCTCTGCAGAAAAAAATAGGATATATCTCATTCGACTCCAATGATGTGAGAGAAAACACACTTTTCATATGCAAAGGCGCGCACTTTTCTCCCGAATATCTCTGCTCGGCGCTAAGGAACGGCGCTGTTGCGTATATTTCCGAAAAAGAATACGAACTGCCTGCCGATATCTGTGATACACCTCGTCTGATAGTCAGCGACATACGTGCCGTCATGGCGGAGGTCGCATCCGTGTTCTATAACGACGTATGGCAGAAACTTCACATGATCGGGATAACAGGCACCAAGGGCAAGTCCAGCACAGCCTTTTTCGTCAAATACATCATCGACGAATATATGCGCAGTTCAGGCGGCAGGGAATCAGCCATCGTTTCCGGCGTGACAAACTACGACGGTGTTTCAAACGAAGAGTCCCACCTCACTACGCCGGAGTCTTTCCAGCTGTACCGTCATATATACAACGCCGTCAGCAGCGGCATATCATATCTCACCATGGAAATATCCAGCCAGGGTCTCAAATACGACCGTGTCCGCGGTATAACCTATGATATAGGATGTTTCCTGAACATCGGCAACGACCATATCAGCAGCGTCGAACACAGCTGCTTCGAAGACTACCTTGGATCCAAGCTCAAACTGTTCTCCCAGAGCAGGACAATATGTATCAACCGCAACTCTGACAGCCTCGACAGGATCATAGAAGCTGCACATTCAGCACAGCAAAACAGCTGCCTGTCGGAAGGATATGTCCCTGATATCGTGACATTCGGCATCGATCCGTGTTCCGACTACATGGCATATGACATCAGAAACCGGTTATCTGACGAAGGATGTATATCTTTCCATGTCAGGTCATCTGCCTTCGACGATGTCTTTGAGATATCCATGCACGGTCTTTTCAACGTAGACAACGCTCTCGCAGCGATCACGATGACACATCGTCTCGGCATACCGCTTGATTCCATAAAGGCAGGTCTTAAAAAGGCCCGCGTCAGCGGCAGGATGGAGATGTTCACCAGCAGGAAAAGAGGCTTCAGCGTCATAGTGGACTATGCTCACAACCAGATGAGCTTCGAGACGCTGTTCCGTTCTGTGAAAAATGAATTCCCCGGACGAAATATCACTATCGTATTCGGCTGCCCCGGCGGCAAAGCCCAGCAGCGCAGACAGGAACTGGGCGCCATAGCAGGCAGATATGCAGATAAAGTCTATCTCACTGAAGACGATGCCGGTGAGGAATCAGTCACCGATATATGCCGCGAGATAGCCGGCCATGTAAGATCCTATGGCTGCCCTTTCGAAATAATAGAAGACCGGGGCGAAGCCATAAGAAGAGCTTTAAGCTCCGCAGACAGGAATACCGTCGTGCTGATCGCCGGCAAAGGCCGGGAGACGCGGCAGAAGCGAGGCCTGGCATACATTACCACGCCGTCTGACGTGGACTATGTACAGGAGCTGCTTAAATTTGAATACTGAATCGTATCTATACATATACCATCGACACACGCCGACCTGCATCAGGCCGGTTTTTAATTATATTAAAATATTTTTTATTTTTATTCAAGCATTGACTTTAATATTATTTAAGTTATACTTAATTATATCAAACAAGGAGACAAATGCCATGGCTTTAAAAAACATACCGGGATGGATAGAGGAACTTAATGATGAGGATCTGGCTTTTATAAAAAGATTCGTTCTGTGCAGCGGTTCTCTCAAGGAGATCGCTAAGGAGTACGGCGTCAGCTACCCTACAGTACGGGCGCGTCTCGACAATCTCATCGAGAAGATACGTGTCCAGGATGACAGGGAATCCACACCTTTCGTGAAACTCGTCAAGAAACTGGCACTGGATGACAGACTGGACTTCGACACTGCGAAACTTCTTATACAGGCCTATCAGGAAGGAGAAAAGAAATGACAGCAGACACAGTAGGCTCGCTTCTTGCCGCAATAGCTTTCGCATCGTTTTTCGTCGCATACGCATCGTCGTATGTCATCTGCTTATATCTGCAGAGATACCTGACGCTGCAGAGCCCCAGACTCGTTAAATACTTTTTCATACTGCTCATCGCAGTCACAGTAACGGTATTCGCCGTTACGATGCATGAACACGTATGGTCTTCGAGAGGATATTCAGGAGGCATCACCAGCTCTGAGATCTATGCAGGAAAAAGCTACGAAAGCGACACAGTCGGAAATATCACATATGTTACCGACGGCGTTCTCAGATCTAAAAGCATCCTTGCCGTAGGCTACGCACAGATCGGTGACGAGTACTTCATGGTACATATCGATCACGGCAAAGTCACCGCCGAGGGCAGAGCAGCCAGATATGAAAAAAATATCGCACGGGCGATCAGTGAAGAGGCCAACGACCTCAACAAATTCACCGGCAGCTCCCTGCCCTATGATGAGCTTAAGAAAGCAGGCAACTCGAAAGATCTTACCGTCTACTACGGCATCAAACCGCTCCAGCTCATCTTCGCCATACTGCTGATCGGCGGACCGCTGTTTCTCTCAGCCGCAGATCATATGACCGGTTTCAGGAAACGCCGCAGACGCAGGAGCATCATGAAAATGAAGCTGGATGATATACAGGAGACAATATGAAGTGACCTCCAGTTTGTAGCAA
>CAJJPZ010000032.1 GCA_905193765.1 uncultured Eubacterium sp.
AATCATCGTCACCGTATTTTTTCTCGAATGAGTCGGTGCACTGTATCTCCTGAGGCTTCCTGTTATCTTCCGGAGGATCAGGAAAAGCACTGAATTTTATACTGTTGTTTTTCGCAAAAGTCCCGGCGTATGATCCGGCGACACCGTATATCGTGACATTGGTACTGCCGTTGAAGGCTGTGGCTGATATAGTCTTAACACTTTCGGGGATCGTTACCGAGCTGAGATCCGTGCAGTAAGCGAAAGCCCTGTCAGATATCTCAGTGACATTGTCCGGTATCGTTACTGATTTCAGTGATCCACATTGCCAGAACGCTGCTGTGTCTATAACAGACAGTGTCGATGGCAGTTTTATCTCTGTCAGAGCTGTACAATCATAGAAACATCTCTGCGGTATTTTTTTTACACCTTCAGGTATATCGATCTTACTAAGACCTGAAAATCCTACGAAAGCATCACTGTCGATCGTCTCCAAACTGTCAGGCAGTACTATCTCGCTGGTGTTCTTAGAATACGAGAAAGCACCCTCATATATCCGTGTCACCCCTGAAGGCACTGTATATTTATCACACACCTTTCCCGGCGGATATCTTTTGAGCATCGTCATATCTTTATCGAACACGACTCCGTCTTTCGAACAGTAAGTATTATTGCCTTCGGCGACATTTATATCCTCAAGTGATTCAGCCCTGGCAAAAGCATAGTAATCGGCGTATGTCACAGTCGCCGGAACAGATATCGCAGTTATCTTCGTATAATCAAATGCTCCGTTTGCTATACGCGTCAGCCCCTCCGGCAGTTTCACCGTGGCAAGTTCCCTGCATCCTGAAAAAGCATTCTGTCCGATCTGTTTCACTGCACTGCCGTCTATCTCCGCCGGTATCGTCGCTTCCGTCACTGTTTTATCGCATTCTGTCACTGTGCCGGTGGACTTGTCGAAGGTGATCTCTCCACCTGTTACCGGGTATTTCACCGTGCCGGTGTCTGCCGTGACCTGCAGCGCTGAAACCATCATGAGGACAGTGATCATCAGCAGCACGACAGCAGTCCTGATGCATGCAGATCCTGCCGGCCATGTTTTGTTCATCGTATTTTCCTTTCTCCCCGATACCCTGATGTCATTCTAACACAAACCGGCCATCCCGTAAATCATCATGCAAACATGCGCAAAAAATCCCCCGGCTGCTGTAACAGTCCAGCCGGAGGATCATCGTACATCTATGTTGTTTTTACTCGAGCAGATCTGTCATATTGTGCAGTCCGATGCATATCGTGGATACATTGTGCATCAGTGCCGACGTCGCAGGCGGCAGTATACCGCCCACGCCCAGCACGATAAGCATGAAATTGAATCCTATTATGAATCTGTAACTGCTGTTGACTCTGGCCATCAGCGCGTTGCTGAGATGTTTCAGCGTCACCAGCGTCTCCAGATCGTCTGCCGATATGGTTATGTCCGCTATCTCACGGGCTATGGCAGCTCCGCTGTTCACAGCGATGCCGACGTCAGCCTCAGACAGTGCAGGCGTGTCGTTCACACCATCACCCACCATGATGACTTTGCGTCCCGCTTCATGTTCACTGCGTATGAATGCTGCCTTGTCTTCAGGCAGAACCTCCGCATGGTATTCGTCTATACCCACTGCAGCTGCGATGGATCTTGCTGTCCGTTCGTTGTCTCCTGTCATCATGACGACTTTGCCGAACCCGGCCTCATGGAGTCTGGCCACAACCGAAGGTGCCTCCTCCTTGATAGGATCGTCTATGCAGATGACTGCTGCGAGACTTCCGGATATAGACATGTAAAGGTGAGTCATATCATCCGGCAGAGAGTCAAACATTTCCTGCTTTCCTTCCGGTATGACGCACTTCTCGTCCTCGAACACGAAATGCTCGCTGCCCAGGACTATCTTCTTGTTGTCCACGATACCTGTTATTCCGTGGGCTACTATGTATTCCACCCTGGAATGGCGTTCCTCGTGCGTGAGTCCTCTGGATGCAGCTGCCTCCACCACGGCATTGGCGATGGAATGAGGATAATGCTCCTCGAGACAGGCTGCCAGCCTCAGCAGTTCGTCTTCGTCTTCGCCGCTGAATGAGACTATATCATTGACCACAGGAGTAGCCTTGGTTATGGTGCCTGTCTTGTCGAACACTATTGTGTCGGCCACAGAAACAGACTCCAGGAACTTGCCGCCCTTGATGGATATGCTGTGGCTGCTGCCCTCTCTTATAGCAGAAAGTACCGCTATAGGCATCGAGAGCTTCAGTGCACATGAGAAGTCCACCATCAGTACCGCCAGCGCCTTGGTCACATTGCGCGTCAGCAGATATACCAGCCCTGTAGCACCCAGGGTATACGGCACCAGCTTGTCAGCCAGATGCGAAGCTTTGTCCTCCGCGGTGGATTTCAGCTTCTCCGATTCCTCTATCATCCTGACGATACGGTCATAGCGTCCGCTGCCGAACCCCTTGTCGGCACAGACTATGCATTCGCCTTCCTCGACTACTGTCCCGGCATATACATATCCGCCGTGCTCCTTATGTACAGGAAGACTTTCACCTGTCATAGACGCCTGGTTCACAGTCATCTCGCCTGACACCACCTTACCGTCGAGAGGTATCATATTGCCTGTCCTTACGATGAATTCATCACCGATCTCTATCTGGCTGACCGGCACCAGCACTTCCCTGCCGTCTGCTGTGTTTTTCCATACCCTGTCCACATTGAGAGCCATCGCGCCTGCCAGATCAGCCACAGACTTCTTGCGAGTCCAGTCTTCCATTATCTCTCCGATATTGAGGAGGAACATTATCGAAGAAGCTGTCCCGAAGTCGCCCCTTATGAGGGACACCGCGATAGCCGTAGCGTCCAGCACAGGTACTTCTATCTTCCTGTCTGCCAGGCATCTGAGTCCCGATCTGATATACCTGATCGATCTGTATATGGCCAGCAGTTTTCTCAGCGGCATCGGCACTATCAGTTTGTTCACGATACGTCTGGCTATGCAGAAGAACAGTTTGTCCTCGAACTCCCTGTTCAGTTCTCTGGATGTGTGATCCGGAACCAGTTCCGCCGCTTTCTCGTCTTTGAATGAGAAAACAGCCAGCGCTCTTATGATGATGCTGCGGTCTGCTTCATACAAAATCACCGCATCGCATGTCCTGTCGTAGACCTTTACATCATTCACACCGGGAACGGCCTTCATATAATATTCAAGGATATCGGCCTCTCTCAGGGTCATCCTGCTCTTCTCGGCCCTTATCCTCAGTCGTCCCTCAGATTCATGCATTATTTTACATTTCATGATTAAGCAGTTTCTCCTACTGCATCTTCGATCACTTCTTCAGCTGCGGCACGCTCTTCATTGATCTTCTTTGAATCTGCCAGGATGTCGTCAGCATTTTCCTTTATTTTTGTTGCTGCTCCCATAACGCATTCCTTGGCACGAAGTACAGCTGCTGTAGTTTGTGTATAAGCTTTCTTCGCATCTTTGCTCGAAAGGATCTTTATCCCTGCAGTTCCAAATAAAACGCCCCCTGCAAATAATCCTAACTGTGCTAATGATTTCATGATTATTACCTCCGTTCTTTCTGCATGATTTGTGTTGTTTTTAAGTTTAAAATTCATTATACTCAGGTTATTTTTGACTTTTCAACTCCATTCGGACACTTTTTACAATAGTCAGGGCTAATCATTTTTTATTCTGTACTCGTTGGGAGACATACCCATGACAGCCTTGAAGGCGCCTGCGAACTTGCTCCCGTTCTCATACCCGTATTCGCCGGCTATCTCAAGTATCGTGAAGTCCGTGCTCTTCAGCATCGCCGCTGCCGAATGCATTTTCTGTGTCCTTATGAAGGCGTACATCGATACGCCGTAGACCGCCTTGAAGCTGTTTTTTATCTGCGTACCTGAGACATGGAATCTTTCAGACACCTGATCCAGCGTTATCCTCTTGTCCATGTTGTCGGTTAGATATCTGCATACCTCCTTGGCAATGGTCACCTGGGATCCCGAGACGCTGCGGCCTCTGCTCTGATCCCGGCTTATATCCATGGCGCTGAGGAAAAGGAAAAGTTCCATGATCTTCACCTTGAAGTATCCCTTTCTTATGCTCTCAGGCACGGAATAAAGCTCCGAAAAGATATGAGCCACCGACTCCTCCGCACGGACTATGAAACCTCTCCGGTCCGTGCAGAATTTTTTCACCAGCGCATCGGGACTGACGTCCACGTCATCCAGCACGCAGGACAGACATCCCGGAGCTTTTTCCAGATCCACTATTATGGATATACCTCTGTAGTGTCCCAGTGGGAAATACGAATCCCTGCCTATGCAGCTGCTGCGGCTCACGGACAGATCCCCCGGCGTCAGATAGTAGAACTCGCCATCCGCCTCGTATTCAACACGGCCGTCGCGGCAGTGATTGATTTCAAAAAAACGGCCACGAGCACTCCGTTCTATACCGCATGTATCCTTCTCTATATCATTGTATACCAGTTCGATGCCGTCAAATACTCTGTATCCAGTCATCGATGTCTTATCAGCCTCATCACAGATGAGACACTCTTCTGCTGTGCTGCAGCTGCCTCTGCAAGGAATATCCATATCACACTTTCTCCCTGTTTTATTTCCTGCCGAACAGTCCCTTTTTCTCATAAGGCTTCTTCTGCACTTCAGTCACGATATACCCTGTAGCCGATACGATATTGCTCAGTTTCTTCTCATCCATATCTTCTTCCGTCAGTATCACAGTCTGACCTTTGCTGTGGGATGACTTCACTTTCTTTACATTGAAATTGTCCCTTACCGCATCATTGACATGAGCCTCGCACATGCCGCACTTCATGCCATCTACTTTTAAAATTATCTCATACATTCTATTCCGCTCCTTTCAGCGCTTCCACCATATCTATATTTTTGTTTTTACGGGCTACCATGAAGCTTACCGCCAGTGATACGCCCAGAGTTATCAATATACTTATCAGGTACGTCGCCGGCCCCATGAAGACCTTCATCTCGTATTCCGAAGCCAGTTTGTCCATCAGGTACTGCAGCACAGCTTTTCCTGCCGGGATACCTATGATCACGCCCACAGCTGTGACCCACATGTTCTGCCCGATGAGCAGTGAGCCTATCTTCCTGTCTCTGAATCCCACGACTTTCAGCGTAGCCATCTCACGATACCGTTCCGTATAGCTCATCACGCCGAGATTGTACAGTACCACGACCCCCAGTATCACAGCGCCTCCCATCAGTATGAACACCATCATGTTCATTATCTCCATGAATGTGTCGAAAGAGTCCATGATGGCCTGCTTGCTCTGGACGCTGGATATCCTGTCATCATCATGTATGTCAGCTTTTGCCGTATCCGTATATACGGAGTCTATCCTGTAGCTGATGTCTTTCTTGTCAGCATACTTTTTTGATATGACTATGTTCTCAGACACCGATCTCGTTATGCCCTTTACAGTCAGCTTGTATTCATCGTCCGATCCGTAAGGGCTGACAGTGAACATGTCTCCGGGATGCAGATCGTACTTATCTGATATCCTGGTACATATATATGCGCCGTCATTGCCTATATCCACATAATCGTCATCGCTGTCCAGGAACCGCACCTTATCGCTGCGTATATCATATATATCCAGAGCCACTGCGTCGTCATCGATCTGTACGCTCACGGTGGAGCTCCAGTCTCCATCGTATCTGTCTGCGATCTTCTCAGCCTGAGCATTGTTCGTATCGTCTGCCATGTATATACGCGATGCATAATTCGTTGCACCGTCATAGTACATATCCAGGAAAGCATCCATAGTGTCGCGCATACCCAGCGAACATATGAGTATCAGTGCGCACCCCACCGTACCCAGCAGGCTCATCAGCGTTCTGGACTTGTGTCTCATGGTATCACGCAGATTCCATCTTGTACCGAAGCCTGCCTTTTTCCACAGAGCTGTACGCTCTATCAGCATATGTCTGACTTTCTTCGGCGAATAAGGTCTCAGTGCTTCCGCAGGTGTGCCCCTGAGCATCTGTTTTACCGACAGGTATCCTATGACAGTCAGCATCACCACTATGCCTGCCAGTATGAACCAGCAGAACAGCGGCATGTGAAGTTCCCACCACGGCATATCCAGATATGTGCCCATGGTGCCGTCAGGGTCCATTATCATCCCTGCTATGAGATATCCCAGGCCTGTGCCGACGACGGTTCCCGCCATCCCCGTCATGAATGCATATGATGTATAGTGCCTCAGTATCCGTTTATCCTTGAAGCCCAGCGCTTTCAAAGTTCCTATCTGTGTCTTTTCCCTGGCAGCGATACGGTGCATCGTCGTCACCATCGTCAGGACCGCTATCAGCAGGAACAGCACCGGGATCACCGATCCCATGGTCTTGCCTTCCTCCGACTCTCCCATCGCTTCGGAATAGGATCCGACTTCGTCCTTCTTCAGCAGCAGCGTCGTCTTTCCAAGCACATCATCCACCGCATCTGATACCGCCTTCTTGCTTTTGTCCGACAATATATTTATCTGAGGATAATAAGGATATCCCACCGCCTTCTCGTACATTTCCGGGGATATATATGCATATCCGTATGTGCTGTAATCCGGCATCAGCTGTGATTCATCCCTGACACATATCATGTGCTCCGATGATTTTATCAGCCCGGCTACGCGTCCCTTGAACTTTATGCCTTTGTACACCAGAGTCAGACGGTCGCCCCTGCTTATATCATTTGCAGCTGCATATTTGTCTGAAAGCCAGATACCGTCGCTGCTTTTGCTGTCGTACTTTTCGCCTTTGCCAATGAGCATGAATCCCGAGATATCCGGATCCTCAGTCACCGTCAGCGCCACCGAGTCACCGTCCCGCTCCTTCACATCTGCAGGCACGGACACATACCTGGCTGCGGCGTCCACTTCCTTCAGCTTGTCAACATTCTTCGCCTCTTCTCTGGTGAAGCCTTCCTCCGAGACCACGCGATAGTCTGCAAAACCGGTCTTTTCGAAAAATTTGCCTGTGTTCTGTTCTATGCTCACCCATTCCATATTGAAACCGACGAATACGCCAACGCCCAGCGCTATCATTATGATCATCGAGATGAACTGCGATTTGTACAGTCCCATGGTCCTCCATAATTTCCTGTACAGCATATCACCACTCCACTTCGTCAGCACTCACAGGGTTCTCCTGTTTCTCATATGACTTTATCCTGCCGTTCCTGACATGTATCACCACATCTGCCATCCTGGCAATGTTCTGGTTGTGTGTCACGATGACGATGGTCTTGCCGTGGTTCCTCGCCATGTCCAGCAGCAGCTTCAGGACCATCACGCCTGTCTCGGAATCCAGCGCTCCCGTCGGTTCGTCGCACAGGAGTATATCCGGGTTCTTGGCTATGGCTCTGGCTATGGAAACTCTCTGCTGCTCTCCTCCCGAAAGCTCTGCCGGGAAGTTGTCCATGTGATCTGCCAGTCCCACTTCCTCAAGCACCTGTTCCGGAGGTATGATGTCCTTTACGATTTCCTTCACCAGCGCCACGTTCTCCCTGACCGTGAGAGTAGGCACGAGATTGTAGAACTGGAAGACGAAGCCCACCGTCCCTGCACGGTATTCCGCAAGCTCATCTCCCTTGAGTTCTGATATGTCTCTGCCCCGTACATATATCTTGCCCGATGTAGGGCTGTCCAGACCTCCCAGCAGGTTCAGCAGCGTGCTCTTACCCGCTCCGCTGGGTCCCAGTACGACTATGAATTCCCCTTCTTCAAGGGTCATATCTATGCCGTCAAGAGCCTTCAGCTCATGATCACCGTTGGTATAGATACGCGTGACATTCCTGAATTCAGCTATTGCCATAAAACACCTCCATGTATGTTCAACAGGAGATGCCCTTCACAGCATCTCCCTGGTCGAGAATATATCTTTTTCTTTATCTTATGCGTTATTCTTTGAAAACACAGATCCGGGTCCTGCAGCGCCTGAAGCGAGGAGTAATGTTCGAGACCTCTGAGGAAGAAGTCTTTTGCTCAAAAGAGCAGAGGACGGCTGACACCGTAGGTAAAGTGTATGCAGAAAAGCCTCATGCACTGCAGAACAGGATCTTTCGGTCACTTCTCAACGTATGACAAGTGATCAGTTTCCGCTTATCTGTTATCCGCGTCGATTAGCATCAACTAACCCGTGTTTCAAATAAATGGTTAGCATTTACTAACCATTTATAGAGTACCATTTGTATACCCTGTTTGTCAACAGTTTTTTGGATTTTTCATATCGACTTGTAATCCTTGTGCTGATGGAGTAAAATCATCAGAGAGAAATGATTCGGGCCCCGGGCCCGGGAATGGAGGATCAATCAATGGAAGCAATCAAATGCATAAAGGAAAGACGCAGTATCCGTAAGTTTCAGGACAAAAAAGTTCCTCATGAAGTGATCGATGAGATAATAGAGGCGGCAGCCTATGCTCCGTCATGGAAGAACACTCAGGTAACGAGATACATCGTGACAGAGGACCGCGAGAAGATGAACAAAATAGCCGATGGCTGTGTTCTCGGCTTCGAATACAACATCGATACTATCAGAAAAGCTCCTGCTCTTGTTATCGTGACCATGATCGAAGGACGTTCAGGTATGGAGAAAGATGGTTCTGCAACCACATCTAAGGGTGCTGACTGGGGCGTGTTCGATACCGGCATAGCTACACAGACTTTCTGCCTGGCTGCCCGGGACAAGGGCATAGGTACAGTCATCATGGGGATCTTTGATGAAGACAAGGTAAGCGAAGTGATACCTGTTCCGGAAGGTCAGAAAGTAGCTGCTCTCATTGCAATGGGATATCCTGATGAAGATCCTAAAGCACCAAGACGAAAGACAGTGGAAGATCTTGTGACTTACCTCGACTGATACGTCCGGGGACAGGCCGCTGTCGTCAGCGGCGTCATATCAAAAAACAAAGACAGACCGGAGCTCTGAGATGCTGCCTCCCAGGCAGACGTTTCACCTCCGGTCTGCTTTTTATTCAGCCTGTGAACAGGCTCTTCAGTCTCTGCCATAAGGATGCTCTGTTCTCGGTTTCATCATCCGCAGGTTTCACAGGCTCTTCCTGTTTCTTCACCAGCGCCTGTCTTATCAGTTCCTGCTGGCAGTCTACCACCGCTTCTCCCTCAGCTGCGACTTTCTTCTCGTAGAGGCCGTCGTATCTCATGTTCCGTGCTTTGACATTGTCCCTGAGCATCAGCTGCAGGATATCCATTATCTGTCTCTTTATGCCCGGATCCTCAACAGGACAGGCGACTTCCACGCGCCTGTTGAGATTTCTGGTCATGAAATCCGCCGAAGATATATACATCTTCATTTCTTCTCCCGTGCCGAAGCAGTAGACTCTGGAGTGCTCCAGGAACCTTCCTACGACACTGGTGACGGTGATATTGTCGGTATATCCCTCTATTCCCGGCAGCAGGCAGCATATGCCTCTTATTATCATCTGTATCTTCACGCCTGCCTGGGATGCTTCGCTAAGCAGATCTATGATCTCACGATCTGTCAGTGAGTTGATCTTCACAAGTATCTGCGCGTCCCTGCCCTGTTTCGCCTTCTCGATCTCGCTACATATATACGCCATGATCACGCTCTTCATGTGGTTTGGAGCCACCATCAGTCTGCTGTAGCTGCCGTTCAGGTTTGATATGGAAAGGTTCCTGAAAAGTTCCGCTGCATCTGCTCCTATCTCCGGGGCAGATGTGATCAGCGACATATCTGTATAAAGTTTCGCTGTCTTTTCATTATAGTTTCCTGTTCCTATCTGTGTGATCCTCTTTATCCTGCCCTTGTCCATATATGTTATGAGGCAGACCTTGGAATGTACCTTGTAGTCTTCTATGCCGTATATCACCGTACAGCCGGCTTCTTCAAGACTCTCTGACCAGTTTATATTGTTTTCTTCATCGAATCTTGCCCTCAGCTCCATCATTGCGGTGACTTCCTTGCCGTTCTCCGCTGCAAGTCTCAGATAATCCACAAGAGCGGCTTTGCTGGCCAGACGGTATATGGTTATCTTTATGGAAACCACCCGCGGATCGTTGGCTGATTCTCTCACCAGCTGCAGGAACGGAGCCATCTGATCATACGGATATGACAGGAAAAGGTCTTCGTGTTCCGCTCTTTTCATGATGCTTTCCCCAGGCCTGAACCACTTCGGCGGCTGAGGATCGAAGTGCTCATATGTCATTTTGCCTGCCACCCGGTCCGGTATACGATCCATCAGCGGGAAGACATAGGACATTTCCAGTGGACTGCTGCTGCAGAACACCTGGGCTTTTCTGAGATCCAGTTTGTCCCTCAGGAACTTTTCCATTTTCGAATCGATCTGTCCGCTGCATTCCAGTCTGACCGGAGCAAGTCTCAGTCTCCACTTCAGCACCTTCTTCATCTGATGCCTGAAGTCCTCGTCGAAGTCCAGCAGGTCGTCGGTATTCAGATCCGCATTCCTGGTGACGGAGATTATCGTTTTGTCATGTATTTTTATATCTTCGAACATGCTGTCAGCATACTCGCAGATTATATCCTCCACCAGCATGTATCTGAGAGTCCCTCCTGGCATGCAGACTATCCTGTCCAGGTTCTGGGGCACCGGGATTATGCCAAAGGTCTGTCTGTCGTCTACCTTCAGAGTCATCACTATGTAGAGCGCTTTATTGACGAGGTGAGGGAACGGATGATGTCCGTTTATTATCTGCGGCGACAGGATAGGCTGCACATATGACCTGAAGTATTTTTCCATGAACTTCTTCTCGTTTTCCGTTGCATCGAAAGGACGTATATACGTGACCCCTCTGTCGCTGAGCCTCTGTGTGACTTCTGCATATATCCTGTCTTTTTTCCTGTACAGCGGCGCGACAGCGCTGAAGATGGCGTCCAGCTGTTCCGCAGGCGTCATGCCTGTCTTACTGTCGTTCTTGGGCTTCGGCAGCAGAGTCTGATCATAGAGACTGCCCACACGTATCATGAAAAATTCATCCAGGTTGCTGGTGAATATGGATATGAATTTCAGTCGTTCGAATGCCGGTACGCCTTCCTCCCGGGCCTCATCCAGCACACGCTCGTTGAATCTCAGCCATGACAACTCCCTGTTCTGTGTATATATGGTGCTCTTCATTTATTCATCACCACCTTCTTATAGAGGTACCCCTCTCTGACTCCGAAGCTGCTCATGAGTATCCTGCGGCATCCGTATTTCTCACATATCGTGTCAAGGATCAGCATCCCCGGGATCAGTGTATGTACACGATCTGGAGTGACCTGCAGTATCTTTCTCAGAGTCTTTCTTTCTCTGCCCTGCAGGTCATGAAGCATATCACGTATATAGCCTGTCCTGATCTCCGGATTTTCTTTACTCAGTCCGAAATGATCGTTATTGAATTTTTTTACGGCACGTATGGTGCCTCCTATCCCCAGTATAGTCCCCGGCCTCTCATTATGCAGGAATTTGACCTTGTCCAGCTCGGCCAGGGTCTTCTTTTTGATGGCTTTCACCTCGGAGGTTCCCGGGAACAGGCCGGAAACGTTGTTCCTGAACATGGACAGGGATCCAATGTTTATGCTGACTGCATCCTTTGCAACATTGTTCCTGAACAGGACCAGCTCGGTACTTCCGCCGCCTATATCCACCATGAGACCGTCCGACAGTTCCATCACATGTGCGGCGCCCTCGAAGTCCAGCATAGCCTCGTCAAGGCCGCTTATCACGTCTATATCCAGACCTGTTTCACGCTCTATCTCAGCAACAGCCTCTTCGCGGTTGTCTATATTCCTGAGGGATGCTGTGGCGAACACGAACAGTTCTTTAACCCCTACACGTTCCGCCATCATCCTGTGTGTGTTCAGCACGTCGCACGCCCTGCGTATGCCTCTGTCGCTGAGCACGCCGTCCTCCACATATCCGATGAGTCCCGCCGTTATCTTGTTGTTGAGCATGGCCGTTATCCTGTCTCCCGTCACATTGTATATGCACAGACGTATAGTGTTGGAGCCCACATCTATGACTCCATAGATATCTCCTTTGTCAGTCATTGTCTGATCCTCCTGATCCTTGATTTTATTCTTTCTCTGTTTCCCTTTTAATATACAGAAAAGGAGACGCGTGGTATATCTCGTCTCCTTTAAGTTCATGTTAAGTTTCTGTTAAGAAGTGCCGCTTGACGATAATCTGAAACCCGTTGAAAAATACACGTTTTTACTGGTTGTTGCATTTTTTACTACTTATGATTTGTCACTTGTGTGTTACTTGTAGTTAATTTTGCTTACGTTATTTCACAGTCATTTGAGCAATAAAAAATCCCCCGTCACACTACTGCGATCAGGGGGATCGTTGTTACTTTGCCGCACGTCTCAACACTTATTCAGATCTTTGGTAGGCAACGCATGGACTTTACTCATGCGTGCTTCCATGTCTCCGTTCCAGCCGTGCTCCTTGTAGAGTCTGTACAGCTCTTCGATCTCTTTTCGCTGTTCAGGTGTCGCATGATCCTGATTCAGAAGTCGTTCGATCTTATCAGACAGTGTGCTGTAGGTAAGCATGGCAAGGGTCCGCCTTGCTATAGATTTCCTGTCTATCAGCTTCATAACGATCGCCACTGCTCCGGAGGTCAGACCGCTGGATCCTATTGCTGTAATGATTATCTGTGACCAGTCCATTATGCCCTCCTACTTCTTGAGCTTCCTGCACTTCTTCAGGCAGTCCTTGCCGAAGTTGCCATTGACCTTGAAGCCGAACTGTTTTTCAAGCTTCTTTACTGCTGCGGCTGTCTTTTCAAGATACTCACCATCTGCCTTCAGTTCTGAATCTATAGCCCAGTTCAGCAGTTTCTGAAGACGTTTGACCTGTGTGCCGGTATCACCTTTGCGGAAGTATCCACGTTTCGGCATGGTCGGGAATGTGCCGGAATATCCTTTCTTAAGCCTGCATGTCCATATGCACTTGACCAAACCTTTCATCTGAGTCTCATAGCAGTGCCAGCCATCATTCCGTCTGCCGCCCGGATCGCGGGTGTACAGATAATGCTTGCCGTTCTTTTTCTTGTAATCTGTTGCAGGTACGTAATGACCGCCGCTCGTCCATGTGATACCGCCTCTTGATCCGGCACCGAACAGGATGACCGCACGTCTGCTGCCCTTGTTCATCTCCTTGAAAAATGATTCCATGTCGTTGTGTCTCTTTACTTCGAATCCGAAGTGTTTCATACATGCGTCTATGCCTGACCACATGGTACCGACGCCGCCAGGAACATATCCGCCTTTGAGCATGAACTTTCTCGTCGTTCTTGGCGTGATGTTCCTGTACTTCGGATTGTTCACTATGATGGATGCGCAGGCTGTCGGACCGCATCCGGCTGAAGCCATCGTGCTGCGTGTATTCGGCGGATATGATAACCTGCCCCATCTCGAATCATACTGCCTGAAAGTCTTGCTCATTACACTTCCTCCTCCTCTTCATCGTCATATACTAAGTCCTCTTCTTCAAGGTTGCTCATTGTCTTGCCTTTGCTGGTATCCAGCAGTCCCTGAGCTGTGCAGGCTGCTTCTGTCATGTTGTTGTTCTTCCACCAAGCCCAGACCGCAGACAAGCCAGCTGCAACCTGCGTTGCCACCTCTGTGAATGTCGTTTCATCAAAAGGGATGGGATTCTTACCTGCCACTGTCAATGCAGCATTTACTGCAAGCACTACCATCACCAGTAATCTGATCATTGCTTTTACTTTACCGCTTGTTTTCATGTTCTACCTTCCTTTCTAATAAAAAAGAACGACTACCTGTCGTCCTCAGCCGTCTTTTCATCCTGCTTTACAAGCTCCTGTGAGACGCCCGCCAGCACCTTTATGCAGTCGGCCATGATCATAGTGGCCTCGCCTTTGGTCTCGATCCGGTACAGATTTGTCAGTACAAGATCCACTTTCTCTTTTGTCTTCATCTTTTTCTCCATCAGTTCAACCTCTCTTTCAGTTCATCTATTTCTTTCTTCTGATTTTGGATCAGTTTCAGCATCGCAGGAACTATCATCTCAACGTTCCAGTTCTCCACCTGTCCATCTTCATTATAATTCACGGCGATTGGATATTTCTGCTTTACGTCCTCTGCTATAAACCCGACAATATCCTGCCCGTAGCGCTGATCATTCTTATCCAGATGTCCTTCTCTATATTTGTACTGCCATACTCTCAGGTCATATAGTCTCTCAGGATCAAGCTCGTCAATAAGCTGCGTTGTTATGTCCGTTTTATATCGCATCGACGAGGATGAATATCGATACAGCGTGCCGTTCGAGTTTACCCTGACATTTGAACCTGAGGACGTTGTTCTGGCATGTATATCCGGCACCTGAAAATACATGCTGCCATCCGAGGCTTTAAACGATCTAAACCTTACATCTGTGTTACTTCCTCCGTATACACAAAACGAGTCCTTGGCACCGACGTAAAAATACATGCCGTTCGTCAGCCCGCTGTCTCCGCTACCGAACAGCAGGTTATCGCTGGCGCTAAAGCCAATGCCTCTTGAGCTTGCACCTGTCGATGTCTGAAAACCGATTCTTTTGCTATTCTCGAATTCTAAACTGTGACGCATTACAGCCTCGATGCCGCATCCTGATCCGGATATGATAGTGCTGCCATTTGCGGCGGTCAAATTTATATTTGATCTTGCGTGAAGATCTATACCACGTGCGTTGCTGACTATCGACACCTGCCCAGATTTTTCTATCTCTATGAAAGATGTCATCGGATCATCTTCCTCCACCTTATTCCACCAGCCTACTTTAAACGTACCAGCACCAGCTTTTAACCCCATGAGGTAGTTAGATTCTTCCGTTGACGAATAAACGCTCAGTGACTCACTGAAACTACCTTTTGCACCTACCAGATTTACTCCGCGTATCGTTCCGGACGCTGCTATATCCTGCGCAAACAGGTCGGTCACGTTTATCTTGCTGGCAGTCACCGCCTGCGCTGCGAGCTTATCGGTAGTAACCGCCCGCGCTGCTATCTGCTGTGCCGTTACCGACCCTGCGTATATCTTAGCTCCGTCGATCAGCGTCTGATCATTTGCTGCGCACCAGGCTGCCAGCTTGTCTGCGGCTGCCGAGGCTTCTTCGTATGCAGTCTTCGCCGCCTCATAGCTTGACGATACTGAGACAGCCGACCATGTTGGTGCCGAGCTATCTGACCATGTCGTCAGGTCTGCAAAATACAGGGTCGAGGTGGTATCTTCCATCTCATCGAAAGCAGGCTCTGTCGTTGTCCAGCTGGTTGACGGGGTGGATGGCTTTGTGGTGGCCAGAATGTAATATCTCGTGACGCTCTTGACGCTGCGGCCATCGGCGCCGTCTTTTCCGTTAGTTCCATCCTTACCGTCAACTCCATCTTTGCCCGGATTTCCCTGCGGGCCGGTGTCTCCAGTATCGCCTTTACTGCCGGTCACGCATATCGGATCGGTAGTCGTAGGGTTTCCTGTAGTGTAGTTTATTACTGATCTTGTCCAGATATATGTGCCATCTGTCCAGCCAGGATAAGTTTCTGACCATGAACCATCCGAGAGTGAGGTCGCTGAAGTCGATTTGTAATACTGCTCTACGATTGATGACACTCCTCTGCCGTCGGCGCCGTTAGTTCCATTAGTTCCGTCAGTGCCAGGTTCACCTTTATCGCCCTTGGCTCCGGTGGCACCTTTAGCTCCTGCGATGCAGACTCCATTTTGACTTGGTGAGTAAGTCTTGTTGCCCGCTCCGTCTGTCTTCACCGTCCTGCTCCACATGTACTTTCCATCTACCCAGGCAGGTGCGATCGTTGACCATGAGCCACCTGAGAGGGACGTGGATGAGGTGGAGAGGTAGTATTCGACGTCTACGTTTGATACGGCCGCATTGGCCGTGTCCTGCGCCCGCCTTGCTATCCCTGCGATCTCATCTTCTGACTGTCTCCACGGAGTCTCGAGAGAGCCTTCTTCGATTTTCAGGTTGGCAATGTCGAGTGTAGAGCCTGCTGGCATATTTTTAAGAGATATACAAAACACCTGCGCAGCTGTTTCCTGCTCCTCATAAACGGCCTGTGCCGAGTAATGCACCCACTCACCAGTATTATCGATTTCCTCATTGTCAGACGCGCTATCAAGGCTCTGATCAAACAGCAGCATCCTTTTTGCACCGTCGATACCCTGTACTGCAAGCGTTTCTGACACGAACAGGACAGACATGCGCGAGTCAAAAGACAGCGTGAAAACATCGCCTGCCGACATTTCCGACAGATTATCAAGCAGATAATCTGAGCCAAAAGACAGATACGCTGTATCTGATGCCGTATCGCATGTGATCCTGACGGCTTTTACCTCCTCGGCGTCATCATATATCGTAGTGTCGAGATCAGATAGCACAAATCCACCGGAAACTGAATACCCGCTTTTACCGGAATTAGTACCATAGAGCAGGTTCACGTTCCCGATTCCGCTGTCATTCGCCTGCTGGTTGCTTGTTATATTATCGCCTGACCTGACAGCGGCCGCTTCTATTTCAAGGAGATCCTCTTCAAGGTCTTCATCAAGGTATGCACCATCGTCATCATCGTCTTCTTCATCTTCAATGAATTCCTCATCATCTTCTGTGTCATCTTCGAGATCTTCATCTTCGATAGTTTCGTCAGGATCTTCTATGTTGTCTATCCGCTTCCAGGAATACGATGCAAAGTTTCCAGACTCCGTCGCACTACTGCTTGTGTAATTGCCTATAAAAACAGCTCCGTCGAATTCTTCAAGAGAAAACCCGGAGCCTGATTCATCGTTCGCCCATGCGGTATGCAGGTATATCGTTTTTTCGTTAAAGATTGAAGATATTACCATACGTCCTCCTTAGATCTGGGCGTGCCAGCATATATTTGTCTCTATAGTATTTGTGCGGTACAGATATATGACCGCGCCCGTCGTCGTTATATTGCTCACACTGGCTCGGACATTCTGCGGTGTTACAGTCACCGGTGTGACGACGACAGACGGCACGGAAGTAAAAGCTGGGTTGAAGG
>CAJJPZ010000033.1 GCA_905193765.1 uncultured Eubacterium sp.
TATGCACCTGTAGAAAAATATGAGATAGAACTGCTGCGAGAACCAGTGACAGTCTATAACTTCCATGTGGAAGATTATGAATGTTACTATGTGTCAGAACAGCAGGTGCTGGTGCATAATAAGTGCAAAACGCCAGACTCAGATTCTAAAGATTTTATTAAATTAAAAAATGGTCAAGGGTATAAAGATAAAAAAGGAAATATATGGAAAAAAGATATGAAACATAAAGACCATTGGGATATATCTGATCGTAAAGGAAAAAAGATAAAGGAGATAGATTTTAAAGGAAATAAAATCTGGCCTAATGGTTCGAAAAATAAAAATAAAAAAGGGTGTTGAAATGGCAATTAGTATGGTAAAAAAAAATAATGTTAAATCATTAAAATATATAAGCGCTGATTTGCTGGAACCGGCAGCTGGTGGTTCGGGCATAAAGGTAAGCTTTGCTTATGATGTTTCGGATGAAAGATATCATAGTAATGTTGATTGGGAGAAATTCAACAGGCATGAGGATAATCTGTTCGAAGTTTTTAAAATCATCATGGACTTTGAGATGCAGGCTTACATATTTTCATATGATCCGTATAATGAGTTCTGCGGTATTAACAGGCTATTGACAGAATTGGGAACTGCAGAAGAAAGGAACTGTGATACAGGTATATATACAGATGACCCTGATATCATCAGGGGGATTTTCGATAAGAGTCTGAAGTACGAGGCTTTTCCTGTGTTTTTCACATACGATCTGAAATGTGCTGTGACACCTACGGATCATTTGGATATGTTTGTGATTGCCGAGATGGGGAGTATAAGCGAAATCATCGATAGACTTAATGGCTATGAATGGTTCAGGAGGACGTTTATTATTTCATACATTTGAACCATAATATTGATGAATGACGGGTGGTAAAGGGAATCTGGCAGGTTACATGGTATGAAGTAAAGGATGTCAGTGGCATGATGACATATTATGTGTACGGGATCACGTACGATAACGTCGATCGTTACTGTGTATGGTATGATGACGACGATGCAGATAAACTGCTGACCGCAGGGACGAAAATCCTTTCTTTCAGCTCCGTAGAGAAATTGCAGGAACATTGCAATGCTGAAGGACTGGAAGTAATTGATGAGGGCGGGAAACTGATCGTTCCTGATAAGTTTGCGACAGATTCATCTGAGGCATTGAACTCGTTTATGGATATGTGAAATCTGACCACGGATATCAAAGCTTCTTTTGGGAAAAAGTTCTGGGGAGACAGGAAGACATTCCTTAAAATATACAGGAAAGTGTTCTGGGGACTGAATCTGGAAGCGGTAATGCCGACTGGGAAAAAATATGAACCGGTATTTTCTGTTATCGAGAAAATGGTAATGAGGTCACTGTTCCGCTCATTTATCAAAACCATTAAAGTATACATATGATGTTACGACACAGGACATCAGGCAGCGGAGGATCGGAGCTGAGAATATGAAGAAGTATCGTATCACAAAATATGCTCCTGATAACAGGGATGCAGAGGGACGGTATACCACAAATGAGTGGACAGATATATCGGATATAGGCCGGGCATTTGAAGGTATGATCCTTGACAGCGATGAATATCTGAAGGTCGAACAAAAGTATTTGTTCGCGATTTATCTCATTGCAGTTGAATCGGGTGCGGGACTTTTCAAAATCAAAGATCTTGAAAGACCAACCATGAGCAGAAGGAAGACAAGGAGACACTGCAGGAAGCACTACGGCATAGAGCTGACCGGTACTGAACTTGATATCCTTTCCATCTGCGAGGGAAATATCGTTGACCTGCAGAAAGCCATACTGATAAGCAGGATGATTCTGAGAAACTATATCTAGTGCAATTTAGAGAGCGTTTCACCGGATGCAGAGATGGAAATCAGTTTCGGGTGGGACTATTATATGTACATCACAACAGCGCATATATCTTGTAAGACGATCAGGCTGCTTGAAAAGGCCGGTATTTATGTAGAAGAAATGATTTGGAGTCACGTCGTTATATGATAGATATAGTAACAAGAGTGCAGACGGCAGATATCGTGCAAAAGTGGATCGGGAGAATTTCACATACGTTTCCGTGAGAAGCTGAGATGAGAACTCTAGTAATTACCAGAATGAGAGGATGGCGGTCAGCCGCCGCCTCCTACTCGACCAGCAGCGGCATAAAAGTCCGCTCACACGTATTTTTTCATATAGTTCAGGGCGTTCTTTTCCAGTCTTGAGACCTGGGCCTGGCTGATGGATATCTCGTCGGCTACCTCCATCTGGGTCTTTCCCTGGAAGAATCTCATATCGAGTATGTGCTGCTCCCTGGGAGAAAGTTTCTTCATGGCTTCAGAGAGGGACAGGTTCTCGATCCATCTGGCGTCGGTATTTTTCATGTCACGGATCTGATCCATGACATACACGGGATCGCCGTTGTCGTTGAATACCGGTTCGAAAAGGGACACCGGATCCTGTATGGAGTCCAGAGCAAGCACGACGTCTTCTCGCTTTATTTCCAGCTCCTTTGCGATCTCGTCGGCAGTTGGTTCTCTCTGCAGACGGCGACTGAGTTCTTCCCGGGCAGTAAGGGCTTTGTAAGCGGTGTCTCTCAGGGAACGCGATACTCTGATGCTGTTGTTGTCGCGCAGGTAACGTCTCACTTCACCTATGATCATGGGCACGGCGTAGGTGCTGAATTTGACTCCGTGGGACATATCGAAATTGTCAAGAGCCTTGATAAGGCCAACGCAGCCCACCTGGAACAGGTCGTCAGGACTCTCGCCTCTGCCGGAAAATTTCTGGATGACACTGAGTACCAGCCGGAGGTTGCCCTTTATGAATTCCTCCCTGACAGCCATGTCTCCGGCCTTTATGGCCATAAGCATCTCCTGCATCTCCTTGTCTTTGTATCTCGGGAGTTTCGATGTATTGACTCCGCAAATTTCCACCTTGTTAGCCATAAATATATTCCTCGCATCCTTTTTGCTCCCCTCAAAGCAGGCTTGATGTCGTATTATATTTATGTGCATTTTCTGCAGCTTTTATTCCGGAAATAATTACATGAGAGTCGGAGGAGCATATGGTATTTCTGATTGATTTCTCTGAGACATATGTTAATATATAGCATGACCGGCCTGGTCACAAATATTTTTAAGAAAGGAAACGGGATTTATGAACGAACATCTGAACATTGAAGAATTTTACCGGGGGCTGGACGCCCTTTTCGCAGAAAAACAGACGGGCGAAGTGACCGGATATCTGGAAGACTGGCTGCAGAAAGCCGAAAACGCAGGCGATATCCCCGCTATCATAGCTGTCAGCAACGAGCTGGGCGGTATATGCAGGGTCACAGGAAAGATAGACAGGGCCAAGGAACTATATGCCACAGTGCTGACGCTCCTTGAGGAGTCGGGAATGGCTGATACGGAAAATTATGCTACGGCACTGATAAATACAGGAGATGTGTATATCTTCAACAGAGAGCAGGAAAAGGCTTTGGAGTGTTTCCTGGCAGCGAAGGATATGCTGGAATCTCTGGGATCTACGAAGGATTACCGCATAGCGGCACTTTGCAATAATATAAGCATGGTGTACAGGGACAACGGCAGTCTTGACAAAGCTGAAGCGGCGCTGGGTACTGCCTTCGATATAATAAGCAGCATGCCGGGGTGCAGACCGGAACTGGCAACTACATATGTGAATCTGGGAGAAGTACAGGTGAGACAGGGCAGACTGGATGACGCCATCGGCAGTTTCAGACAGGCCTGCAGTATCTTCGAGGAGGAGAACGGCAGAGATGTACATTATCCGTACGCATATGCAGGTCTGGGACAGGCGTATCATCTGGCGGGCAATGATGAAGAGGCTGAAGCCTGTTATGAAAAGGCGCTGACTCTTATAGAACGGGATTTCGGCAGGACGCCGCTTTATGACGAGGTGGCTGCAGGTCTTGCTGAGGTGAAAGGCAACCGGATATGAAAGGACTTGAGCTTGCGAGGGAGTATTTTGACGAATACGGACGTCCCCTCATAGAAAACGAACTGGAGGAATACAAGGAATATATAGCAGCAGGACTTGTGGGAGAAGGCTCGGAGTGCCTGGGCTTCGACGATGAGATATCACATGATCATGATTTCGGACCGGCATTCTGCATATGGGTGCCCGACGAGATATACAGGACGTCAGGAAGCAGGATGCAGGAGGCGTACGATAAGCTGCCGGCGGGGTACAAAGGCTACGTGCGGATACAGTCCGCCATGGGAGGCGGGCGCACAGGTGTGCTGCCCCTGGAGACTTTCTATCGCCGGTTCACAGGACTTACCCACGCCCCGGAGGACGCCATGGAGTGGTTCAGGATACCGGAGAGCTTTCTTGCCACTGTCACCAACGGAGAGGTGTTCATTGACAATTACGGTGAGTTCACCAGGATAAGGTCGGTACTGAGATCATTTTACCCCGATGATGTGCTGAAGAAAAAACTGGCTGCCAGGTGCGCTGTGATAGCGCAGTCCGGGCAGTACAACTATCCGAGATGTATGAAGCGGGGGGACAGCCAGGCAGCGTATCTTGCCTGCAGCGAGTTCGTGAAGAAGGCGATGTCGGTTGTCTATCTGCTGAACGGGAGATACATGCCGTACTATAAATGGATGTTCCGCGGAGCAGAGAAGTTCGATATACTCAGCGACGCAGTCACGATGCTGAGGGAAATCACACTGATCCCGGATACGCCGGAGAACGGCGGCAGGAAGACCGATATCATAGAAAACATCTCCATCTGCATAGGCAGAGAGCTGAACCGCAGAGGATTCACCCATACAGGCGAAGCTTTCCTGCAGGCCCACGGCGACCAGCTGATGGAAAGCATATGCGATGAGCGTCTCAGGAGCCTGCATATCATGGTGGACTTCGAATAAAGGGACCGGGGAAGTACATCCCTTTGTCGAAATTTGTCGAACGAAAACACTTGTAAATTATTTACAAGTGTTTTATTATATACGTGAAAGGAAAAATATTTCATAAATAGTATCAAAAGTTAAATATGAAAAAAGAAGACAAAAACAAACGCACAGGCAATGCATATACATACTCGAATGACGAAATCAGGGCCTGCATGTCGGAGATAAGACTGCTTATTGCTGAAGAGGGGGAGAATATCAGTGACAGCGAAGCGCTGCAGATCATAGAAGATCATGTGTTTTCCCTGAAGAAATCCCAGGTATGCGGGCATAAGGCCAATACCGAACTGATAGATCGCATATTCCTGTCCCTGAGACGCGAGATGGACATACTGCAGCCGTATATAGACGACAGCAGCATATCCGAGATAATGGTCAACGGCAGGAGCGATGTGTTCGCGGAGAGACACGGCAGGATGGAACGGCTGCCGGTGGAGTTTGATACGGTGGAGGATCTCGAAGAACTGATAAGGAGGATCGCATCGAGGGTGCATCGCGAGATAAATGAACTGAACCCCATAGTGGATGCGAGACTTTCCGACGGATCAAGAGTCAACGCCGTGTACAAGAACATAGCGCTGAACGGGCCGATACTGACTATAAGAAAATTCCCGGACACAGTGATGACTATGGATGACCTTATCAGCAACGGGACCGTTGAGGAAGAGACTGCATCGTTCCTGGAGAAGCTGGTAAAGGCCGGATACAACTGTTTCATCTGCGGAGGGACTTCCTCGGGCAAGACAACTCTCCTCAATGTCCTGTCACAGAGCATCCCTCCCGGTGAACGGCTTGTAGTCATCGAGGACTCCGCTGAACTGCAGATAGAGCAGGTGGAAAATATCGTAAGGCTGGAATGCAGGAATGCCAATGTACAGGGCAAGGGCGGCATAGACATGTCCCAGCTTGTAAAGGCAAGCCTGAGAATGAGACCGGACCGGATAATAGTCGGAGAGGTCAGGGGAAAAGAAGTAATGGATATGATACAGGCACTGAATACCGGACACAGCGGTATGAGTACAGGACATGCCAACAGCATAGACGGCATGCTCAAGCGACTTGAAGCCATGTTCCTTCAGGCTGCGGACTTCCCTGTAGAAGCTATAAGGCGGCAGATCACTGCCGGGATAGAGATAATGATACATATGAGCAGGATGAAAGACGGCAGCAGGAAGATAACAGAAATAGCTGAACTAACAGGAATGGAAGGAGGTAATATCAAGGTGAACATGTTATACAGTCATGAAAGGGGGCGGACGGAAAATGCGCTTGAGAATCGTGAAAAACTGGAACTTGCCGGGATGACAGAGATTTCCGGGCAAAACAGATGAATACGAAGGAGGGACATTATGATCAGAGATTATTCCGTATATGTCCTGTCTGGAAAAGAAAAGATCATTTTCTATATCGGAGGGTACATATGCATATTCACTGTAGTATTCCTTTTTTACAGGAGTCTGCTGCTGTCGGTGCCGGCAGGCTTTGCAGTACATCTTATCAGGCCGTACTGGGAGAAGCGTAAGGCGGCGGCCCGTATGAACAGACTGCAGCAGCAGTTCCGCGATATGCTTTACTCGCTGTCGGCTTCAATAGCTGCAGGGAGACAGATGGACGAAGCTATCACGGAGGCCGAAGAGAACCTTGCCGTTCTCTACAGCAGCAGCGACCTGATCATGAAGGAACTGCAGTATATGAGAGTAAATATCAAAGAGAACAAGGAAAGCGACAAACTTTTGCTCAAAGACTTCGCATTCAGAAGTAAAAGCGAAGATATAAACAACTTCGTGCAGGTGTACATCACCTGCCGGAGCATGGGAGGGAATATGGAGAAAGTAATAGAACATACTACGGAGATACTCACTGACAAGATGACCATAGAGCGCGAGATAAAAACAGTGACGGCCCAGAAAAAACTCGAGGGCAGGATAATATCGGTCATGCCGCTGCTGATGCTGATTCTTATGAATATAGGATCTTTATCATATATAACCCCATTATATACAACTCTTGCAGGCCGGATCATAATGACCGGCGCATTGGCAGCGACATTATACGGCGTGTATCTGATGGAAAAACTGTCGGAGATCGATGTTTAGTAACAGACGGGGAGCAGATATGTTGTCATTCAAACGAAAGCGCAGTAAAAAGACGGTGCCTTCAGCCGAGATACTCAGCAGGAAAGCAGGCAGACAGATACTGATGGTCGTGATCGCCGGGATGCTGCTGATGGCTGCAGATTTCATAAAGTCCGCAGAACCGGGTATAAAAATCGTCCATGAAGCGGGCCGGGCGTATATGGTAAGGCCTGACGAAGGACATGACACAGGGCATATAAGGCTCAACGCATCGGTGGAAGGCGACGAGGATACGGTGGACAAGGACTTCGACATATCGCTGGATCCGTACAGCAGCGGTGAAAAAGAGAAAAGCGAGAGCAGGGAAAGCAGCATGGAGATGACTGAAAAGGAAGAGATAGAGTATGAGCTCAGAAAAACTGTGAGCAGCTTCAATGACAATCAGTCGCAGCGCAAAGTCCCTCTGCCTGCTGTGCTGGATTCCGGCAGGAAGATCAGCTGGAAGGTGGAGCGTGAGAACAACAGTATAATAATACTGTTCGTTATGATCACAGCATCATTCGCCATATTCAGGACGTATCTCTCACCGCTGGAAAAGCAGAGACAGAAGGAGAAGGAATCCGTTGTCAGGAACCTGCCGGAATTCGTGAACAAGCTGGTGCTGCTGCTGAATGCAGGCCTGGTGCTGAACAGCGCTTTCGAGCGCACGATCACAGAGAGTCTGAGATTCAGGGAAGATGACGACGATTACTTCATCAACAGGATAAAGGAAATATACGTTTCAGTAAAAACGACAAACAGCTCAATAAATGAGGAGTTCAGGAAATTTGCAAAAGAAAACGGCACTATGGAACTCATGAGAGTATCGAATATAGTGAACGACAATATAAACAAAGGGGTGGAGCTTACTGAAAAGCTGCAGAGGGAGAGTGAAACGCTCTGGATAAACAGAAAGAAGAACTGCGAGGAAAAAGGCAAGCTCGCTGAAACCAAGCTGACTCTGCCGCTGATGATCTTCCTCATCGTGCTTATCGTGATAACCGTTGCGCCTGCGCTCCTCGGATTATGATACAGGAGGGAAGGATGAAAAACAGGATAGTGGATGTAAGAAGCAGGAAAGGTATGGAACTGGTGCAGGTGGCGATACTTGTTGCGCTGGCCGTGGCACTGGGACTTATCTTCAAGACAGAGATAACCGATTTTGTAAACAATACCTTCGACGGTCTCGATGATTTCAATTAGAAGCCGCAGAGGGAGCTATATCATGGAAGCTGCTGTAGTGATGCCATTCATCATCGTTTCGGTCATCACAGCTGTTCTGGCGGTGATGTTCTTTTACAGTCAGATGACGGAGCAGTGCAGCATGCATATGGCGCTCAGGGCGGAGGCCGGCCGGGTGGCAGGAAAAACAGAGATGCTTCACAGTGTATCCTCCGATGCGGAGCTTTATACGAAAAAGAAAGCTTTCGGAGGTATCGTCTCAGGCAGAAAGTATCTTCTGATGGAGCATAAGATGCTGCTGAAGAAAAAAGGCGTCTGCCTCATCGACGATCATGCATATGCGACAGACGGTGCAGAGTATGTGAGGTACTGCGAACTGGTGAAAAGTGTGACACAGGATGAAACCGATGAAGAATAACAGAAAAGGCAGCAGTGCGGTCTTTCTGACGATGATACTGGCTGCACTCATGACGATAACACTGGCTATGGTATACAGCGTGAAAGAAAATGCTGTTGCGGGCATCGCTGACGGCATCACAGAACTCGCATGCGATTCTGTGATGTCCGAATTCGACCATAAGATACAGAAAGACTACGGACTGTTCCTGATAAGGGGGACCGACCGCGAGCTGACAGCTAAAATAAACAGCTACATAGACTATTCTTTTGACAGTCTGAAGAATGTGGAAAAGGGAAAGGTCAGGGTGACAGCTTCCAGATTCCCGGTGACGGATACGGAACTGATCAGGAAGCAGCTGCTGGAGCATGTGAAGTTCATGGAGATACACGACCTGATAAAGAAGGAGGAAAATGAAGGCGGCAGCAGCATGCAGGACAGGAAACTCCTCCACGGTCCTACTGTGGCGTCGCTGCCTTCGGCTCAGGTGCCTGAAAAAAGTCTGACCGCACTTGCAGGATCTATCGGGGAGAATATCTCAGATGTGAAAGAGGCGTTCAGAGAAGGCAGTGAAAAATATCTGATAAACAGATATATACTGTCATACTTCAACCGCAGGACACATGCTGTCAGTGAAAAACACTTTTTCAAGAATGAGGTGGAGTACATCCTCGGAGGAAAGATGACGGACAGGAAAAACGAGAGGAAAGTGAAAATAGCGCTGGAGGCGCTGAGATTCCCTGCAAACCTGGCACATATATATCAGGATCCGGAGAAGAAGGCAGCAGTGCTGGCAGCAGCAGAGCTGCTCACGCCGGGGGCAGGTGCAGCAACTCAGCTTGCGCTGGCATCGACATGGGCGTATGCGGAGTCGGACAATGATGTGAAACTGCTGTGGCAGGGACACCGAGTACCGGCGGTCAAGGACAGATCGACATGGGCAGTGGATCTTGACAGCGCTGTTGAAGGACTGACTGAAGGCATCATGACGCCGGATACAGAGAAGGGCTACACATATGAGCAGTATCTGCAGATACTCCTCTTCTTTCAGGACGACAACATCAAGATATCCAGGATACTGGATCTTGTGCAGATAAACATGCGAAAAAGCTGTGACAGGGACTTCCTGATACAGGAATACTCCGCAGGGATAGCGGCAAGCGCAGTGATAAACGGCAGGGTATACAGTTATGAGAAGAAGTACTAAAGGTTTCTATACAGTCGAGGCTGCAGTGTTCCTGCCGCTTGTGATACTGGCAGTGCTTTCGGTGGGATATTTCATGCGTGTCGAAGGCGCCTGGGAAAACTGTGTTTACGGCGCCCTTGACGAGAGCAGGCGTGTTGCTATGAAATCCTATGACGGGATACATCAGGGGACGCTGAAGTCGGCTCTGGAAGAACGCTTCAGTAAAGACAGCAGGAACCCTGACAGCGTGGATGCAGATCGCGTCATGTGTGATTATTCTGACGGGCGTAACAACCATCTTTCGTCATACAGCATAGAAGCATATATGCGCATGGAGCTGCCTGCAGGCTTCAGCAGAGATTTTACATTCAGTGCAGATATAAAATTCAGAGGTTTTACAGGACGGCAGCGTCTGGGTGAGCCTCTTGGAAGCGAGGGCCTTGAAAGAGAAGAACCGGAAGATCCGGTGTGGATATTCCCGTACTCCGGGGAAAAATATCATACGGACATGTGCACTTATGTCAAAGCAGCGGTCATAAGAAAGATACTGTCATCTGACGTAAGGAAAGATCACAGGTCATGTGCGCTGTGTGATTCAGATCAGATGAAGACAGGCGACATAGTGTTCTGTTTCAGCAAGGCAGGAACGGCGTATCACAGAGGGACCTGCCGTATCGTGAACAGACATACGGCTGTGATAGACCGGACAGAGGCTGTGCGCAGAGGATTCAGTCCGTGCAGCAAGTGCGGCGGACAGTAGCACGGTCAGGGCAGTATATACAGAAAGGAAAGAGAGGTTTTATGTGGGACAACAGAGAATTCAGGATAAGGCTTGAAGAAAATACTATGAAAGAGTACGAGCGGGTGATGCTTACATCGGGAGAATGCAGCCTGTTCATGCCAATGGGATTCATGAGTGAGGACGGCGGGGAGACAGTCTGCTACAACTGCAGCGGATTCACACCTCTGAGCAGCTTCAGGATAGAGAAAACAGAGGATGTGCTTTACATACTGGAAAGAACGCTGCTTATACTGGAACGTTCAGTGGAGTTCCTTATCACGCCTGCGAAGATATGCCTCAGCGAGGATACCGTGTTCTACAACAAAGAAACCGGCGAGGTGAAGATCGCATATATCCCGGCGGAGAACAGCGGAGAAGGCCTGAGGAGGAACATAGTGACATTCCTGATACAGATAAAAAAAGACGTCAGGGATGAAAACATCGAATATATCAACAGGATCGCAAGATGCATATGCAGCAGGAACTATTACATAAGAGACATCATCAACAAGATAGGGCTTTACAGACGTGAGATATACGCAGCAGGACAGGGAAAAGGCGCATGACGTCAGGGTATGAAGACAGCAGGCATGATAAAATAATGTCCGGCTGTCTTTTTTCTTGTTGCAGGCTGTGAAGTGTGTTAAATTAGTAGCGACAGTATAACAAAGATCAGCGGGAGGTGCAGATATGGAAAAGAAAGAAATCAGGAAGACTATACTTAAGAAAAGAAGAGCGCTGGATGAAAATGAAGTGAAATACCTTTCGGACATGATATGTGAGAAACTGAAGTCTTCGGATATATTTGCAGATGCAGAGGATCTGTGTCTCTACATGCCGATAAACAATGAAGTAGATGTGCCTGTGATAGCTGAGGAAGCCCGCAGACAGGGCAAAAGGCTGTGGCTGCCGCGGGTGGACGGTGAAACGATGGACTTTTTCAGATATGATGAGGACACAGTGCTGGTAACGGGAAGCTACGATATAATGGAGCCGGATTCGGATGAAATGCTCGAACCGGATGAGAATACACTGATAATAATGCCGGGCGCGGTATTTTCGGAATCCCGAGACAGGATAGGATACGGCGGCGGTTATTATGACAGGTACCTGGAAAAATATCCGCAGTGCATCACAGCTGCGGTATGCTATGATTTTCAGATACTGGAATCGATACCTTCCGAGGAGCATGACAGGAAGCCTGATGCGATAGTCAGTGAAAAGCGTATCATATCTTCAGATGATCAAAGGAGGCAGGCGTGATATGAATATGATGGAGAACGAGATAAGAGAGCTGCTGGAGCGTGTGAAAAACGGGGAGACCGGTACCGATGAGGCATGTGAGCTGCTGAAGGAGCTGCCGTACAAGGATCTGGGATTTGCCAATGTGGATAATCACAGAGCTATCCGTACAGGCTTTCCGGAGGTCATATACAGCAGAGGGAAAAAACCTGAGCAGATACGGGACATAATGGCTGAACTGGTGGAAAAGGGCGGTAATATCATGGCCACAAAAGCGACTGAACGGGACTATGAAGCAGTCAGGGAAAGGTTGCCTCAGGCGGAATTCTTTGAAGATGCCGGGATAATTGCTGTGACAGATGATGCACATGCATCTGCCATGAACAGAAGTGTTGCCGTGGTGACTGCAGGGACAGCAGATATACCGGTAGCCGAGGAGGCTGCCGTGACAGCACATCTTATGGGTAATGATGTGAAGCGGATATACGATGTGGGAGTTGCAGGCATCCACAGACTGTTCAGCCGTCTTGAAGACATAAGGAGCGCTGATGTAATAATAGTGATAGCCGGTATGGAGGGCGCCCTGGCAAGTGTTGTCGGCGGTCTTGTGGAGTCACCGGTGATCGCTGTGCCGACAAGTATAGGTTACGGCGCGAATCTGGGAGGCGTGTCTGCGCTGCTGTCGATGCTGAACAGCTGCGCCAACGGGGTAGGCGTCGTGAACATCGATAATGGATTCGGCGCCGCATATCTTGCTTCTGTGATAAACAGGTCGGCAGGACGGTGACGATATATATGATACTGAGGATCCGGGAATATGGCGATGTAGCACTGTGATGCAATGCAGTGCTATTCTCTCTTTTTTGTCGAATTCAGGTCGATCGTGTCGAATTTTGTCGAATAGTGTTGATAAAAAATATTACATTGTAAGCCTGACAGCGTATAAAATTAATATGTCGTTATTTACGTGATGGGGATGATGACATTCATATATGATATATGCCAGGAGGGAGTGTGCATTTGAAATGAAAAAATACCATATAGAAAAAGAGTTTTTATCAAACATGTCTCATGAGGTCAGGACACCTCTGAATGTGATAGTAGGTATGTGTGACATTGCGATGCGTCATACGGATGACAGGGACAAGGTGGAAAACTGTCTGAGGAAAATAAGTGTTGCAGGCGACCACCTTATAGATCTTGTGGACAATCTGCTGGATATCACAAAAATAGAACAGGGGTGCATCGACATACAGGAAAGAGAGTTCGAGGTAGACAAGCTGGTGGATGAAATAAAGATCATGACAGAGTCTTCAGCGTCAAGAAAAAACCTGATATTCGACATAGCATCCAAAGAAGTGATAAACAGGAAAGTCAGGGGCGATTACGGTCATGTGCTTAGAGCGATGCTGAACATCGTTTCCAATGCTGTGAAGTATACTCCGGACGGAGGATTCGTGAAAGTTGTTATAAACGAAGTCTACAACAGCGATCAGGAATTCACTACATACAAATTCACCTGCAGGGATAACGGTATAGGCATGTCGGAGGAATTCCTGGAAAAAGTATATAATCCGTTCGTAAGGGCAGATGATATACGCGTGAATCAGATAAACGGATCTGGTCTGGGAATGTCCATCGTAAAGAAGATAGTTGAAGCTCTGGACGGTGATATAGAGATACACAGCAAAGAGGGTACAGGTACATCTGTGACCCTGACTTTCAGTTTCAGAGTTTCAGGCGTAAAGAAAGATATAGAAGAAATACGCGAGCAGGAACACGAACGCATAACAGACCGCAGGATAGTTCTGATCGCAGAAGATCAGCAGGAAAATCGTGAAGTCCTTGTGGACTATCTCAACGATCTGGGCATACAGTCGGAATATGCGATGAACGGAGAACAGGCTGTCGACATGTTCATCGAGTCCGAGGAAGGAACATACAAGGCGGTCTTCATGGATATCGAGATGCCTGTGCTGGACGGCTATAAGGCGTCGCTGATGATAAGGGGGCTGAACCGTCGGGATAAAAATATCCCGATAATCGCACTGACAGCCAATGCATTCCAGTCAGACAGAGAGAAAGCGCTGAAAGCGGGAATGGATCATTATCTGACGAAGCCACTGAAAATGGAGGCGTTATCAGAACTCCTCCACAAGGAGGACGCCATCCATCTTCTCTAATGTTTCGATCGCTTCGCGGTGAGTGATGTCCTTGGGCAGACGTATCGATATATTGAAAGGGATACCTGCAGGAGACACCGGTGGGGACTGGCTGATATGGACTTCATAGAATGAAGGATCCAGCGTCCGTATGGACTGTTTTATCTTCCTGAAATTTTCTACAGTATCGACCTCGATGTAGATATCCATTACTCTGGATCTGCGGTAAAAATAGTTTTCCAGCTTAGGCAGCAGCGCAAGACTTATAAAGATAACTATGGCCGCGATGACTGCGCCTGAATAGAAACCTATCCCCAGGGCAAGCCCGAGACAGGCTGCAGACCAGAGTCCCGCTGCTGTGGTGAGGCCTCTTATTTTGTTCTTTCCGGTTATGATTATGGTGCCGACGCCGAGAAAGCCTACTCCGGTGATGACCTGCGCGCCGAGACGTGCCGGATCTCCTGTTCCGAATGTCTGGAGCATGAACTGGTTGGTCATCATGGCAAGGGTGGCTCCGATGCAGACGAGTATATATGTCCTGAAGCCAGCCGGGTGTCTGTTGGCTCCGCGTTCGAGTCCGATGATACCGCTGAAAATGAAAGCAAGAAAAATCCTCAGTGACACCGAGACGAGATTTATATCATAAAGCGAGTCGTGTATAGATAACATCTGTATACCTCCTGATGCAGTCATATATTCGGGAGCCCCGCAGCACTGCCGGCCTCCTGATATATAACAGTATACCATATAAGTACATTTTATGAGGAAAACAGTTTTGCTTTATATCGGTATTATGGTATAATTAACAACAAATAATATTCGCAGTAACATCTGCGTGAAATAAAGAAATTAAGGAGTCGGTTATGGAGGCAAAATATAAACGGGTCTTGCTCAAGATAAGTGGAGAGGCTCTGGCGGGAAGCGATCGCTTCGGCATAAATGAGGAAATGCTCAAGAGAGTCGCAGTCCAGATAAAGGCGGTAAGATCCATGGGAGTGGAAGTGGCTGTCGTTGTAGGCGGAGGAAACTTCTGGCGCGGAAGAACAAGCAAGAGCATGGACAGGGCTACAGCAGACTATATGGGAATGCTGGCAACTGTAATGAATTCGATGGCGCTTCAGGACGCATTCGAGGCTGAAGGGATACCTACGAGGGTACAGACGGCCATCGAGATGAGAGAGGTTGCTGAACCCTATGTGAGACGTAAGGCAATGAGCCATCTTGAGCACGGCAAAGTCGTTATTTTCGGAGCGGGAACAGGCAATCCGTTCTTTTCCACAGATACGACGGCAGCACTGAGAGCTGCAGAGATCGATGCTGAAGTCATACTTCTGGCCAAGAAAGTAGACGCTGTATATTCAGCGGATCCGGAGCTGGATCCGAACGCTGTGAAGTATGATTCGCTTACACATAAGGAAGTGCTGGAGAAGGATCTGAAGGTAATGGATTCGACAGCAGCTTCACTTTGCAGGGACAATAATATAGCTATACATGTATTCGCGCTTTCAGATGAGGAAAATGTCATGAAAGCTGTATGCGGAGAAAAAATAGGTACTATCGTGAAATAAGATACGGAGGAGAATAAAATGAGTGATTTCGATATCAGGAATATGGACAGTAAAATAGAGAAGAGTCTCAGTGTACTTAAAGAGGATCTGGCGACAGTGAGAGCCGGACGTGCAAATGCAGCCCTGGTGGACAAAGTAATGGTGGAATACTACGGAACACCAACACCGCTGAAAGCGCTGGCTAATATCTCAGTTCCGGAACCGCGCACACTTCTCATCTCACCATTCGATCCGAAGAGTATACCGGATATAGAAAAAGGGATAAATGCTGCAAACATAGGGATAAATCCTGTGAACGACGGTAAAGCCATAAGGCTCCAGATACCGCAGGTAACAGAGGAAAGAAGAAAAGAGCTCACAAAGATAGTAAAGAAGATGGGCGAGGAAACTAAAGTTGCAGTAAGAAACCTCAGAAGAGAAGCCAACGACAAGGTAAAGAAGATGGAAAAGGCAGGCGACTTTACTGAGGACGACGCCAAGTCCACACTGGATGACATCCAGAAAGACATCGACAAAGCTGTTAAGAGTATCGATGAGATCGTTGCAGCAAAGGAAAAAGAAATACTTGAAGTATAAACTTAAGAAAGCAGGATATGACAGATGTGGCTGGAAGGTCACATCTGTTATGGAATACAGGTAATTTATGTTGGATAAAGACAGAATGCCCCGGCACGTAGCCATAATAATGGACGGCAACGGCAGATGGGCGAAAAACAAAGGGCTGCCAAGGCTGGCAGGACACAATGCAGGAATGAAAGCAATGAAGAAGATCGTGGATCATTCTGATAAACTGGGGATCAGGTACCTTACGGTATACGCATTTTCCACGGAAAACTGGAAACGGTCTATAGCAGAAGTTTCAGGCATATTCAAGCTGCTTGTGGCATATGTGAACAGTGACCTGAAAGGCCTGATCGAGAACAATGTCAGAGTAACTGTATTGGGCGACTACACTTCACTTCCGGATGATGCTGTGAAAAGTCTGGAGAAGACGCTGGAGTCCACTAAGGACAATACGGGACTTCAGTTCAACATAGCGTTGAACTACGGAGGCAGAGACGAGCTGAAGAAAGCTGTGCAGCAGATAGCATGCAGAGTGAAGGAGGGACGCATCGCCCCGGAGGATATCACGGAAGATACCGTTGCGGAATACCTCTACACAGGTAAGGCATATAATGATGTGCCTGATCCGGAACTCATAATAAGGACCAGCGGGGAGCTCAGGCTCTCGAATTTCCTGCTGTGGCAGAGTGCATACAGCGAGCTGGTTTTTCCGGATGTGATGTGGCCGGATTTCACACCGGAGGAATATGAAAAAGCGATCGAAGATTATCAGAGCCGTGAAAGGCGTTTCGGAGGTAGGAAATAATGAAAACAAGAGTGTTGTCAGGATTG
>CAJJPZ010000034.1 GCA_905193765.1 uncultured Eubacterium sp.
GGAGTAGTCGTGTCCTTTCAGAAGTCCGGCTTCGGTGATACCGGTGATCTCCTGTGTCTCGCCGTTGTATACCTTGCTTGCGCTTTCACCTGTGAACTTCACAGCTTTCTCCTTGATCTTCAGCTGTCCGTCCACGATCTTGAATGTCACCTTCGAGAAGTTCTCGTTGGTGTTCGTGAAGTCTTTTGCAGCAAGTTCCATATCATAGGTACCTGCATCTGTTGCTTTTACGATGTCGTTACCGTCGAACGTGAAGTCGTCCTTCGTGTACTTATCATTATCGATACTTACATCATAGCCCTTCACTGTCTTCTCGGTCCCGTCGTACTCGTGCTCGCCGCTGTGTTCGGTGATAGTCACGATGACTTCGTCAGTGTACGCAGTGATCGTAAGTTTGCCCGGTGTCTTTGTCACTTCGTAGTTCTTCGTGACATCATTGCCCTTCGCGTCTTTGATCACCACTTTTCCGCTGAATGCTCCGTCGTACTCGTTGACATCCTTACCCTTTGCGGAATATTTCAGTCCGGAGTAGTCGTGTCCTTTCAGAAGTCCGGCTTCGGTGATACCGGTGATCTCCTGTATAGCACCGTTGTATACCTTGCTTGCACTCTCACCTGTGAATGTAAGTGCTTTTTTCTCAATGATCAGTTTACCCTTGATGATCTTTACTTTTACTCTGTCAGTAACATCTTTGCCGTCTTTTGTGACCTTTACAGTTCCGCCCGTAACAGTCTCATAACCGCCGGCTTTTACATCTGTGCCGGAGGCCGATGCTGTGATGCCTGAAACTGTATACCCGTCGATTTCAAGAGTTTTGAAACCGCTGACAGACTGTTCTTCGCCGTTATAGGTAACTGTCCTGCTGTTGGCTTCTACAGTTATCTCCTTTTTCTTCATCCATGATGCGTAAAGAGTATTGTTTTCGCCTTCATTCAGGTTATCTACGATGACTTTGTCACCGGCCTGGTAATCCACATTACCTGCTTCAGCTTTGGCTTTGGACGTTGCCCATCCTGCAAAGTAGTATTCTTCGTCCCCGGCAGCATCCGGAGCTGCAAAGTCCATATCTGCTGCTGAAGGCAGTGTTACCTTATCATTGTTGGCAAGATTTACAGTATCTGCATCTCCCTTACCGTTGCCCGGATCATAGGTTATACCGGTCGATGCTTCACTATCGCCCCAAACTGCAGTCAGCGTTATGACTTTGTCATCTCCAGCAATATCGACTGAAACATCGAACTTGTCGCCAGGCTTGTAAAGCTTATCGCCAAGTTTCCATCCCAGGAACTTGTTGCCGAGCTTAATGATGCCAGTAGCAACTTTTGCCTTTGATCCGTCTGCATACGTTTCAGGATCCGTCTTGACTACTTTGTCGCCGTCCTTGTACTGGACTTTGAATTCTCCGTTGTACAGCCACTTGCCTGTAACTGAAGTATTCTTCTCTATCCTGTTATCCGGATTGAACATCTTGCCGTCTGCGTCATACCAGCCTGCAAAAGTGTAGTCCGGAACAGTCCCCGGTGAAGGAAGCACTTCTGATGCTGCCGTACCGGCGTCGATCTTCTCACTGCCTTTTGTCGGCTCTCCGACAGGTTCGTTCACATTGTATGTAAGCGTTACCTTATGAGGAGCCCATTTGGCATATACGGTTACATTGTTTGCAGGCATCTTCCTGTCTGCAAAAGTATAAGCTTCCTCACCTTCCGGATCAGCATACCATCCGTCAAATGCGTAGTATTCCGGCAATGACTGTGGTCTTTGAGGCGTATATGCGCCTGCTCCGGAAATATCCGCCTGATACTTGTAACCCTGAGTCTTGATGACCTCGCCGTTACTCACATAAACTACATCGTAGCTGTTGCGGTCATAGTAGAACTTTGCACCGTTATACCTGCTCCCGTCCTTTGCACTGCGACTGATGTTGCAGGTGAATCCGGTTATGTCGTAGCGATCCTCCTTCGTAACGGTAGCATTGCTGCTCGCTCCCGTATCAGTATGATCCAGTACATAGTTGCCGCTTAGATCGGCAAGATAGTAATATGCTTTGGCACTGCCCTGATCGGTCTCAAAGAACTCGTCGCCGCCCACAGGCATAGTGTCGATATTACCCTGGAACACGCTACCTCCAGGTTTAGTGTTCCATATACCACCCGGCCATTTGGCACGGATGTTGGCTCCGTGTTTGGCTGTGATACGGTTTTCGGTTATCTCTTTATCCTTCACATAACTGCCAAATAATGACCATTTAACAGTCCAGAAAGTCACCGTATATACATTACGATCATAGTACACATTGACGATGGTTGAGCCGTCTCCAGCGATGGTCTGCTGCGTAACTTTCTTAGCAGTGAAGCCTTGATACGATTTTGCGGCTGCAGCAGTCTGATCCCCGGTGATTCCAGACATGCTCTGGCTCTCTTTGTATGACCAGCCATTGTCATCTGCATTTTCCTGCCAGTGGATGACGGTATATTTGACAGTTGCTGCTTTCCACTTTGCTTTCAGGGTCACTGGCTTGGTGATCATGTCACCGTTCACGACTTTGGTCGTACCGTCATACCATCCGTCAAAAGTATATCCGGCTTTTTTCGGAGTGGTCGTACCGTCAAGCACGATACCTTCCCCCTCAAGTACGAACTGCTGTGATATGGCAGATCCACCATCTGAATCGAATGCCACCCAGTTTCCTGTTTTGATGATGGCATAGACATTAACGGATTCCTTGCCTTCCGGAACTGATATCTTCTTTGAGATGTCAGTCGTTCCGTTTTTCTCTGCTGCCCAGCCCATAAGCTTGTGAGTCGAATCGACATCGTATGAAATGCTGCTGAAGTCATGATCTTCATGATCTGTAACGACTTCCGTCTTCATTATCTGAGTACCGCCCGGGTTGTAAAAATACACATACAGTGCACTCTCATACCTGGCTGTAAGTGTTACAGATGCAGATTTCTCTATTGCGATCGCCTTGTTGAAATCTTCGAATTTCTTTCCATCCGCAGTGTACCAGCCGATGAACGTCTTGCCTTTAAGTTCAGGAGCTTCTGGCTCGATGAGTTTTTCACCGTCCTTTATATTCTGAGTGCTGATTGTCTCACCATCTGCCTTGAACTCATAGGTCGCTACAGCCGGATCATCCTCTGTGACCACCACGTAGATCGAAAAATGGTTAGCTGCAAATGATGCGCTGCTTCCCCCTGTACTTGCTGAAACAGGTGTCGCTGATGTCTTTGCATCGTTCACATGATAAACTGCCGATGCTGATCCGTCGACGCTGGCTCCCGCGATTTTCACAGACACTGCCTTTGCAGGCTGGACTTCTTTGCCCGACTTGTCTACGATCGTTATGTCGTATGCTGCGATGTCACCCACGTTCCTGTCCTGAGATTTTACCGCTGCTCTGACACTTCCGGCGGATACTGTGCTGACTCTGACTTTCACATCTTTGTCGAATGCGCCTTCAGGTGCATTCACAGTTATCCTTGCCCCGTCTGCGGCTGTTGCTGTAAGCGTCCTGGCTCGGGTATCCTTCGCCTTGTCCTTTTCAGCATCTTTCTTCTCCGTACTTTCGGAAGCAGCCTTGTCGGCCTTATCCGTTGACGGAGTACTCTCCTTGCTGACGTCGGTCTGACTGTCAGCTGCTTCGGTTGGTTGAGTCTCCGGCGCTGTGGCAGTGGTTTCCTCACGGACTGCAGTCTGGTTGTCCTGAGGTTCCTGCACGGCCGGCGCCGCCGAAGGCTGCTGAGTGGTCTCGACTGCTGCCGCTTCTTCCTGCGGAACGGCATTGTCGGTTTCTGCAAAAGACAGTACCCCGGAGGTCATCACTAATGCGACGACCAGCAGCAGGCTCACGGCCTTTGCAAATCTGGTTTTCACTTTCATAACCTTTACCTCCCCCGCTTTTTAATATATGAGATATAATGTTCAGAATGTGTGGAAAATCTTATCGGACTCTTCACGCTATTCTGTAAGCCCTTGAGCTTAATTTCATTATAGTAACACGCCGTTACATTTTAGTTACATATGCCTCTTTTTTGAAACTTTTTTGAGATTTTTTTATCCGAACGGATGGACAGGTCGGAAGTATATCTATATATAAGATGTAGGAAAAATATTTGCCGTATCTGAAAAAACGACGATGCATATAATAAATAATACACCGTCGTTTTTATGTCACTCTTTTTTAAATTTTTTTCTCGTCTTCGGTCAGCCCTGTCAGTTCTTCGATAAGCTCTGATGCCATCCCTTTTGCCAGCATATTAGCAGCTATAGACTTTTGCTTGGCCATTTCGCCCTTCGAGACTGCCATACTTTTCACCTTCAGCACGTACGGCTAGCTGTCCTTCCTCGAACATGGCCTGCTCCCGCTCTTTCACAAAATCGTACATCGTATGTATGGTCTCCTCCTTACTGTCTCTGTCTTCTACTTTTTATTCTGTTTCTCTCTTGCTTCCTGCCAGCGTTCCTCGGCTCTCGCGCAGCTGTTGTCGAGATGCTCTCCCACCAGCCGCACAGCTTCGGCCGCGTTGCGCTCCGCCAGTGCTCTGTATATCGCTGCGTGTTCCTCGTATATCTTCGGCAGATCCGTCTCCTTCTTCAGAGTCATCCTGCGGGCCGTATGCACATAGTCCTGATACGACTTCAGTACCTGCACGATGAAACGGCTGCCGGCCATGCTGTATATCATGTTGTGAAAATCCTCATTGGCTTCCAGCAGCTTGTCGTAGGAATTGTTCACCGTATAGAATTCCATTATTTCCAGCTGCATCCTGAGTTTCTCCAGTCCGGCGTCATCGGCGTTCTCCGCCACCCATGTCATCGCCAGCTGCTCCACAGCCTTCCTCACCGCATATATGTCAGTCATATCCTTGTGGCTGAATCCCCTGGCGAAACAACCTTTGTTAGGTATATACTCCACCAGCTGCTCCTTTGCAAGCTGCTTGAAGGCATCCCTGACGGGGGTCCTGCTGACCTTCAGCTCCGTTGCTATCCTGTTCTCCACCAGCTTCTCGCCCATGGCGTATCCGCCGTTTATTATCCGCTGCCTTATGACCTCTGTGATCTCCTCCGCCAGAGATACACCTACTGTCATTTTCTTCTGCTGCACTTTTTACTCCTGTTCTGATTTACATCTGTATCCACCTTTGATTATAGCTTTTTTTACACCTGTCTACAAACTTTTTTTGCAGCCTTATTTACCTGTAATATGAAAACAGGAGAAAAATATACTTCTATATATCTTTCTCCTGTTATTTTCTAAGGAATGAGTATTGCTTTTATAACATTACCTTTTATTATCTCTTCGAATACCTGACTGTACTCTTCCAGAGGCACTGTATGCGTTATTATATCCTCTGTTCTGAACACTCCTCTGTTCAGCATCGAAACAGCCTTGTTCCATGATATCGGTGATGAGCTGTAGTTGAATACTATATCAGATGACTTTTCTGCTGCTGTTCTCCATAAGACCTTTGTCTCCGGTGCTCCCGGAAGCCCCAGTACGCACATGCGGCCTTGCCGTCTCAGTATTTTGAGTCCCTGATTTATTGCAGGTGCCGCACCTGAAGCCTCTATAACAAGATCTGCGCCTTGGCCGTCTGTCATTTCCATTACGACTTTTTCTATATCCTCATGCTGGACATTTACTATCCTATCTGCACCCAGTGATTCAGCTGCAGGCATTCTCAAGGCTTCATCCACATCGGTGCCTGCCATTATCACCTTTGCAGCCCCATTTATCCTAGCCATCTGCAATGCGATCAGGCCTATTGGTCCCGGTCCGAAAATAACAACGCTGTCTTCAGATTCCACTCTTGTGCGCTCCAGCAGAGCATGTGCCACAATAGCCATAGGTTCTGACAGAGCTGCATCTTTGTAATCCACTTTATCATCTATTTTTATCAGCTGTTTCTCATCAATAGCTATGTATTCAGCATAAGCGCCATCTATAGCAAAGCCCGGACATGTTCTGTGTTCGCACATGTGAGGATTCCCACTCAGACATGCCCGGCATCTGCCACATACACCTATGTTTAGCCTGCTCACCACACGGTCGCCCGGCTTCGCCCATTTTGTTCCGGCACCTGTTTTCTCAATAATACCACTGAATTCATGACCTATGACTACTGGTGTATTCGTATCGATCTCACCTTTATAGATATGGACATCTGTGCCGCATACCCCTACTGCTTTCACGCGTATAAGTACCTGACATGCTTCCGGTTCAGGTACCGGTATATTACGCAGGCTAAAGCCGTACTCTCCGTTTTTCACTTTTACCAATGCTTTCATTCTTCCTACCTCATGTTCACACCGCCGTTGACATCAAGAATCACACCAGTAAGATATGATGCATCATCACTTGCAAGAAAAGCTATTGCTTTTGCAACATCCTCAGGAGTTCCCAGTCGTCTTAAAGGTATTGTCTCAATATCCGGTTCGTCAAGCTTGTCTGCCATATCTGTTTTAATGAATCCCGGTGATACCGCATTTACATTTATATTGTACGGTCCCAGGTATTTCGCCAGTGACATCGTAAGACAGATATTTGCGGCTTTTGATACAGAATAATTAGCTGCTACTCTGATTCCTCCTACTTCTCCTGCAAGAGAAGATGAGTTGACTATGCTTCCGCTCATCTGTTTTTTCATTATCTCTATTACAGCATTTGTACAGTTTATAAGCCCGTAGGAATTGACATCCATCATTTTATCCCAGTCTGCCCTTGTCAGTTTTTCAAAGTCGACTTTGCTGCTGACTATTCCTGCATTGTTCACAAGTATATCTATTCTGCCAAATTCAGCCATAACAGATTTTATCATTGATGCCACAGATTCCTTTGATGTTACGTCCAGGTTTATTTCATATATCCCTGCTTCATTCAAAACAAGCTTTTCCCTGTTGCTGAATGAGATGTCTCCACATACTACGGCTGCACCTTCAGCTGACAGCTCTCCTGCAGCCGCTGCACCTATTCCTCTTGCTCCACCTGTTACAACAGCGATTTTATTTTTTAATTTCATAATTCTCCCCTTTCATTAATGACACCGTACTGAAAACAGCATTCTTTTCAGTTCATCTTCATGTGACTTATAATACTCCATTTCTGAAGATAAAGTTGCTACAACTATACGATGGGATGCTTCGCAGTAAAATGCCAGTTCGATTATTTCAATGTCTACATTTTTGCCTATTGGACGGATAAAATGTGTACTTGAATTCAGCGCCGTATGTGACAAACAAGCCCTATGTCCGTTGTGTTCCACAAGTTCTCTGGACAGTATCTTGTATCTTTTTGAGTTTTTAACCGTTTTTTTATATTGTTTTTCAAGCTGTTCACAGTAATTTTCTGCAAACCCGTCTGTACCTTCAGATGCCTCATCCCATGTGATCCTCATAGATGCCTGCGCTGTGTGATTTTCTGTATTGATGACTTCTGCTTTGACAGACCCGCTTCCGGCATTGAAAGACCTGATTGGATCTATACGTATCTGCCAGTTGTCTTCATGTTCAAATTTTATTCCATAGACGCTGAATTCGTACATTTTTTCCTCCTTGAGCAAACTATATGTTTATTTCATTCCTGCTGTCAGTGCCTTTTCGGTCGTTTTTCTTGAAATAGTGTTTACTTCTGTTCCCGCTGCAATGATCGTATCTACCTTTGTTATGTACTTGTTTACAATATCATCAGGTGCTTTGGTACAAAGGCTTACAATGATATAAAGTGCTGCATTCACAAGCAGACCCCAGATCAGTGCCGAAAAACCAAATGGTGGTGTTATGATGAATGTCAGCAGTATAACAACTATAACTCCTCCGACAGTCCCGGCTACAGCACCTTCCTTTGTCCCTCTTTTCCAGAAAAGTCCGCCTATAGTACACGGCATTATCATTGCGAAGAAAGGTGATGACAGCCTGTACGCATAATCGGTTATATATGTCGGCTTAAGCGCTGTTATAACAAGCACAGCCACCATAAGTACCAGAAGCACTATTCGTCCGAACTTTACAACACTCTTAGGTTCTACTGTTTTTCCCTTGAGTTCATATTTGTGTCTCGTATAAATATCTCTTGATGCCATTGCACTTGCAGAAAGAAGCATTGAATCCGATGTTGATACTGCAAATGCAAACAAGCAGAGAAGTGATACGAATGAGATGATCGGAGGGCAATACTTAGTTGCCAGTATCGGCATTATGGTATCAGGATTCTCGAAACCTCCTCCAAGGAGCGCCGGTGCAACAATACATCCTATTATTGCAAGGCCTATGAATACACTCGCATACACAAGAGGCATTGCCCATGACATCACTTTGAAATTGTTAAGATCTTTCGCGATATAACATCTCATAAATATATGCGGCCATACTATCGTTGCGACAGCCCCTGTAATCGACAGGTTCAGCATACCTTTCCAGTCATATGCACCTTCAGGTCCCGGAGTTGAAAGTATTGATGCTGTTTCCGGATTGTCCATAACTTTCTGAGCTGCCTGTACGAGTCCGCCGTCAGGAAAATATTTCATTACTATGAAAACAAGTACTACATATACTGCTGCAAAACCCAGTATCATGTGGAATGTATCTAGCCATGCTACTGATTTCATTCCGCCTCCTATGATATGAAGTGACACACATACTGTTCCAAGTGCTACTGCAGCGACATAAGGGAATGCACCATTTGTTGTCGTTACGATTCCTTCTCCTATTGTTATCAGCTGCAGTGCAACATACGGGATTATGAATATTACCAGCAGTATCGCCGTGAACAGACCGAATCCTTCGGAGTAATATCTTTCTCTCAGATAATCAGACGGAGTCTGAAAGCCGTATTCTCTTCCGAGTATCCACAATCTGTAGCCAATGATACAGAACAGGAATGCTGTTATTGCACATCCACAGCCCGCGAAATAACCGATACCGAATCTGTATATCGATGATGGATATCCGTAGTAAGACAGCCCGCTGTATACAGATATCGCTGTAGTACATATCAGTACGAAAGGCGTGACTCCTCTGTCAGCATTGAAAAAACTTTCAGCTGATTTTGAAGTTTCTCTGAAATTTGAGAAGCCATGCCACACCATAAACAATGCATAGGCGAAAATACCTATTATGATCCATACAGTTGAACTCATTTTTCAGCCTCCTCATCTGTTTCCATATATTTTTTGTCAACATGTGCCTGTTTGTTGAAAAATGTTATAAAATAAAGTCCCCATACGACAGATGCCAGTATCATCGATAATATGAATATTCCAAGCTGACCGGGACACCATCCAAACCACAAAGTTTTAGGAAAGAAATCTATAAGCGCAAAATTTATCGCAAATAATACCACATTGAATATTACGAAAACCGCACTTACGATCTTGTTCATACATTTAAGCACTTTCTTTGCTCCTTTCTTTAGCAGGATAATAACTGATTTCTTGCCGGCACAAATCTAAACAGCAATATACGTGCCATATTGTTATGTTAATTTTCTAACTACTCTGTAATCATTGAAAATAACGGTTTTTCAAACTATATTTTAATCCATTCAATATAACATTTCAAATTACCTATTGTAATCATATGACGTATTATGTTACATTTATGTTGTATTATGATGTTTCTATATGGAACATTATTGTAACTCAGCTGATTGTTGCGAGGTGTATTACATTGAAAAAAAATCATGGATATAGCGACATCAAACCATTTTCTTTTGCTGAAATACTGGATAATCTTTTTGGCAATATCACTATAACCGACGCTGACGGTGTTCAGTTATATGTGAATAAAGGAGTATGTGAAACCTACGGCATGACACGTAGTGAACTTATCGGCACCAATATAGAAGAATTTGTCCATAAAGGATATATCAATGACTCTTCTATTCTTGAAGTCAGACAGAGTCATAAAGAAACGATGCGATATATAAAAATGGAGGACGGTACAGGACTTTATTCCATTACAAATCCTGTATTCGATGAAAGTGGAAATCTTGAATATATAATATGTCTTAGTCATAACGAAAAACTGTATGAAGAGTTTCTTTCACGTATATCCGAAGAAAGACAGCGTCTCGATGATGCTTTTTTGTATATGTCACAGCAGAGTTCAGAGATATCATATTTCACTTACAGTCCCCTTGTTAAAAATCTTTATTCGTTTGCAAAACAGATTTCTTCATTTGACACAACAGTCACTATCACAGGTGAATCAGGCTCGGGCAAAGACGTTCTTGCACGATATATACATCAGAACAGCAACCGCTCAGGCAAGATGTTCATACCTGTGAACTGTTCAGCTATACCGACAGAGCTTTTTGAAATGGAATTTTTCGGTTATGTCAAGGGATCATTTACAGGCGCGCTGGATCAGGGTAAAGCGGGACTTTTCGAAACTGCTGCAGATGGTACTCTTTTTCTGGATGAGATAGGTGAACTGCCACTCAGTATGCAGTCCAAGCTTTTAAGAGTCCTTGAAGACGGTGAATTCATGCGTGTCGGCAGCAATACTCCTCAGAAAACTGATGTCCGGATAATATCCGCTACTAACAGGGATCTGAAAAATATGGTACAGAACGGGCATTTCAGAGAAGATCTTTACTACAGACTCAGTGTTGTATCACTGTCTGTACCATCTCTCAGAGAAAGAAAATGTGATATAAAACATCTGGCGCTTCATTTTCTCTCTATATACAATAAAAAATACAACCGACATATGACTTTCGCACCTGATACAGTGGCATTTCTTGAGAAATACCACTGGCCCGGCAATATACGTGAACTAAAAAATATCGTAGAGTCAATGGCTGTCTCATCACGCAGCGATCTGATATCGACCCAAAACAGTATTTTCAACTTTGATACAATGCTTACAAATAATGATGTTGGTGGAAACAAAGATATTTACACTGAAAATCAGGACATGAGATCAGAAACTTCAGCAGTATCTGATCACTCAACCAGCTCAGTATCATCACTACTTAAAGAAAATGAAAATGATTTGATTACCGAGACACTGAAGAAATATAATGGCAACATCAAGCGTGCGGCTTCTCGACTTGGAATAAGCCGCCAGACATTATACAGAAAGATACGCAGCAACAATATAGATATCGATAAACTTCGCAGACTCTGATATATCGAGTTTGTGAAGTTTCATCTTATTTCATCATGATCTGATCATAAAGACTTCCTTCTATACACCTTTACTTCAGCATCAGCGCCGACAGTATGTTCTTTCCCTTCGTGTGATCTCTTCTCCAGGAGAAGAATCTCTCCTCCGAGTGGTATGTGCAAAGTGACGGATCATGTATAGCTGATTTTGCCACTCCTTCCCTTGTCAGAGATATGCTGATGGCCCTGCCGAGATCAAGGTAGCAGTGGCCCGGTCGTCCTTCTCTGAATATCTCATCCATATCTGCCGCCGTATATCTGAGCCCGAAATCATCTCTGAGATCGTCGCTGACTTCGTAACAGCTGCTGCATATATACGGTCCCAGGCAGACTATGAGATCAGCGGGGTCTGTACCGTAGGCTGACTTCATGGCCCTGACCGCATTCACTGCTATTTCCGCCGCTGTACCTTTCCATCCGCTGTGGACAAGTCCCGCCGCCTTCTTCACCGGGTCCACCAGGAACACCGGCACGCAGTCAGCCGTAACGATGCAGAGGACTGTTCCCGGAACATCGGTGATCATGCCATCGCAGTGACCTGTCTCCGATACTCGTATCACTCCCTCCCCTGCATTCTCCGACCTCACTGTCATTACACGGTCGGTATGCTTCTGATCGACGCGGTTCATGTGATCCGGATCCGTGCCCAGATGGGCAGCAAGCTCTCTGTAGTTAGCCAGGTCGGCCTCTGGGATCTCCGTTCCGGCGTTCTCTCCTCTGAAAGGCCACCATCCGCTGCCTCCTGATGTAAAAAGCCCCCTTGCCACACCTGTATCTTCTATCTGCTTGATAGGTATATACTTCATTATCTCTTTCCTCCGCTGACATCTATGACGTACAGTCTGCCTCCGCAGCTGCACCTGTATGAATTTATTTTCTTCATCACTTTTGTGAGCTTCTGGCGGGGATACTCCCTGCCGCATCTCCTGCACTTTATTATATATCTTATCCTGCTGTCGTCTCTCCCCGGCTCCTCAAGCCCCATATCGCTGAATGATGACGTACGCTTTATGCGATATCCGTAGGCCCTGTTCATTCTGCCGGCATATTCTTTCCATTTTATTCCATGATCATAACAGCCGTCACACGTGTGCAGTACCTCATGAGCCATGACGTTTCTTATGGCATCATCGCTGCACACCAGTATGAACTCGCTTATCTCTATGATGAACATACCATCTTTTCTCCGGCAGCATCCGAACCTCTTTTTTGGCCTGGGATTGACATTTACTTCCGGAAATATATTATCAGGCACAGGTATACCCTGTGCCTGAGCTTGTGATATTATCTGTATCAAATTTTTGTTTAAGTCTGCTCTGTCCATTGCAATCACCTGATCCCCGGCTTATGTTCCATGTGGAACACAGTGCTTTCCCGGGATCCTTATCTGATATTCTTCAGCATTTCTATGAGTCTTTCCAGTTCATCCTTGCTGTAGAATTCTATTTCTATCCTGCCCTTCTTTCCCTTCTGGTTGAGGGTGACCTTCGTACCCAGGACTTCCTTGAGATCTTCTTCGACTCTCCTGACGTCTGCATCCTTGGTTTTTCTTGTTGCTCTCTTTGCAGGCTTGCCGTCATCCTTTGCCAGCTTTTCTGTCTGTCTTACGGAAAGGCCTTCTCTCACGACTTTCTTGGCTATACTGAGCTGTCTTTCTTCATCGATGACCGATACCAGCGCCTTGGCGTGACCTGTCGAGATACTGCCGTCTGCCAGCAGCTCCCTGACTTCCGGTATGAGCTTCAGGAGTCTGAGACTGTTTGTTATATATGGTCTGCTCTTGCCTACGCTCTTTGACACCTGCTCCTGTGTCAGACCGTATGTATCTATCATCTGGCTTATACCTTCTGCCTCTTCGATAGGGTTGAGATCCTCACGCTGCATGTTCTCGATGATAGCCAGCAGCATGTTTTCCTCATCTGTAAGTTCTCTGATTATACACGGCAGTTTCCTGATACCTGTTTTTCTTGCCGCTCTCCAGCGTCTCTCACCGGCAACGATCTCATATCCATTTTCGGATTTTCTCAGTACCACCGGTTGTATAAGCCCGTGAGCTTCTATGGATGCAGCCAGTTCTTCCAGCTTTTCTTCATCGAATACTTTTCTCGGCTGGTTCGAATTGGGACGTATATCGTTTATGTCGATATACGTTATGCCGTTATCCGCTGTATTTGCTTCATCGTCTGCCTTCTCAGGTTTTGATGCAGGTGCAGGTTTATTTGCTGCTTCCTGCTTACCGTCAGTTTTCTCTACGGTTTCATTTGTATCTTCTTTTTGTTCTGCAGGAGGATCGAAACTCACCTCTGCGCTGCCGAAAAGGGCGTCAAGCCCTCTGCCAAGACCTCTGTTTTTCTTTGGTGCCGCCATTACCTGCCCTCCTCGTTAGCCAGAAATTCGTCTGCGAACTCCATATACGCCTGTGCGCCTGCGGATTTAGGATCATACTGTATTACAGGCATGCCGTAGCTCGGCGCTTCCGCCAGTCTGACATTCCTCGGGATAACAGTAGTATATACCTTTTCTTTGAAGTACTTCTTGACTTCTTCCACTACCTGTATCGAGAGGTTCGTCCTTCCATCGAACATGCTCAGTATGACTCCCTCTATCTTGAGATCAGGGTTCATATTCCTTCTTACAATGTCTATGGTGCTCATGAGCTGGCTTACGCCTTCAAGTGCGTAAAATTCGCACTGTATAGGTATCAGCACAGAATCAACTGCTGTAAGTGAATTTATGGTCAGTATACCAAGTGAAGGAGGACAGTCTATGAATATATAATCATACTTAGGTTTCAGTATATCTATAGCTCTCTTGAGCCTCTTCTCCCTGCCTGCCAGTTCAATAAGTTCGACCTCTGCTCCAGCCAGCTGCACGCTTGCAGGCATTATGTCGAGATTCTCTATACCCGTTGATATTATTGCCTCCTCAGGATGATAAGTATCTTCCACAAGTATCTCATGTGTCGTTATATCCAGGTCTTTCTTGGAGATTCCCACACCGCTGGTGGTGTTACCCTGGGGATCTATGTCTAAAATGAGGATCTTTTTACCTTTGATAGCAAGGCATGCTGCTAAATTTATATTAGTAGTTGTCTTACCTACTCCCCCTTTTTGGTTAAAAATAGCTATTGCTTTACCCATTTTTCCTCCTTATGGTCATAAATTTTTCTGTTTCAATTTATTATATACTATGATATTCTCTTTTACTATATTTTTTTAACTTATTGCAAGAAAAAAGTCATTTTAATGGAATAAAACAGAAAACGTCTTCACATTTTCAACACGATTCTACAGATAACAACTATATTCCCTACTCTCGCAATAACTTCTTCACACCCCTCAGATTCTCCGCAAAACAAAAATGTTCCACATGGAACATTTTTGTTTCACCTCCCTTTTACAGACACAAAAACCCGGCAGTCCGGCAGATCAGCGCTGTATATGTTCCACATGGAACATTTTCCGCATAGCATTGGAAATTCAACGTTTCTCTGCCGGACTGCCGGGTTATAGGAGTTATGTCAGGAGCGAAATAATGACTCATTCATTGGCTGCCATCTGTCTGAAATGAACGGCCCCTGAATCATCTGCATCCTTGGGTATGGTGATTATCACTTTCAGAGTTTCACCGAGATCTTCCTGGCTGAAGGTGGCGCCTTTTTCCTTCAGCTGCATGTCGTTAAACGTTTTTCTTAAAGTATTTATATAAAGCTTATAACTTATATGCCTTATCTTGTTACAGCTCCTCTCCTGCTCTTCTTTCCTGGCGATATATTCCTCCACCAGCTTTTCTGTCTGACGGACATTGAACTGATATTTCAGCACCTTCTGCAGTATCACTCTGCGCATATCATCGTCGTTTATCTTCAGCAGTGCCCGTGCGTGTCTTTCAGTCAGCTTGTTCTCCACCAGAAGCTTCTGTATGTCTTCCGGCAGGCTGAGTATCCTGATCTTGTTTGATATGGTGGACTGCTTCTTACCGAGCCGTTCAGAGAGCGCCACCTGGCTGATATTGTACTTTTCCATAAGATAGCGGTAGGCCCTGGCCTCCTCTATGTATCCGAGATCCTCACGCTGTATGTTCTCCACCAGGGCTATCATCCCTACTTCCTCATCCGTTGCATCCCTGATGATCGCCGGTACTCTGGTGAGGCCTGCCATGACGGCTGCCCGCAGTCTCCGTTCACCGGCTATCAGCAGGAACTCCCCGCCGTCTTCCTTCTTCAGTATCAGCGGCTGAAGTATACCGAACTCCCTTATCGAATCTCTGAGTTCCTGGAGCTGTTCATCGCCGAAATCCTTTCTCGGCTGATTTTCATTCGTCTTTATCATATTTACAGGAACTTCAAGTGTCTTCTTTATAAACATGTTTTCTCCTTTCCTGCTGCTCATCCCCTCTTGACTACATATTAACAGCATGTCCACACGGATAAAAGCACATTCGTAAAACAAAAAGAGCCTTTATTCGCTATTTTAAAGGCTCTTTTGCAGGTGTTCCCGGTTTTCTCGGATATTTCGACACTGTATGTCCGGTCTTGCTGATGAACAACAGCCTGTGATCGAACGGAAAACCGTCTATATTCATTTTTTCTACCCGTGATATTTCTCCGCCCAGCAGCTTCACAGCGTTCTCTGCATCATGTATCTCCTGGTCGCTGTCCGGTCCTTTGTATGCGATAAAGGTCCCGCCGGTCCTGACGAAAGGCAGGCAGTACTCGGATAGCGTGCTCATATTGGCCACAGCTCTGGACACGCATACATCGAAGCTCTCTCTCATATCTTTGCGTCTGCCCAGCTCCTCTGCCCTGCCGTGTACGGCAGTCACATTCTTGATCCCGGCCTCACTGCAGAGTTCGTTTATTATCTTTATCCTCTTGTTGAGAGAATCCATCAGCACGAATTCCTTTTCAGGAAAGGCGATGGCAAGAGGCACCCCAGGAAACCCGGCCCCGGTGCCAATGTCGATCACCCTTCCGCCACTCCTGAATTCAGCGGACATGCCACACAGCAGAGAATCGATATAATGCTTTTTGATGAAGTCCTCCGTATCAGTTATCGCCGTCAGATTGACATATCTGTTCCGTTCGAGAATGCTCTCCATGTAAAATCTGTACTTTGCATCCATGTCTTCCGTATATCCGATGCCAAGTTTATCAAATACAAGTTCAAGATCTTTTATCATATCTATCCCCTTCTTCTCATTTTCTCGAGATGTATCAGCAGCACGTTGATGTCCGCAGGTGAAACGCCTGAGATCCTGGATGCCTGTCCTACCGACAGCGGTCTGAAGCTGTTGAGTTTCTGGCGTGCTTCTATCCTCAGTCCCTCCACGGAATCATAGTTGAAATCCTGCGGGAGTTTCCTGTCTTCCAGTTTCCTGAATTTTTCTATCTGCTGCTCCTGCTTCTTTATATATCCTTCATATTTTATCTGGACCTCCATCATGGTCTTCTGGTGCTCCGAAAGCTGAGGTCTGTCTCTGTCCACGAATGCCAGAGAATCATATGTCACCTGAGGTCTCTTCATGAGCTCCATTATGGAGGTACCGTTTTTGATCGGCGTCGATCCCACCGATTCGAGATAATCGTTTATTTCTTCCGGTCTGATGATGATCCTGGACAGTCTCTCCGTCTCTGCGGCGACGACTTCTTTTTTATTTAAAAATCTGTCATATCTGTCTTTTTTTACCAAACCGACCTCATATCCGCGCTCTGTCAGACGCAGATCTGCGTTGTCTTGCCTCAGAACCAGCCTATATTCCGCTCTGCTGGTCATAATTCTGTAAGGTTCATTAGTACCTTTAGTCAC